>NZ_FR892820.1:2116-3502 GCF_000434895.1 Phascolarctobacterium succinatutens CAG:287
AAAGCGCAGTCAAGCTATATTAAGCCGTTTGTAGATAATATTATTCAGCCAGTAATGTATGCCGAAAAGTCCTGGGGCAGCTATCAGGTTATAGACATGGAAAAAGAAAGCCTGACCATTCGTATAACACTGAAGGCTGGCAGCAAAATGAACTACCATAGCCATGAGCATCGCGATGAGGTGTGGACTATTATCCAAGGCCATGGTCATACGATTGTAGATGGCATGGAACAGGAGGTTTATGCTGGTGATGTAATTACCATAGCAGCAGGCTGCAGGCATACTATTATGGCAGATACGGAGCTGAAAATTATTGAGGTTCAGCTTGGTAAGGAGATAAGTGTAAATGACAAGCAAAAATATGAGCTTGAAAAATAAACCGTTTCTGCTCAAGCCTATAGGCAAGGATTATCTTTGGGGAGGAAGACGCTTGAATGATGACTTCTCCAAGGGCATTCCTATGCAGCCGTTGGCAGAAACATGGGAGTGCTCTACACATCATGATGGTACAAGTATGGTTGCTAGTGGTAAATTTAAAGGCTTGTCATTAGCAGCGGTTTTGCGTCATAACCCAGGGCTTTTAGGCAAGCATTATGCAGATTTAGGTGAACTGCCTATTTTAATTAAGCTTATTGATGCCAAAAAGGATTTATCTGTTCAAGTTCATCCAGATGATGAATATGCTTTTTATCATGAGAATGGACAGCGTGGCAAGACTGAAATGTGGTATGTGCTTGATGCTAGTCATAATGCACAGATTGTATATGGTTTTAGTCATGATATAGAAAAAGACGTTTTGGCAAAAAGCTTGCAGGATGGTACAGTAGAAAAATATTTGCAAAAGATACCGGTACATCGTGATGATGTTTTCTTTATAAAACCTGGCGCCGTTCATGCGATTGGTGCTGGAGCGCTGATTGCCGAGATTCAGGAAAGCTCCAATTTAACGTATCGTCTGTTTGATTATAACCGTGTTGATAAAAATGGCAGGAAGCGCGAGCTGCACATAGAAAAAGCTTTGGCTGTTGTTGATACGCATGGAAGCGAACAGCCGAAGCAGCCAATGCGTGTGCTAAAGTATAGGAGAGGCTTTGCGTCGGAAATGCTGTGCCGTTGCAAGTATTTTCAGGTTGAGCGCGTGCTGGTAAATACAGAGCGCTGTCGTGAAATGGCAACATTGTCAAGTAATGGTGATTCCTTTAAGGTGTTGCTTTGCACGAATGGCTGTGGAATAATGACGTTTGGTGAAGGCGAAGTGTTAAATATTTTTAAAGGTGACTGTATATTCTTACCGGCAAATTCTATTGAGGTTAAGCTGCATGGAGAGCTGCAGATGCTGTTGGTAAGAGGGTAATTTGTTATCGATTAGGTAAAAAATATATTTTT
>NZ_FR892821.1:0-21201 GCF_000434895.1 Phascolarctobacterium succinatutens CAG:287
AATCGGTGAAAATTAAAGATATTATAGGGAGTGTTACCCATGGAAGAAGCTGTATTATACGCTGTGGAAAACAATATTGCGACGATTACTATGAACCGTCCGAAGAGCCTGAATTCAATGAATGACGCGCTGATTGACGGTTTGCATGCTGCCATTACCAAGGCTGCTGCCGACGCTGAGGTGCGTGCTATCGTACTTACCGGTAACGGCAAGGCATTTTGTGCCGGCGGTGATCTTAGCTATTTGAACGGCTTGGAGGGCGTTGCTGCCAAGAAGGACTTCATTGCTAAGGTGGGCGACGTTGCCAAACGCCTGACTACTATTCCTAAACCTGTTATTGCTTATATCAATGGCGTTACTGCCGGTGCAGGCGTTAACCTGATGCTGGCCTGCGACCTGGTGTATGCATCTGCCAAGGCACGCTTTGGCGAGAGCTTTGCCAAGGTTGGCCTGATTCCCGACTGCGGCGGTCTGTACTTCCTGCCGAAGGCTATCGGTGTGCTGAAGGCTAAGGAGCTGATGTTTACCGGTGACCTGATTGACGCTGCAACTGCCAAGGAGCTTGGCATGCTGAATGATGTCTATGAAGACGAAGAGCTGAAGGGCAAGGTTTATGCTATGGCTGCACGTTTGGTAGCAAGCGCTCCGCTGTCTATCAGCCTGACGAAAAAATATCTTAACGACCATGACCTGACTCTGGACGAGGTGCTGGCAATCGAAGAAACTACCCAGGCGCTGCTGATTGGTACCGATGACTGCAAGGAAGGCATTGCTGCTTTCTATGAGAAGCGTGCACCGCAATTCACAGGCAAATAAGAAACTAATCAGCAGAAAAAAGTAAATGTTTACGGAACTGTCACATAATTTATACTGATGGTTCCGTTTTCTTTTTGACGTAGGAATACAAGATGTTGTATAATAAATCTATTGATAAATTTTTCTCGGAGGAAAGTATGCTCGATTTCAGTACGATGATCTATCGCATTCCTGCGCTTCTGTTTGCGATTACGATACACGAATATGCCCATGCGCAATGTGCGGACAGCATGGGTGACCCGACTGCGCGTTATATGGGACGCATGACCTTCAACCCGATGGCGCATCTGGACCCGTTGGGCGCGATTCTGCTGGTGGTAGCCGGCTTCGGTTGGGCTAAGCCAGTAGAAATTAACCCCAGCAATTTTCGCAACCGCCGCGAGGGTATTCTGAAGGTTTCCTTTGCCGGTCCCGCAGCCAATCTGTTTTTGTGCTTTCTCGCAGCATTTTTCATGACGTTTTTAAATCGCTTCGGTCTTTTGAGTGATGGCGTTTACCGCTTTTTGCTGTGGATGCAGTTATATAATGTATGGTTTGCTTTCTTCAACCTGATTCCGGTTCCGCCGTTGGACGGCTCCAAGATTCTTTCGGAGCTTCTACCGCCGTCTATGGCCTGGAAGTTCGATAATATGGTTGGACGCTACGGCTTTTATATTCTGATTGCGTTGGTGTTCACCGGTATCACAGGTGCGATTATCAGACCGCTTGCCGCAGGCTACATGATGCTGGTAAACGGTATATTGGGTTTAGTGTTCTAAGCCATGGCTGATTTATCGTTGAAGCTGACTGCGTTCGAAGGTCCGCTGGATTTGCTCCTGCACCTTATCGAGCGTGATAAAGTAGATATTTATGATATTCCCATCGCTGCGGTTACGGAGCAGTATATAAGCTATCTGCGCAGCATGAGTGAATTTGATATGGAGGTCGCCAGTGATTTTCTGGTGATGGCCGCAACGCTGCTGCAGATTAAATCGCGTATGCTGCTGCCCAAGCAGTCCGCTGAGGGCGAGGAGGAGGAAGCAGACCCGCGCCAACAGCTGGTGGAGATGCTGGTGGAATACCGCCGCATTAAGCGTGCCGCTGCTGCTTTGGCAGATATGAAGCAGAGCGCTGACCTGTACTGGCAGCGTGAGCCGATGTTCGGCAATCTGGTGGAGCGCACTATTGCTCCCTGCACGGTGCAGCAGTTATTGAAGGCTTTGGCAGGCATGACGACTGCGCCCGACGGCAAGCCGGCAGCCTTTATTGAGCCGCAGGCCTACAGTGTTCAGGATAAAATGGCAGATATTCTGCAAAGACTGCAGCGTCAGCCGCAGGGCTTTATGCTTAATGAGATTTTTACCGCAGGCAGCCCTGCCGAGAAGGTGGCCTGCTTTTTAGGTGTACTGGAGCTGCTGAAGCTGGGGTTGATTACTATCAGCCAGGCGCAGCGCTTTGCACCGATTTATATCTTCGGCAAGCAGGGACAGGAGGAAGCAAACGATGTATCTTGACAAAATGACAGGAGCACTGGAAGCGGTGCTGTTTGCTGCAGGTGAGCCTGTTTCTGTGGCGGAGCTTGCGGACCTTCTGCAGCTGGAAAAGCCGCAGGTGTGGGAGCTTGTTTCGGAGCTGAAGCAATCCTACGAGGCGGAAAGCAGGGGATTGATGCTGCGTGAAACAGCAGGCTGCTTTCAGCTAGTGACCAAGCCGGTTTACTACAGCATATTGCTGGGCTTGGGACGCAAAAAGGAAGTAAAGCTGACGAATGCTTCCTTGGAAACCTTGGCGATTGTCGCTTTTAAACAGCCGGTAACGCGTGCCGAGATGGAAGCCATCCGTGGCGTAAAAGTTGACGGCGTACTCAATACACTGCTGGATTTAGGCCTGGTGGTGGAGGCAGGACGCAAAAAGGCTTTGGGCAACCCCATTTTATATGCTACGACAGAAAAATTTCTGATGGTTTTCGGACTGAACTCATTGGAGGAGCTGCCTCCGCTGGAAACGAAGCCTGAAGATGAGGCAGAGGCTGCGCAGCAGGTGCTGCAGCTTGATAATACATTAGAAGCAAAGGAAAACTGAGATAGATGGAAGAACGTTTACAAAAAATCCTGGCGGCAGCAGGCGTTGCCTCCCGCCGCGAAGCAGAAAAAATTATTACGGCAGGTCGCGTCCGCGTGAACGGTAAAGTAGTTACCGAGCTGGGCTGCAAGTTTGATGCATCAAAGGTACGCATCAGCGTTGACGGCAAGCCTATTGCCCAAGAGGCCAAGGCATATTACATGTTCTATAAGCCGAGGGGAGTAGTCACCACTATGTCCGACCCGCAAAACCGCCGCAGCATTGCCGATTTCGTGCAGAACCTGCCGGAGAGAGTATTCCCGGTAGGCCGCCTGGACTTCAATACCGAAGGACTGCTGCTGCTGACGAATGATGGTGCACTGGCACAGGCGCTGATGCATCCGAGCCATGAGGTTAACAAAACCTACCTCGTTAAGGTTCCGGGCATTGTGCCGCAGGAAAAGCTGGACCAGCTGCGCTTGGGCGTAAAGCTGGAGGACGGTCCGACCGCTCCGGCGATTGTTAACCTGCGTGATTATGACCATGAGCGTGGCTTTACGCTTTTTGATATCACCATCCATGAGGGACGTAACCGCCAGATTCGCCGCATGTGCGACGCTATCGGCTTTCCGGTGCGCGATCTGAAGCGCATCAAGCTGGGACCGCTGCAACTGAGCAACTTGGGACGCGGCAAGTTCCGCAGCCTGAGCGAGCAGGAGTTATCTCAGCTCAGAAAGGCGGCTAAGCTATGACGCGAGTTGCGATTGTAGGCGGTGGCGCGGCAGGCCTTTTGGCAGGCATTGCTGCAGCCTGGGGCGGAGCGCAAGTAACGATTTATGAAAAAATGCGTGTGCCGGGCAAGAAAATGCTCATTACCGGCAAGGGACGCTGCAACATTACCAACGCCTGCGAAATCCCCGATTTCATAAAAAATCTGCCCGGAAACGGAAGATTTTTAAATAGTGCTTTACATAGGTTCACAAATGATGATATAGTATTGCTATTGGAGAGTAACGGACTGCCGACGAAGGTTGAACGAGGCGGACGTATTTTTCCGGTAAGCGACAAGGCGAAGGATGTAGTCGATACGCTGGTAAGGATTTATACCGAGGCCGGCGGCAAGCTGCAGACCGACACCAAGGTTATTGATATCATGGTCAAGGAAGGCCATGTGTACGGCGTGCGCACGGTCAACGGCGTGTACGAGGCAGACAGAGTTATTCTGGCTGCGGGCGGTGCGTCTTATCCGGGCACAGGCAGCGACGGCGGCGGCGCCAAGCTGGCGAAGAAGCTGGGGCACACGATTGTACCGCTGAAGCCTTCTCTGATTCCGCTGGAAAGCGATTATCCTTATGTTGATGACCTGCAGGGCTTATCTTTGCGCAACGTGCAGGCAACACTTTTGGCCGACGGCGTAAAGCTGGGCAGTGAATTTGGTGAGATGCTGTTTACGCATTTCGGCGTTTCCGGTCCCATTGTGCTTTCGCTGAGCAATCTTGCCGCAGACGCTTTGGCTGCGGGCAAGGATGTAGAGCTGGAGCTTGACCTGAAGCCTGCGCTGAGCGAGGAAAAGCTTGATGCACGTATCCAACGCGATTTTGTGCAGTACAGCCGCAAGCAGGTGCTCAATGGCATGAAGGATTTACTGCCGCAACGACTTATTCCCGTTGTGCTGGATATGTCCTACGTTGATGAGAATAAATTCATCAACCAGGTTTCGCGCGAGGAGCGTCACAGACTGCTGCAGACGCTGAAGCATTTTGTCATCACCATTTCTGCAACACGTCCGATTGCCGAGGCCATTGTTACCGCAGGCGGCGTAAGCGTGAAGGAGATTGACCCCAAGACCATGGAATCCAAGCGCATCAAGGGCTTGTACTTTGCAGGCGAGGTTATGGATGTCGACGGCTATACCGGCGGCTATAATCTGCAGGCAGCGTTCAGCAGCGGTCATGCTGCGGGCGAAGCGGCGGCTGCCGAAGAATAATTCATAAATTTGACTAAAATTAGGCTATCCATATACATGTAAAACATGGTATTATATAGATAGCTAATACATTATAAAGTGTGGTTATGTAGAATGAAGAAAATTGTTGTGGCAATTGATGGTCCCGCAGGTGCAGGCAAAAGCACTATTGCGAAGCTGGCTGCCGAAAAATTAGGCTATGCCTATATTGATACCGGTGCCATGTACAGAAGCGTAGCCTGGAAGTTTTTGCAGACAGGCAAAGCTTTTGACGAGGACTTTATCAGCGGCTTATCCAAGACTATGCTGATTGACTTCAAGCCGGAGGCAAAAATCAACCGTGTTTTTGTGGACGGTACCGAGGTTACCGATGCTATCCGTACTCCCGAAGTGACGGCGATTGTATCGCGTGTTGCTGCTATCGGGGCAGTGCGTGAGGCGATGGTAGACCAGCAGCGCCGTATGGGCGAGGCAGGCGGTGTCCTGATGGACGGACGTGATATCGGTACGGTTGTCTTCCCGAACGCACAGCTGAAAATTTTTCTTACTGCTTCGGTTGAGGAAAGAGCGCGCCGCCGCTATGCGGAAATGGTGGCCAAAGGTCAGCAGGTTGATCTGCAGCAGCTGCAGGCGGATATTGCCGAGCGCGACAAGCAGGACAGCGAGCGTGCTATCAGTCCGCTGCGTCAGGCAGAGGATGCACTGCTTCTGGATACATCCGATATGGGCATCAGCGAGGTTACCGATAGAATTTTACAGCTGGTGCAGGAGCGCGCACAATGATTTATACCTTAGTGAAGAATCTCTTTAAAATTCTTTTTACCATCTTTTTGCGATTGAAGGTAGAAGGAAGAGAAAATATTCCCAAGGATGGTCCGCTGGTTATAGCAAGCAACCATCTGAGTCTGCTTGATCCGCCTGTACTTGGTACGGCAGCAACCCGTAAGGTCCACTTTATGGCCAAGGAAGAGCTGTTTGTGCCGGTTCTGGGCACTATCTATAAAATTCTGGGTGCTTTCCCGGTGCGCCGTGGCGGTGCGGACCGTGCTGCAATTAAGCATGGTATTGATATTCTGGAAAGCGGTCAGGTGCTGGCGATTTTCCCTGAGGGAACACGCAGCAAGACCGGCGAGCTTGGCAAGGCTCAGCCCGGAGCGCTGATGATGGCGAGCAAGGCGAAGGCAACTATCGTGCCAGCCTGCATCATCGGTACCGATTACAAGCGTCATGGCCGTATCTGGCCGAAGGTTACGGTGCGCTTTGGCAAACCGATGCCCTTCCCTGAGGACGCTGTGGTCAACAAAGAATTTTTGCATGCAATGACTGAAGAGCTGATGCAGCACATTGCAAGGCTGCAGGCAGGTGAAGATGTATAATGGAAATTAAGGTAGCAGAGCACTGTGGTTTTTGCTATGGTGTGAAGCGCGCGGTGGCGTTGGCCCAAAAGGCTGCGACCGACCGTGTGCAGGGTGCAACGCTGGGACCTTTGATACACAATCCCCAGCTGATTGCCGAGCTTGCATCAAAGGGTATTGCCTGTAAGGACAGCCTGGAGCAGTTTGCTCCCGGTGAAACGGTTATCTTCCGTTCACACGGCGAGGGGCCTGAAACCTATGCGCAGGCAGAAAAACAAGGGCTGACAATTTTGGACGCAACCTGTCCGAATGTACGCCTGGCACAGCAAAAGGCTGCTCAGGCAGCAGCTGATGGCTATTTTCCTGTAATAGTCGGAGAAAAAAATCATCCGGAAGTAAAAAGTATTTTAAAATGGGCAGGAAAAAACGCTATCTGTGTAGAATGTATAAAAGATATCTCTTATGTACCGCGCCGGGAGCGTTATGGAGTAATCATCCAGACGACTTTTGAGCTGCAGAAATTTAATGATATATTGCAGGCACTGCAGGAGCAGCGCCCGGGAGAATACCGTGTGGAGCGCACTATCTGTCTGGCGACAGCGCAAAGACAGCAGGCAGCTGTAAAGCTGGCTGCAGAGTCGGATGCCGTTATCGTCATCGGCGGACGCAACAGCGCCAACACAAGGCATCTTTTCGAGCTGGTGCAACAGCATTGCAGGCAAGCATATCATATAGAGACTGCCAGCGAGCTGAGCAGCGATATGCTAAGGGGTTGCAATAAAATAGGAATCACGGCAGGAGCATCGACTCCGGACCGTTTAATTAAGGAGGCTATTTTAGTAATGGAAAACATGGATTTTGAAAGAATGCTCAACGAAAGTATGGAGGTAGAGGTATATCCTGGCAAAGTTGTCAATGGTACCGTTATTCAATTGGATAAAGACGGCGTATATGTATCTTTCGGATATAGACATGATGGTCTGATTCCTTATTCCGAATGGTCCCAGACCGAAACTGCTGAAGAATTGCAAAACACTATCAAAGTTGGCGATGAAGTAGAAGCTAAGGTTGTTCCTGGCAGCACCAAGAGCGATTTCGTTCGTCTGTCCAAAATCAAAGCTGAGCGCGACGCAGCATGGAAAAATGTTGCTGAGCTGCCCGAAGGCGAAAAACGCCCGGCAACCGTTAAAGTTCTGCGCATCATCAAAAACAAAGCTAAAAACATCGTTGGTCTGGGTGTTGCAGTTGAAGGTGTTGAAGGCTTCATGCCCGCATCTCATGTTGAACTGCGCCGCGTAGAAGACTTCACCGGTTATGTCGGCAAAGAGCTGGAAGCTGAAATCATCGAAGTTGACCTGGAGAAAAAACGCATCGTTGTTTCCCGCCGCGACCTGCTGAGAGCTGAAGCTGACGCTAAACGCAAAGCTTACAAGGAAGCTAAAGAAGCTCGCATTGCTGCTGCTAAAGAAGCACGCGCTGCTGCTGAAGAAGCTGCTTACAACTCTGTTGAAGAAGGCAAAGTATACACCGGTAAGGTTGTAAAGGTTGCTGAATTCGGTCTGTTCGTTGAAATCGGCGAAGGCCTGGTTGGCTTGGTTCACAACACCGAGCTGTCTTGGGACCGTAGCGTAAAAGCTGCTGACGTTGCTAAAGAAGGTGACGAAGTAACCGTTCTGGTTAAGAGCATCGACCGCGAAAACAAACGCGTTGCTCTGAGCATCAAAGCTACTCTGGAAGATCCCTGGAAGGTTGAAGCTTCTCAATTCCACATTGGCGACATTCTGGACGTAGAAGTTGTTCGTCTGCTGGCTTTCGGCGCTATCGTTAAGCTGAGCGACAAGGTTGAAGGTCTGGTTCACATTTCCGAAATCGCTCCTGAGCGCATCGAAGCTCCGAGCGACGTTCTGGAAGTTGGCCAAGTTGTTAAAGCTGAAATCATTAAAATGGATCTGGACAGCAAAAAAATCGGCCTGAGCATTTCCAAAGTTAAACGTGATGCTGAAAAGAACGAATTCCGTTCCTACATGGGCAGTAAAAAATCTCACCTGAGCCAAAACCTGTCCGAGCAGCTGGAAAGCCTCGAAAAATAATTGGAGAAGGATATGCAACGTGCAAAGCGTAAGCTAGAACATATTCAATATGCACTGGAGCTGGGCGACGGCCCGGCGGCAACGCACCTTGCTGATCTCCGCTTCTTACACAACTGTCTGCCGGAGATTAATCCGGCAGACTTTGTTTTATCTGTAGAAATTTTAGGCAAACGTCTGCGTTTGCCTTTTTTCATTGATGCTATTACAGGCAGTACAGATGCGGTGACGGAGATTAACAGAAAGCTGGCGCAGGTGGCGGCAAGAACCGGTATCGGTATGGCTGTAGGCTCGCAATTCGGCGCTGTGCTTGACGGCAGCGGTATCGCGAGCTATACTGTGGTACGCGAGGAGCTTGCCGAAGGTCTTGTTATCGGTAACATCAGTGCTCTTGCTACGCCCGCGCAGGCGCAGGCTGCCATTGACATGCTGCAGGCTGACGCGCTGGAGGTGCACCTGAACGCTGCGCAGGAGCTGTGGATGGCCGAGGGCGACAAGGATACCTGCGGACTTTTGGCAAACCTGGTGCAGATTCGTAATGCTGTGAGCGTGCCTGTTATCGTTAAGGAAACAGGCTGCGGTATTGCTGCAGAGCAGTACGAGCTTTTGCTGGAGCAGGGCTTTACCGCCTTTGACTGTGCCGGCGCAGGGGGGACGAACTTCCCGGCTATTGAGGCAAAGCGTCAGGGGATTGAGCTGACGGAGGAGTTTGTTGCCTGGGGCGTGCCTACGTGCTGGAGCTTGATTGACGCGCAGCAGACACTGCCGCAGAATGCTCTGCTTTTGGCGAGCGGCGGCATCCGTACCGCAGGTGACGCAGCGCGTGCTTTTGCTCTTGGTGCGGACGCGGTGGGGATTACCGCACCGCTTTTGCGTCTGGTCATAGAGCAGGGAGTTGACGCTGCCGCAGACTATGTGGAAACACTGGCGGACGGACTGCAGAAATATATGCTGCTTTTGGGTTGCTTGACGCCGAAGGAGCTGCGTGACGTTCCGCTGATTGTGACGGGAGAAACGCTTGACTTTATTGCCAGCCGAGGCTATGAGCTGGCAAAGCTGTGCAGATGGCGCAGAGGGTAAAAAAGAAGAGGATAGAAAAACTGCGGAGCAGGCGAGAGCTTGCTCCGCAGTTTTTGGTGAGAAAACCGTTCTAGTCACTTATGACTTTTGCTTCTTTACCTCTAAACGTAATACCATATTTGTAAATGGTATGTACATTACGAGCGAGAAATTCTGTATCGTATTTTTTATCTAAAATTTGTTTTTAGGCTGTTAAAGCTAAGTCGGTGAGTTTATCTGAAGCTTTACTTGTCGCTTTAATTCCTGGTTGCTCAGAGCTTCTTGATTCAAGCTGGATATCATAACGATCATCGCCACTTTCTCTATTAGAAAGAAGCTTATGGATATTTGTAATTAAAGCTCTAAAATAAGAAGACTAAATAAAATATTTTAAAATAAATTCCGAGATGGGAATATAATTTGATTTTCAAAACATAATGTGCTATACTCGGAGAAAGGAGGGATAGAGCCATGGTTGAAAGAAAAGAATACCTCGAACAGCTTTGGGAGTGGAAAGACGAGCACATCATTAAAGTTGTGACGGGAATTAGACGTTGTGGTAAATCGGTGCTTCTGGAACAGTTTAAGGACAGACTTCATTTAGCTGGCGTGGAAGCAGAACAGATTATATCAATCAACTTTGAAGACCTAGAGTTTGAAGAGCTTTTGGATTATAAGGTACTTTATCGTTATATAAAAGAACGTCTGTGTAGCGATAAAATGACATATATATTTTTGGACGAAATTCAGAACGTGCCTGATTTCCCCAAAGTAGTAGATAGTCTATATGTAAAGAACAACACGGATGTATATATTACGGGTTCAAATTCGTATTTGCTTTCAAGTGAACTGGCAACCCTTTTGTCTGGAAGGTATGTGGAAATATCAATGCTTCCCCTTTCTTTCAGTGAGTATGTCACTGTGACGGGGAGACCGCAAGAAGATGCTTTTTCAGAATATATGCAAACGGGAGGACTTCCGTATGTTGCGGTGATGAACCGCACGGATGAAAAAGTAAATCAATATCTGGAGGGAATCTACAACACCGTTATTGTTAAAGATATTGAGGAACGCCAGGCAAGAAAAGAAAAAGATGCAGGTAGACGTAAAATCACAGATATTGCACTACTGAAGACCATTGCACGCTATTTGGCAAGTGTAATCGGCAGTCCAATTTCTATGAAAAGCGTAACCGATTACTTAATCTCTTCTGGCAGAAAGATTTCTCCGAATACGGTTAGTGATTATGTGGAGGCTTTGACTGAATCATTTGTCTTTTACCCAGCTGAAAGATTTGATATTGTTGGGAAACAGCTTTTGAAAGCTAATAAAAAGCTGTATATGGTTGATCTGGGACTTCGCAATCATATTCTTCCAAGAAAACGGTATGATTTGGGCTTTTCCATTGAGAATATTGTATATTTCGAGCTTTTACGGCGAGGCTATCAGGTCAATATTGGAAAGTTTGGCTCAACTGAAGTGGACTTTGTCGCTCAGAAGCAAGGAATATTAACTTATTATCAGGTTACAGCTAATATGACTGCTGAGGAAACATTTGAACGAGAGATGCGTCCGCTACGGGGAATACAAGACAATTATGAGAAAATCGTCTTGACGCTTGATCGCTTCTCCCTCGGAAATTATGAAGGCATAAAAGTCGTGAATGTCATTGACTGGCTTCTAGGGATCTAGAAGAGTATTGAATGGCATTTATAATAATTTGTCATCTAAGTACTAATTTACACAATAAAAGCTTCCAGACCTGCTTTCATGGCTCGTCCGGAAGCTTTTAGCGTATATAGTGTCCCCTTTTTGCATTCTTCAAGCTAATATGTGCATTCACTGGCGGAAGGACTGCAAAAGTACATGCTGCTTTTGGGCTGCCTGACGCCGAAGGAGTTGCGTGACCTTCCGCTGATTGTGACGGGAGAAACGCGGGACTTTATTGCCAGCCGTGGTTACAAGTTGGCGAAGCTGTGCAGATGGCGCAGAGGATAGAACGCAAAAAAATTTATATTAGAACGACTTAAAGTAAGAGTGCAACTTTGTGTTGTGCTCTTCTTTTTTATGCAGAACAATAAAAAAGACTTGTTTTTAGGCGGGGGTAGACATATAATGTAAATATGTTAAAAAGAAAGTAATATACTTGTAACGTCTGCTAATACTATTCTTTAGATTTTATGAGTTAGGAGAAACTATACGTAATATTGTTAGGACAACGATTTGCTGACTGAGCGTAAAAGGAGGCTTTTAGTAAATGTCAAAAAATTTTTTTCGGTGGCAGGATTTCTCTGTGAAATTTTTGAATGCAGTGCTGCAGAGCAGTAAAACTCCTGTAAAGTATCATCCGCCAGTAGAGTACGACGAAGCAGCTTTTGTTGCGCCTTACTTGGGCAACTTGTGCAAATTTCCCGATGAACATTTTGTGAGCAAATATCGCGAAGAAATCGAAGAGTATTTTTTGAGCGAACCAGAGCATTTGGGGAATGTGGCAAAAACGTTAGAACGCCAAAATTATGCAGGCATCCGCAGCAAGGACGAAGACGCTTTGCGTAAGCTGAAACAGTGCAAACTTTCTCAGGCAGTTATTATGGCGTACCTTGATGAGATGATACGCACAGGCTCGGAAGGAGAATTTCAGTTAAAAACTTATTTTTATAAGCCGCATACCATTCTGCTTGGCGATTCGCACATTCAGGATGTAAAGCTGTATTCTTACCAGCAGGAAGCCAACATTGCGATGCAGGAATATTTTCTTAAGCAAAACGGTCGTTGCGGCATTCTTATGATGCCGACAGGCAGCGGCAAGACAATGACGAGTATTTATTTTCTTCTGCATGAGCTTTCTTCGCGTGGCTATGAAGTTATCTGGCTGGCGCACCGCCATATGCTCGTCGAACAGGCAGCGAATGTTTTTTATAGACTTTCACCGCTCGTGAAAGATGTGGCAGGTGATGAAATTAAAAGTCTGACAGTGACTTGCGTTTCGGGCGCACATGCCAGCGCACACGCTTTATCCAAAAAAGATGATATCGTCGTGGGTAGCGTGCAGAGTCTAGTGCGTAATCTTGGCTATCTTACAGCTCCGCTCAAGAAGAAAGTTATTATCGTTGTGGACGAAGCGCACCATGCGCTTGCACCTTCATATAGAAAAATTATAAACGCAGTGCGCCAAAAATGTCCCGAGGCGAAATTGCTTGGCCTTACGGCAACGCCAATCCGATACACTGACATGGGTACCGTTTCGCTACTGAAACTGTTTGAGCAGAAAATCATTTATGCCATTCCCTTGAGCAAACTGATTGCTGATGGTACTCTGGCTACACCGATAAACTTAAAACGTGAAACGAATGTTGAAATTGAAACTTATATTGATAAAGATGAGCTGAAAAAAGTTTTGGCGAAAGGCGATTTGACGGAACAAGCTGTCAACAAGATTGCAAAGATTAACGAACGTAACGAAGTTATTATTAAGGAATATCTTGACAATAAAGAGAAATACGGCAAAACGATAATTTTTGCCTTGAACATTACGCACTGTGATGTTTTGGCAGATATGTTCGTCAAAAAGGGTGTAAAATGTGACCGCATTTATTCTGGCATGGACGACAGTGTGAAAGACGCAATTATTGAACGTTTCCGCCATAACAACCATAAGGATAAGGCTGGCAATGACGACCATATCGACGTATTAGTTAACGTCAACATTCTTAGCGAGGGCAGCGATATTCCTGATATTCATACAGTTTTTCTGACACGTCCGACGAACAGTGATGTTTTATTAATGCAGATGATTGGGCGCGGCATGCGTGGCAAGCAATGCGGTGGCACGAAAGAAGTGTACATCGTTGACTTCTGTGATAAGTGGGCAAGCTTTACACGTTGGCTCAATCCTTCGTTCCTGTTGGAAGGCGAAGAAGGCGGAACGCCGGGAGGCACGAAGAAAGAGCCGAAGAAAAAGAACAAAGTGGAAGAAATTCCTGTGTCCAGCATTATCGACGCGATGCGTGCCATTTCTTACGGCGATTTGGGCTTCAAGGTGCACGCCGCTGTGCTGCCTGTGGGTTGGTACAATGTTTATGATAAAAATGACATGCCCGAGAAAGTGCTTGTTTTCGCCAACCAGCAGGAAGGCTATGCAGCAATGAAGGCAGATACGCAGGCGCTTGTTGCAGCGGAAGAGCAGAACGGCAAACTGCTTTTGCAAAAATATTTCGATGGCTTCGGTGTGATGCCTACGCCTCAGGAATTGGAAGACATTGCAGAACTGACGGCGACGGAGAAAGCTTTTCCAGAGTTTCAATCGTTCGACGAGCGTGACGACATCGACCCGTCAAAATTGGCGATGAAGTATCGCGAAGAAACGTCTTTGGCAAACATCTTCAAAATTCAGCAGGATATTCATGCAATTTATAATGCGCATAAGACGATCATTGACAGCTTGTATGGCAATGTTGAATCCTATCAGCGACGTATTTTTGACTTCCTTCTGTATCCCACCGGCGTTACGCCGATGGGCTCTAGTATTGAAGAAGCAGAAACAGAGTTTGGCTTGCTTAGCGCAGAGCCTTTCGCAGAACCGCTGGAAATTTTGCTTGATGAAGTTTTGGCAGAGCAAAAAGACAACTTGGGCGACGACTTCAAGCGCCCGACGATTGGTTGGACTAAGAAGGCTTATAAGACGTATTTTGCACAATATGTTTATCTTGGCGATAATATAAAAATGAATTGCGGCCTTAATTCTGCCAGCGTGCCGCGTGAAGTACTAAAGTACCTTATTTATCACGAGTGCCTGCATCAGCTGATTCATTCTCACGGACCGAAATTCCGTGAATTGGAACGTAGGTTCCCTAATTTCAACGAACTTGATAATTACTTGGATTATCAGTTCCCAACATTCGTTAAAGAAGAAAGCAGATAATTTGGGAGAGATATAAAGATGGCAAAAGTAGTTTTTTGTAATATAGCATGGATGAAACTTTATAGTGGCATTACTGACAACGACCAGCCGAAGAATGGCGGTGCGTTTGTCAAAGAAAATAATGATGCTTGTGAAAGTTTCAATTTCTATCCGTATAACCATTACTGCCTTGGGTATGTGCGTGCACCAGGGGAGAGGTTGAATCTGGCGCGTGTAGAGGATGTGCCAGATGATGTAGATAAAATTGATGACGTTACAGTTATCTGGGTAGCGACTAATGATACAGGACGGCATATCGTCGGCTGGTACGAACACGCCGAGATGTATCGTTACTATCAGTATTTTGAAGATAACATTGTAGAAAATCATACATATTGGCAATATAATTTTAAAACCAGAGAAGAAAATGCGCATATTATTCCCGAAGAGCTGCGTAATTTCAGGGTTCTTTCGGCATCAAAAGCTGGTGCAGGCTTGGGCATGGGACAGTCGAACCTTTGGTATGCAGACTCTGCAATCACGAAAGAAAAATTTGTGCCGAAGGTTTTGGAGTATCTGGAGAAAATACGTCCACAGACAATACAACAATATTGGCGTAAAGAATTTGTTGAAAAAATCGCTGATATTCAAGGAAAAAGTGTAGAAGAATTAAATGAATTGGCAGCTAACGAAACGAATCCAGGTAAATTATTTGCCATTGATAATTTGATAATTTCCATGAATCCGCCTGATATGTTTAAAGCAAGATTTCATCGTGCTGCTGATTTGGAGCTCTACCTTTTGTATGATGAAGCGATAGAAGAATATCAGCGTGCTTTAGCTTGTGTAACAGACGAAGATAAAGATAGCGACACATATCTTACATGTTTGTTTAATCTGCAACGTTTACTGGAATTTACTGGCAAATATTTCTTGGGTTGGGAAATGGCTCAAAGATGCCTTGCAGAGTCAAAGACTATTGAAGATAAATTTATCGCGATTGAATCAATGCTTATCATGGCAAGCCGTGAAGGAAATACTGAACTGGTAGAAAAAGCTCTTGGCTACTATGCTGATTTAAAAACAGATTACGCCAAAGATACAGTCCAAGATTATAAAAATTGGCTCAAAGAGCAGAAGAAAAATAAGCAATAAAACTTTTAGTAAATATTTTGGCCAATAAAAAAACACACAGCGCAAACTTTACAGTTTGTTCGTTGTGTGTTTTGGTTTTATATGATAAAATATTGTGTAAGACAACCGAGCTAGAGGGTGGGGCATTGCCGAAATTCTTCGGAATGGAGGTGATGTCTATGGTATATTTCAGTTTTCAGGATTTAATACCCTTTGGAATTTTTATCGTAGCATTGCTGACGTTCATATTTCAGAACCGAAAGTAATAAGACAGTTACGGACATAGAAAAACCACTCCTGAACTTTGACCGGTAACGGAGTGGCTTTTCTACACTTTTTTACGGGCAACCCACCTTGTGGGCGGTTGTCTTCTTGCCTATAATATAACATAAAGAAGTATTTTTCGCAAGCGAGTGTTTGTGACGTTTTGGTTAAAGACTGAAGTTCAAATAATTTATGTTAACAGAGCAGGATTAAGAATAATTCTTCGATTGGATTGTTAACATATGACTTTAGCAGTAAGAAGTCTGAAGATGTGTATTATAAAATTTTGGCAGTGCAGGGCTCTTCACTCCTTGACTTATCACATTGTCTAATGTATAATATTAGCGTTTATTGATATTTGTTAACGCGATGAAAAAGACAGTAGCTTGCGGCGCAGGTTAAGCGAGGCGGGGTATGGTGCAAGCCCGGACGAAGTAAAGCAGGTGAAAATCACTTTGGAGCGGATGCGGCGAACCTGAGTAGCTGCATACGGGAGCGCCCGATATTGCGCACACGAGTGGCGTGCGGCAAAGGCTGTCGTCATGAGGGTGGTACCACGGAGTACACGTTTGTTAATGATGTATGATACGCAAGCGTATTAATTGTTGTTAGTCTACAGCTTCGTCCCTTATCTGAGGGACGAAGCTTTTTTATATTATTGCTATATTTTTTTGTTTAATAAAATTGGAGGTTATTAGTAATGGACTATGGTAAAACACTGAATCTGCCCGAAACAGAGTTCCCTATGCGTGCAGGTCTGCCGCAGCGCGAACCTGATTTTCTGAAATTCTGGGAAGAAAACGATATTTATGGCAAAAAGCAGGCGCTGCATGCAGGCCACAAGAAATTTGTTCTGCATGACGGCCCTCCGTATGCAAACGGCAAAATCCACATGGGTCATGCCCTGAACAAAATCTTAAAAGATATCATCATGAAATACAAATATGCTCGCGGCTTCGATACCCCGTATGTTCCCGGCTGGGATACTCACGGCATGCCGATTGAGCACGCTGCTATCAAAGAGCTGGGCCTGAACCGCAATGAGCTGGATCCGCTGACTCTGCGCCGCAAATGCCACGACTTCGCTCTGCAATGGGTTGATATCCAACGCGAAGACTTCAAACGTCTGGGCGTTCTGGGCGATTGGGAAAACCCGTACATCACTCTGCATCACAGCTTTGAAGCTGAGCAGATCCGTGTATTCGGTACTATGGCTAACAAAGGCTATATCTACAAAGGCAAAAAGACCGTTTACTGGTGCCCGCATTGCGAAACCGCTTTGGCTGAAGCAGAAATCGAATACGGCGAACAAAAAACTCCGACCATTTTCGTAAAAATGCCGCTGGTAAAAGACAACGGCCAGACTCCGGAAGCTGCTAAAGGCAAAAAGGCTTACATGGTAATTTGGACCACCACTCCGTGGACCATGCCTGCCAACGTTGCTGTTGCTCTGAACCCTGCTCTGGAATATGCCTGGGTTGAATGCGAAGGCGAAGTTCTCTTCATGGCAAAAGACCTGCTGGCTCAGGTTGGCGCTGTCTGCCACAAGGATCTCAGCAATATCCTCGGCACTACTCTTGGTAAAGATATGGAATTCGCTGAATGCGTGCATCCGTTCCCTGAATACAACAACCGCCGTTCTCTCGTAGTTATGGCTGACTATGTAACTACCGAAGCCGGTACTGGTTGCGTACATACCGCTCCCGGTCATGGCGATGTCGACTTTGAAACCGGCCTGAAATACAAGCTGCCGATTCTCTGCCCGGTTGATTCTCAGGGCAAGCTGACCGAAGAAGCAGGCGAACGCTTCAAGGGCATGTTTGTATTCGACGCTAATATCCCGGTACTGAAATATCTGGCTGAGCTGAACTGCCTGCTGGGTAAAGAAAACATTAAGCACCAATACGCACACTGCTGGCGCTGCAAAAACCCGATTATCTTCCGCGCAACCTCTCAATGGTTCGCTTCTATCGACGGCTTCCGTGATGAAGCACTGAAATCTATCGACGATGTACAGTGGATTCCTTCCTGGGGCCAACAACGTATCCATAACATGGTAAGCGACCGTCACGACTGGTGCATCAGCCGTCAGCGTGTATGGGGCGTTCCTATCCCGGTATTCTACTGCGATAACTGCGGCGAGCATCTGATTAACGAAGCTACCATCGACTCCGTTGCCAACTGGTTCGAAAAAGAAGGCAGCGATGCATGGTGGGCTCACACTGCAGAAGAGCTGCTGCCGGAAGGCACTGTTTGCCCGAAATGCGGCGGCAAGCACTTCCATAAGGAAAGCGATATCATGGACGTATGGTTCGACAGCGGTTCTTCTCACATGGCTGTTGCCGCAAAACGTCCGGAGCTGTCCTGGCCGGTTGCTATGTACCTCGAAGGCAGTGACCAGCATCGTGGCTGGTTCCAGTCCTCTCTGCTGACCTCCGTTGCTGTTGCGGGCCGTGCGCCGTACGAATCCGTACTGACTCATGGTTATGTAGTTGACGGCGATGGCCGCAAGATGTCCAAATCCGTAGGCAACGTCATCGTTCCGCAGGACGTAATCAAACAATACGGTGCTGATATCATCCGCCTGTGGACTGCTTCCTCCGATTACAAGGCAGATATCCGTATCTCTCCGAAAATCCTGAAGCAGCTGGCTGAGGTATACCGCAAAATCCGTAACACTATCCGTTACATCCTGGGCAACACCAACGATTTCAACTATGAAACCGATGCAGTTCCGTTCAACGAAATGCTGGAGCTTGATCAATGGGCTCTAATGCATCTGCAGCTGCTGAAGAAGGAAGTTACCGCTGCTTACGAAAGCTATGATTTCCATGTACTGTACCATGCAATCCACAACTTCTGCACCGTTGAAATGTCCAGCTTCTATCTGGATATCCTCAAAGACCGCCTGTATGCTTACAAGGCTGACAGCAAAGAGCGTCGCAGTGCACAAACCGCTATGCATGAAATCCTCATGGATCTCATCGTTATGCTTTCCCCGGTACTGAGCTTTACTATGGAAGAGGTATGGCAGTTCATGAAGAAACCTGCTAATGCTCCGGAATCCGTACAAATGCTGCCTTGGCCGGAGGTTAAGGAAGAATACATCAACGAAGAGCTGGAAACCAAATGGGATAACTTCATTGAAATCCGCAGCGAAATCACCAAGGTGCTGGAGCTAGCTCGTCGTAACAAACAAATTGGTCACTCCCTGGACGCTAAGGTTGAGCTGCACGCCGAAGGCGAAGCTCTGGCTATCCTGAAATCCGTAGAAAAAGACCTGGCAACCCTGCTGATCGTTTCTCAGGCAGTTATTGTTGAAGGCGCTACAGAAGGTGCTGAAGCAACCGGCCGCGAGGACCTGAAGGTTACCGTTGCTGCTGCCGAAGGCCACAAGTGCGAGCGTTGCTGGATTTACAGTGACGAGGTTGGTCAGGACGCTGAGCATCCGACTCTGTGCAAACGCTGCGCTGAAGCAGTTAAAGATTGAGTATAAGGCATCATCTTTGCATAAGGCTGTAGCTGACCTCAAATAAAAGCTTAAAGCCGTCGTATCATGTAAATTTTTGCTGATACGGCGGCTTTTTTGCTACAAATTTTACAAAAAATTATTTTGCTTTATGGCCTAACTATGGTACAATACTGTTAATATTATATATTTTACGGAGGTGAACTGTTTTTCTGCAATCTGCAGGATTACAGAGATTTTTGGACTATCTCATATGTTTGTTTAATGTTATAGCGATTTTATTTTTGGTGGCGCTGAACGGCTTTTTTGTTGCTTCGGAGTTTTCTATCGTCAAGGTGCGCCCTTCGCGTCTTGATGCGCTGATTAAGGAAGGCAATACTCGGGCAGAAAGCGCTAAGCAGGTAACGGAGCATCTTGATGCCTATCTTTCGGTTACGCAGCTGGGCATAACCATTGCTTCGCTGGGCTTAGGCTGGATTGGCGAGCCGACGGTGGCGAAGCTGATGCATCCTGTATTTAACCTGCTGCAGCTGCCGCCGCAGGTTGAGCATACAATAGCTTTTGTTGTCGGCTTCGGTGTTATCACCGCATTGCATATCGTTTTGGGCGAGCTGGTGCCTAAATCATTGTCTATTCAAAAGACTGAGCAGATTGTTCTGTTCGTGGCAGCTCCGCTGATTCTGTTTGATAAGCTGATGTATCCGGCGGTGTGGTTTCTCAATCACGTTGCCAACTGGGTGCTGCACAAATTGGGCGTTGAGGCTGCAAGCGAGGCGGAAGAGGCGCACAACGAGGACGAAATCCGCATACTGATGGAAGAAAGCCACAAGCATGGCTATATTGATAAAACAGAGCTTACTTATCTGGACAACGTTTTCGACTTTTCCGACCGTCGCGCCAGCGACATCATGGTTCCGCGTACCGATATGATCTGCTTGTATCTGGAGGATTCCTGGGAGGATAATATCAAGACGGCGCTGGAGGAGCGCATGACACGTTATCCTATCTGTGATGAGGACAAGGACCACATTATCGGCTTTTTGCATATCAAGGATTTGCTGCGCAGCTTAAATGCCGGCGAGCGTCCTGATTTGCGCAGTCTGGCGCGTAAGGTGCTGCTGGTGCCGGAATCTCTGCCTATCAGCAAGCTGCTGCGCATTTTGCAGAAGCATCGCAGTCAGCTGGCAATCTTGGTTGACGAGTACGGCGGTACCGCTGGTATGGTTACCGTTGAGGATATTCTGGAGGAAATCGTAGGCGAAATCCAGGACGAGTTTGACGAGGAACGTCCGGAGGTAGAAGAAAAGGGCAGTAAAACCTATTCTGTCGACGGCAAAATGCTGCTGGAGGATGTTAACGATACCTTCGAGCTGGCTTTAGATACCGAAAACTGTGATACTATCGGCGGCTGGGTTTACTCTCAGCTTGATTATCCGCCTAAGGTGGGGCAGAAGGTGCAGACACCTGCCGCTGCCTTTACGGTAGAAGAAATTGATAAGATGCGTATCGTGCGCGTCGGTATCCAGCTTTTGCACGAGCCGGAAAAGATTCACGAGGAGCTTCAGGAAGAACACCTGGAGGATGTAAAATAATATCTGCATAAAAAGAGAGCACGCTGAGATTGATTTCTCAGCGTGCTCTTTAGCGTTGTGCTTATAAATCGTGGAATTTCATACCGATGTTGCTGTGACGCAGGAAGTTAAGAGTTACCTCGGGGAAGGAGGCGTAGCTTAAAACGTCTTCAATCGGTGCGTTGGGGAAGCCCTCTTCAGCCAGCTTTTCGCGCAGTTTTTTCATCTGCGGCGGAATATCGTCGGCAGGACGGTGGTCGATTTGCGGTGCGTCACCGATGGCGAGGCGTTTTACCTCAGGGTCAATCGGTCCCGGAGTACGGCCGTATTTGCCAAGAATCAAGTCCTTAACCTCGCGGGGAATCATCTTATAGCGTCCAAGTGCAACGTTCAATACGGACATAGAACCTACAATCTGGCTGGTAGGAGTAACCAGCGGCGGATAGCCGAGCTCGGCACGCACGCGCGGCATTTCCTCAAGCAGCTGCGGATATTTGTCGGCAACGCCCATTTCCTTCATCTGGTTCAGCAGGTTGGAAA
>NZ_FR892821.1:21215-24790 GCF_000434895.1 Phascolarctobacterium succinatutens CAG:287
GTTCAGCAGGTTGGAAAGCATACCGCCGGGAATCTGGAAGGTGAGCACCTTGGGATCGATGGGGATGTTGGCATTAAGGTTGAAGTCATGGATAAGGTTTTTGCGTACATCCTTGAAATAGTCAGCTAATGCATTAAGCTCGGCAAGGCTGATGCCTGTATCGTAGGGAGTGCCCTCCAGCGTTGCTACCAAAGCTTCGGTGCAGGGCTGGCTGGTGGATTCGGAGAACGGAGAAAGCGCGGTATCAATCATGTCCGCACCGGCTTCAACAGCCTTCAGGTAAGTCATATCACCCATACCGCTGGTGAAGTGGGTGTGCAGGTCGATAGGCAGGTCAAGCTCTGCCTTCAGGCTGCGGATAAGGCTTTCGGCAGCGTAGGGACGCAGCAGACCGGCCATATCCTTAATGCAGATGGAATCAGCGCCCATCTGCGCCAGCTCCTTACCTAATTGAACAAAGTCTTTGTCCTGATGGTAGGGGCTGATAGTATATACAATACAGCCCTGAACATGTGCGCCTGCTTCCTTAGCGGCACGCATTGCACATTCCAGGTTGCGGGTATCGTTAAGAGCATCGAAAATACGGATGATGGATACGCCGTTATCAACAGAACGGTTTACAAATTCGCGTACAACATCATCGGCATAATGGTTATAGCCCAAAATGTTCTGACCGCGCAGCAGCATTTGAATCGGGGTTTTACGCAGATGCTTTTTGAGTGTGCGCAGACGTTGCCAGGGATCCTCGTTAAGGAAGCGCAGGCAGGAGTCAAAGGTGGCGCCGCCCCAAGCCTCTAAAGCATAGTAGCCGGCGTTATCCAACTGTTCCAGTGCCGGCAGCATGTCGCTGATGCGCATTCTGGTGGCAGCAAGGGACTGGTGGCCGTCACGCAGGACGGTTTCAACTATTTTTACGGGTTTCTTCTCCATGGCAGTACTCCTTTTATTAGTATAGTTCGTTAATTTAAGCTGATTTATAGCTGTCATTATTATAGCATAAATCTGTATTCATGTATACAATATACTTAGTTTTGAGCAATAAAAAATGGTGGGCACACTTGGTGACCACCATAAAAGTGAATTAGTTACGCGGAGTAGGCTGGTTGCTGACAACAGGCTTGCCCATGATTTCGTTAACGCGGTCCTTCATGCTGCGTTTCTTTTTAGTGGGCTGGTTGCTTACTACAGGTGCCTGGTTGGCATTGCCTTCAGTTGTTACCGTAGCGGGAGCCTGCTTGTCTTTGTCCTTATCTTTATCCTTGTCTTTATCTTTGTCCTTATCATCCTGCTTGATTTCCGGTTCCGGCGGAACAGCTACGCCCGGATTGCTGAAGCCGGTGCGCGGAGTAGAGGCCAGAGCGTTGACCATGAAATCATGCCAGATAGAAAGCGGAGCGCCGCTGCCGTACATACGATTCATAGATTTGTTGTTATCATCGCCAACCCATACGGCAGTACTGAGGTCGGGAGTGTAACCAACGAACCAGGCATCAATGTAGGTATCGGTAGTACCGGTTTTACCTGCTGCCGGACGGCCGATTCCCATGCCGCCTGCAGTGCCGCTGATAAGAACATCCTGCAGCATATTAGTAGTCAGGTATGCTGCTTCGGCATCAATAACACGTTTGGGTTCAGGCTTAGCTTCGTACAGAACCTTACCCTCACGGTCAACAATCTTCAGCAGAGCAATAGGCTTGCAATACATACCATTGCTTGCCAGAACGCCGTAGGCTGCAGCCATTTCCAAGG
The DNA here is from genome assembly GCF_000434895.1 of Phascolarctobacterium succinatutens CAG:287. Taxonomy (GTDB): domain Bacteria; phylum Bacillota; class Negativicutes; order Acidaminococcales; family Acidaminococcaceae; genus Phascolarctobacterium_A; species Phascolarctobacterium_A succinatutens_A. The sequence continues at coordinate 22,965 of NZ_FR892821.1, forward strand.
GATTAACGCCCTTGCTGAGGCCGCCGAGTGCCATAGCGAGGTTTGCATCGCTGTAAGCACCGGAATCAACCAGAGTAGTAATACCCATTTTTTCGGCATTGTTAATAATTTTGCTTACACCAACCTCTTGGGCCAGCTTAACGGTAGGCACGTTCATAGAACGTACCAGAGCAGTACGCAGGCTTACCTTACCGTGCCATGCTCTGTCGGAGTTCTGCGGTTTCCAGCCGGGAGAGAATTCTTCTTCCTTATCTTCAATGACACTGGCCGGAGAATAACCGTTCTGCATTGCGGTCAGATAGACAAAAGGCTTGAAGGCAGAACCGGGCTGACGTACTGCAAGAGTAGCACGGTTGAACTTATCCTGGCCGCGGCCGCCGATCATAGCTTTAACATAACCGTTATGCGGGTCAACGGCAACCAGAGCCATTTGCGGCTGAGTCAGCTTCTTGCCGTCTGTATAATAGCCCGGCAGATGCTTCATAGCATTTTCAGCAGCCTTTTGCATATCCGGGTCTAAAGTGGTGTAAATCTTAAGACCGCCCTTATAGAGAGCGTCTGCACCAACCTCTTCGATAACCTTTTGGGTAATCATATCGAAGAAATAGGAGCGAGGATCGGAATTGGTTTTATGTGTTGTGCTGAAGACAAGCTTTTCTGCTTTGGCAGCATTACCATCGGCAGCAGAGATAAAACCGTATTTAACCATCTGGTCGATAACAAGCTCCTGACGTTTTTTACTTTCCAGCGGATTTTCAAAAGGATTAAAGTAGTTAGGGCTTTTGGGAATAGCTGCCAGAGTAGCAGCTTCAGCGATATCCAGATTCTGGACATGCTTATTGAAGTAATACATGGAAGCACTTTCAATACCGTATGCACCCTGACCGAAATAAATCTGGTTCAGATACATAGTGAGGATTTCATCCTTAGTATATTTGTGCTCAAGTTCCTTGGCAATAAAAGCTTCCTTAATTTTACGGATGATGGAACGTTCCTGGGTAAGGAAAGCATTCTTTGCCAGCTGTTGGGTAATGGTACTGCCGCCCTGTACTTCGTGACCGCTTAATGTAGAAAGCAGAGCACGTGCTGTGCCGCGGTAGTCAATACCACCGTGTTCATAGAAGCGATTATCTTCAATAGCAATAAAGGCACGCTGCACATGCTTAGGAATCTTATCAATAGTAACAGGTACTCTGCGTTCTTCCGAAAGCGTAGTATAGATTGCGTTACCATTGATATCATAGAACTGTGAAGCAGCGTCCGGAATCAGTGTTTCATCCATATTAGGAGGTGCAAAAAGACTGGAGAAGCCATAAAGCACTGATGCTCCCATTATAATGAGGCAAACAACACTGATGACAATGAATTTTAGTACTTTAAACATTTTCTACCTCTTCTTCATTATATTGACTGCGCAGCCAATACCAAAGGCTGCAAATAGAAGTCATCTTATTATAGCATTTTCAGACAACTTTGTCATAGAATTATTGAAAACTCAGCGTATTTATTTTAAAGGAAAGTATGTAAAAGCATGCTCTGGAAGGATATGTATTGAATCGGCAGTCTGCGGATAATGAAGATAGAAGAAAAAACCTACATGATTTTAAGAAAAAAATCTGCGCAGCAAAGAAAAATTTTACTGACTTTCGGCGGTTTTTATGAAAAAAACAGCTGAAAATACTACTTTTTTTGAGATTTTTTGAAGAATTTTTAATGCCGATAAAGGCGATAATTAAGCATGTTTCCTTTTACACGAATCCTAGTGTTTCACGAAAAAATCTTAAAAAAGTGCCGAAAAAAGTGTTGACATAACCTAGGTCACGTGG
>NZ_FR892822.1:0-34970 GCF_000434895.1 Phascolarctobacterium succinatutens CAG:287
GGGAATGCTAAACCGCACCTCGCGCGGACGTATGGCAACACGCGAAACCTATAGATATCTGGGAATGCCATTTCCCGAAAATCAGTAAAGCAGCTTAGCTGCTCAGGAGGAAAAATGAAATTATTATTACACGCCTGCTGCGGTCCCTGTGCCTGCTACCCTACGGAGCAGCTGACGGCGGCGGGTACAGATTTTGATATTTTGTTTTTTAATCCTAACATTCATCCGTACAAGGAGTTCAAGCACAGGCTGAGCACCCTGCGGGAGTTTTGTGAGAAGAAACGCTACAATCTTATTATCGACAAAAGCTATCCTATCGAGGAATGCATCCGCGGTATGCTGGCAGAGCCTACCGTGCGCTGCGCCTTCTGCTACCGTATGCGCCTGCGCTACGCAGCGCAGTTTGCCAAAGAAAACGGCTACGATGCCTTTTCTACTACACTGCTTGTCAGTCCGTACCAAAAGCACGAGCTGATTAAAAAAGAGGCAGAGGCGGCAGCAGCGGAGTTCGGTATTCCGTTCTATTACGATGATTTCCGCGTCGGTTATCAGCGCGGTGTGGATATCAGCCTGGAGCTGGGGCTGTATCGCCAGCAGTACTGCGGCTGTGTCTTCAGCGAGCGTGACCGCTACGAAATCCGCAAAAAGCCCAAGGCGGAAGCAACGCAGGATAAGTTTGTGGTTGTAAGCAAAAATATTAAAATGGTGAACAGATAATTAGAGTTTATAGCAAGACGCAGAAAAGCCTCTCCTAGGGGAGAGGTGGCATCGCGAAGCGATGACGGAGAGTGGAAATGACTAGACTGCAGACCCCTCTCAGTCACCCTATCGGGTGACAGCTCCCCCCTAGGGGAGCCTCTCTTGCTATACGGACAATTCACATTGTCCCCTTAATGGGAGCTTTTCAATGTTTACTGCTCTTCTTCTTAAACTTAGTAAATCGAGGAAAAGTATATGCTTAGAAAATTACTGATACTGGCTGTATTGTTATTTACTTTTATATTTGCTTCTGCTGCGGCTGCCGCCGAGCAAATCCGCATAGGAATTGTGGTGGGGCAGGCAACGGCAGAGCTGAGCTGTGAGGATGAATTCACAGTGCGTGACAGCTATGGCAAAACGACTACGATGCCCAAGGGAAAATATTTCATCCATGCGCAGCAGGGAAAGCTTTTCTTTGATGATAACAATGTATTTGGTAATGAAGCGTTTGTTGCTGCGGCGGCAGGCAAAAGCTCACCGCAAATCAATAAACGCAGTTATAAAGGGGATTTTCAACTGCAGGCCGAGCAGGGCGATAAGCTGCTGGTAGTCAACAGACTGCCGCTGGAGGATTATCTGGCGAGCGTACTGCCGGCTAAAACGATGTCCGTATGGCCTGATGAGGTTATCAAGGCGCAGGCGGTTGCTGCCCGCAGCTACGCTATGTATAAAATGCAGCAGAGCAAAAATGCTTATGCTTTACTGGCAACAGATAAGGAGCTGCCTTACGAGGGCACAGGCAAGCGCATTGAAAAGGATGCTGTGACGAAGCTGATTCAGGCGACGAAGGGGCAGTATCTTGCTGATGCTTACGGCAGTGCCATCGAAGCAGTCACTACCTCGAGCACTGGCGGCAGAACCGAAAGTGCTTTAAATCTTTGGGGAACTCCCGTCAGCTATCTGCAGTCGGTAGAGGATTACGACAGTGACAGCCCTGAATATACCTGGGAACGCCGCGTGACACCGGCGCTTTTGGAAGGCTTGCTGGCGCAGCGTGGCTATGCTGCGGGCAAGCTGACGAGCATACGTCTGTCACCGCTCGATGATGCAGGTGTTGACAGAACGCCCACGGGACGGGTAAAATATATTATCCTCTCCGGTGAAGCTGCCACTGTAAAAATCAGCGGCGATGAGCTGGTGGAGCTGCTGGGATTAAACAGCGCTCTGTTTGAGCTGGAAACCGGTACGCCGGTACCGGAAACGCTCAAGGTTCCTATTGAAGATTATTATGGTATGGAAATTGGCAGCAAGGATATAGGCATTAAGGTCAATGAGTCGAAAAAGCCCGTCTGGAAAAATTTAGTCCGTAGCTACCATTTATTGGGCGGAGGCAAGGAAGAAAAAATTATTTTCCGCGGCAAGGGAAAAGGCTCCGGCCTCGGTTTGAGTGCCTGGGGTGCGCGCGGTATGGCTAACGCCGATGCCAAGACAACCTATAAAACGATTCTGGCACACTATTATCCTGGAGCTAAGCTTGTCCGTTAGCAGGAAGCTATGTCCTGTAATATATAAGAAAAGAGAGAAATTCACATGTTAGTAACTGATTTTGATTATGAGCTGCCACAGGAGCTGATTGCTCAGCATCCTATGGAGCCACGTGACCATTCGCGTTTGTTGGTGGTTGACAAAAAGACTGGTGAAATTGAGCACAAGCATTTTTATGACCTGGTAAATTATCTTAAGCCCGGTGACGTGCTGGTGTTTAATGATACCCGCGTTATTCCGGCGCGCCTGCACGGCACGAAGGATACCGGCGCTCATGTCGAGGTATTTCTGCTGACCCGCAGAGATGCAACCGACTGGGAGGTTCTGGTGCGCCCCGGCAAAAAGCTGCAGGTTGGTGCCAAGATTAACTTCAGCGATGAATTGAGCTGCGAGGTTATCGAGCACACCGACTTTGGCGGACGCGTAGTTCGCTTCAAGTATGACGGTATCTTCGAAGAAATTCTTGATCGTCTGGGTGAAACTCCTCTGCCGCCGTATATCACGGCACCGCTGGAGGACAAGGAGCGTTATCAGACTGTTTATAACCGTGAGCGCGGCAGTGCTGCCGCTCCGACTGCAGGCCTGCACTTTACTAAGGAGCTGCTGCAGAAAATCAAGGAAATCGGCTGCGAAGAGGTTTTTGTAACGCTGCATGTAGGTCTTGGTACCTTCCGCCCCGTAAGCGAGGCGAAGATTGAGGACCATAAGATGCATAAGGAGTTCTACACAGTATCGCAGGAAGCAGCGGATGCAGTAAACAAGGCGAAGGCCGAAGGACGCCGTATCATTGCGGTTGGCACCACGGCAGTACGCACTCTGGAGGCTGCAGGTGCCGACGGTCAGCTGCACGCCGGCAGCAGCTGGACGAATATCTTCATTTACCCCGGTTACAAATTCCGTCTGGTGGATGACCTTGTAACCAATTTCCATCTGCCGCAGAGCACGCTGCTGATGCTGGTAAGCACTCTGTCTACCCGTGAGATTATGCTGCAGACCTACAAGAAGGCGGTTGAAGAAAAATATCGCTTCTTCTCCTTTGGCGATGCCATGTTTATTACAGACCTCAATAAATAAGACTTTTTGCCTTCGCCGCAAAGCCGAAGGCGCTGATAAATATTTTTAGGAGTTGCATATGACTAAACACGCAGTAACCTACGAATTAATTAAAGAATGTCCGCGCAGCGGTGCGCGTCTTGGCCGCTTGCATACGCCGCATGGTACGTTTGAAACTCCGATGTTTATGCCTGTAGGCACACAGGCAACAGTAAAAACTCTGGCACCGGAAGAGCTGTACGATATGGGCAGCCAGGTTATTTTGTCGAATACCTATCATCTGTTTTTGCGTCCCGGTCACGAGCTGGTGCGCAAGGCAGGCGGTCTGCATAAGTTTATGAACTATAAACGCGGTATGCTTACCGACAGCGGCGGCTTCCAGGTATTCAGCCTGGGTGCTATGCGCAAAATTACCGAAGAGGGCGTAATGTTCCGTTCGCATATCGACGGCAGCAAGCAGTTCCTTTCTCCGGAGGTTTCTACTCAGGTGCAGGAGGCATTGGGCGCAGATATCGCAATGGCCTTTGATGAATGTATTCCGTATCCCGCCGATTTTGATTATGCCAAGCGTTCTACCGAGCGTACCACACGTTGGGCTAAGCGCTGTCTGGAAACGCATACGCGTGAGGACCAGTCTATGTTCGGTATCGTGCAGGGCGGTATGTATCCCGAGCTGCGCCGCATGAGCGTGCAGCAGCTGACGGAGCTTGATTTCGCCGGCTACGGTATCGGCGGTCTGTCCGTAGGCGAGCCGAAGCCGATGATGTATGATATTCTTTCGCAAACCACCGAGCTGATGCCGAAGGATAAGGCACGTTATCTGATGGGCGTAGGCACTGCTGACTGCATTGTAGAGGCTGTAAACCTGGGCGTTGATATGTTTGACTGTGTATTCCCGACACGTGTTGCCAGAAACGGCACCGCTATGACGCACACAGGCCGTCTGGTAGTACGCAACGCAACCTACGCAGAGGATTTCCGTCCGATTGAGGAAGGCTGCGACTGCTATGCCTGCCGTAACTTCAGCCGTGCTTATATCCGCCATCTGTTCAAGGCAGAGGAGATTTTCGGCCTGAGATTGCTGTCCATTCACAATCTGCATTTCCTGCTGCATTTCGCCAAGGAAATCCGTGAGGCAATCGCTAATGACTGCTTCCCTGAGTTCCGCGAAAGATTCTTAGAAAATTATCGTTGATAACAAGGATTTTTCCGATTTACAGAGAATATATAAAAGTGGTATAAATAAACCAAACTATTGCATACTAAAAGGTTTGCAAGAGGAGCCTGCAAATATGTCCGAATTTGCGGGAAGTGATAAAATGTGGAGGTGTTCAATATGCAAGGTGGAGATACAATGGCTTTGCTCAATTCTCTCTGGCCCTTTGTTTTAATGGGCGGCATATTCTATTTCATGCTGTGGAAACCCCAAAAAAGAGAGCAGCAGAAAAGACAGGATTTGTTAAACAGCCTGAAGGAAGGCGACGAAATCATTACCATTGGCGGTATCTATGGTAAGATTACTGCTATTTCCGAAAAACGCGTTAAGGTAGAGATTGCCGAGGGCGTAGTAATCGAAATGGCACGCAACGCTATCAGCGGCTTCCAAAACCCCGCTAAAAATGCCTGATGGTGATTGCAGAAGAAAAAGTTGAGCTGCGCAAGTATTTTAAAAGGCTGCGGTCGCAACTGACCGCAGAGCAGGCTGCCTCCGGCAGTCTGCTGACTGCCCGTCAGATACTGGCCTGTGATGCATATCGCAAAGCGAACTGCATCATGGGCTATTTGGCTTTTGGCAATGAGCTGACTGTAGACCTGGTGCTGCAGCAGGCGCTGGCCGATGGCAAGACTGTTGCCGTGCCGCTGGTGCAATCTGCTACGGAGATGGCTCCTGTTCAGATGGAGAACATGCTGAACTTTGAACTTGACCGTTACGGCATCCGCAGCGTCCGCCAACCGGCGAAGCTGCTGCAGCCGCAGCAGCTTGACCTCGTACTGGTGCCCGGAGTGGCCTTCGGCCGCGACGGCAGCAGATTGGGGATGGGCGCGGGCTATTATGACCGTTTTCTGCCGCAGGCGGAAAACGCATTGCTCATGGGCATCGCTTACGATGCTTTTATTCAGCCGAATCTGCCACGGGATGAATTTGATGTGCTTGTACAGCTTTTAGCAAGTGAAAGCGGGATTACCACTCTCAGTCCGCTTAGCTTATAAATTAAATCCAGTTAATCCAAAAAAATCTTAAGGAGGAAGTTATTTTGCGTTGGAATGAATTCGGGAAATTTCTGATTGTCGCTTTGGCGATTATCGGCGGTTTCTGCGTATACATCTCGCCTCTGGCTAATTCCATTAAACAGGGCTTGGATCTGCAAGGTGGTACTCATGTAGTTTTACAGGCTGTGGATACGCCGGAACTTAAGGTTGACGACGACGCTGTCAACCGCAGTGTAAAGGTTATTGAGCGTCGTGTCAATGAGTTGGGCCTGACAGAGCCTGTTATTCAGCGCCAGGGCAAAGACCGTATTATTGTTGAGCTGCCGGGCGTAAAGGACCCTGAAAAAGCTATTTCTATGCTGGGCCGTACCGCTATGCTGCAGTTCAAGGATGAAAGCGGCAAGGTTGTTCTTACAGGCAGTGACCTGAAGGACGCTAAGGCACAGGTTTCCCAAGGCAATCAGGCTGTAGTAGGCCTGGAATTTAATGATGAAGGCGGCAAAAAATTTGCTGACCTTACTGCCCGCAATGTAGGCAAAAAAATCGCTATCGAGCTTGACGGCCAGGTGCTGACCGCTCCTGTAGTACAGGAAGCTATCACCGGCGGCCATGCACAGATTTCCGGCTCCCGCAATGTTGAAGAAGCCGAGCATCTGGCAATCCTGCTGCGTAGCGGCAGTCTGCCGGTTAAAATCGAAGTTATGGAAAACCGTACCGTTGGTCCTACCCTCGGTCAGGATTCCAAGGACAAGAGCGTTAAGGCCTTCAGCATCGGTATTATCGGCGTATTTGTATTTATGCTGCTGTTCTACCGTCTGGCAGGCGTAGTTGCGGACATTGCTCTGCTGCTGTACGTAATGCTGCTGCTGCTGGTAATGCGTTATCTGGGTGCAACACTGACACTGCCCGGTATCGCAGGTATTATCCTGTCTGTCGGCATGGCGGTTGACGCCAACGTACTGATTTTCGAACGCTTCAAGGAAGAAGTTAAGCGCGGCAAAACTCTGCGCAGTGCGATGGATTCCGGCTTTGGCCGTGCTATCGTAACCATCCTTGACTCCAACCTTACTACTATCATGGCTGCAGCCGTACTGTTCTACCTGGGCACCGGTCCTATCAAGGGCTTTGCTGTTACCCTGGCACTTGGTACCTTGCTGAGTATGTTTACCGCAGTAACCGTTACCAAATTCCTGCTGCGCTTCTTGATTTACAGTAACATCACCAAGAGTCCCTTCCTTTTTGGTGCAAGAGCACCGAAAGCAAAAGAGGAGGTGGCTAAATAATGAAGTTATCTATCGTTAAGCGTTATAAAATTTTCTTCGCTATTACCATCACCTTCCTGATTATCGGTATCGGCTCCATGCTTTTCAAGGGCTTTAACCTGGGCATTGATTTTACCGGCGGCAGTATCATGGATTTGGAATTCAAAAATCCTGTTACCGTTTCTCAGGTACGTGAGGTGCTTAAAGAAAAGAATCTGGGCAATGCTATTATCCAGCTGGAAAGCAGCGACAGCAATGCCAAGAGCTCTAAGGGCGTGCTGATTCGTACCGGCGTTATTAGCGACGAGCAGCGTCAGCAGGTAATGACCGACCTTAAGAGCAAGGTTGGTGACTTTGCTATCCAGCGTGTTGAAAACGTTGGTGCTACCGTCGGCAGCGAGCTGATTCAACAGGCTGTTATGGCGATTGTGCTTTCCTGGTTCCTGATGATTGCTTATATCACCATCCGTTTTGAATTCCGCTTTGCTCTGGCAGCGATTGTCGCTTTGATTATCGACGTAATGGTAACCCTGAGCTATTTCTCCCTCTTCCATATGGAACTGGATTCCTCCTTCGTTGCAGCTTTGCTGACGGTTGTAGGTTATTCTGTCAACGGTACCATCGTTATCTTCGACCGTATCCGTGAAAACCTGAAAATCCATCGCCGCAGCGAAAGCATGACGGAAATGGTAGACAACAGTATCTGGCAGACCATGGGACGCAGTATCTATACTGTAGGTACCTCTCTGTTTGCTGTTGTAGCTATCTTCATCTGGGGCGGTGAAACTATCCGCAATTTCTCCTTTGCTATGCTGGTAGGCTTCTCCAGTGGTGCTTATACCTCAACCTTCCTCGCAGGTCCGTTATGGATGATGCTGCGTAAGCTGAAACCCGGCAGAGATTAAAATTAAAACTTATAGCCTGTGTGCATTCGGGAAAATGAATGCCGCAGGCTATTTTTTCTTGTTTTTACTACTGAAAAAGGCTACAATAGAAGGCGTAATGATAAGTTGTTAACCAGCATGGCTGTCGCTTTTTAGCATATAGCAAGCACAGCACTTTACATAATCTTTAGCCATAAGCAGGGAGAAGTACAATGATTTATATATTGAAATTTATTGCAGCCTTTTTGCTGCCACCGGGTTTATTTGTTTTGCTTGGAGTAATCTTGAGTATTTATTTGTGGCGGAAGCGCCAACATTTCGGCTGCTTAGCTTTTAGCTTAAGCGCTTTTTTGACGCTGCTGTTGTATTTCAGCTCTACCTTATTGGGAGCCAAGCTTTTGGGGCAGCCGTTGGAGAACCGTTACAGCCAGCAGCAGCCTGCTGCTGCGCAGGTGATAGTTGTTCTGGGCGGCGGCAGTGTTGGTTCCGTACCGGATGGCACTGAGCGCGGCGGCCTGATGTCCGCCGGAGCGGCGCGCCTGCTGACGGCAGCGCGCTTGGCGAAGCAGCATTCGCTGCCGGTGCTCATCAGCGGTGGGCAGGTGTTCAGCGATGGCGCAAGCGAGGCGCTGGTCGCCGAGCGGATTCTGTTACAGCTGGGGCTCCCGCAGGAGCAGATTATCGTCGAGACGCAGGCCAGGACAACGAAAGAAAATGCTGCCTATTCTGCTGCACTCTGCCGTGAACGCGGCTACAACAACGTGCTGCTGTTGACAAGTGCGCTGCATATGCCTCGCAGCATGCAGTTCTTTGAGCGTTATTTAGGCGGGCAGGGCATTAAGGTTGCCGCCTATCCCTGCGATTATACGCTCAATCCGCAGGGCAAGTTTAATCCGCGCTGGCTGGTGCCGCAGCTGCAGGCATTTGATATAACCTGTATGGCATTACACGAATATGTGGGGATGGCAGGTGCTTTTTTACAGCACTGATTTGCAGCGGCAAGCTGCAAGCAGCCGGTGAATTTGCATATTTTCCGCCTTTTTTGTATAATAAGTAACAGATAGAAACAAATATTATTTTTGGGTGAGGTATATTATGAAAAAAATTATGTTCTTAGTTTGCCTGCTGCTGTGTCTGCTGCTTGCCGGCTGCGGACCGCAGGAAAAGAATACCGCCGACAGCGGTAAGGTTTTGTACACGGTGACGGATGCAACCGGCACCAAGCTGAGCTTCAGCGAAAAGCCGCAGCGCATTGTGAGCCTGAACGTATCTGCCGATGAAATTTTGCTGGATATGGTTGACAGTAAGCGCTTGGCAGCTTTGTCGCTGCTGGCTGACGATTCCGGTATCTGCAGTGCCGGTGACAAGGTCAAATCCGTCAAGGGCAGAGCGCAGGGCAGCAATCTGGAAAGCGTGTTGGCCATGCAGCCCGATCTTGTTATTATCCCGGATTATACCGTGGAGCCGATTCAGGGACTGCGCAGTGCCGGACTCAAGGTTTATGTGTGCCATACGCCGAACAATGTGCAGGATATTTTTAAGTTTATCAAGGAAATCGGCTCTGCCGTAGGCGAGGAAGCCAAGGGCGAGGAGATGGCCAAAAACATGGAAGCACAGCTGGAGGCGGTGCGTAAGCAGGCGCTGCAGGCTGCAGGCGATAAGCCGCTTAATGTACTGGCGCTGTCCTTTACCGGACCGCTGGGCATGAGGGGTACCTTCAGCGGCCTGTGCTATTATGCAGGCGTACATAACGCGCTGGACGGCATGGATATTCCGTATCAGGGGAACCTGTCGGAGGAAAAAATGCTGGAGCTTAATCCGGAGCTGATTATTACGCCGAGCTGGGATTACAGTAAAAAGGGCGATCCGGAACAATTCCGTCAGCGTATTTTACAAAATCCGGCCTATAAAAACATTAAGGCTGTAAAAGACGGCCGCGTACAAAGCCTGCATGATAATTATTTATACAGTACTTCGCAATATACTGTTAAGGCTGTGCAGGAGCTGGCACATGCCGCTTACGGAATTTAGTTAGGAGATGCACTGGCAATGAGATTGCTCAAAACAATTGGTCTGACGCTTTTATTGGCAGCAGGAATGCAGCTGTGCGCTGCTGCCGAGGAGCAGGAAGCTTTTTATACGGGTGAAAAAATCAAAGGCTATGACAAGGGCAGCTTTGTGGTTCTGGAAGAGGATGATATTAATTTTCGCAGTGCCGCCGAGGATGGCAATGTTTTAAAGGTGCTGCCGCATCATTCACTGCTGCGTGTTATCCGCCAAAACGGTGACTGGCTGGAGGCCGAATCGGACGGTGTGGACGGCTTTATCTATGCGCCCTATACTGTTGCAGGTAATAGGGATGAGCTGACACAGGATGATTTTGCTCTGGGATACGCTGCTCTTGGACAGCAGTTTGATGAACAGGAGGCTAAGGAGCGCTTAGGTGCCGTCAAGCAGGAGAAAGTAGATAAAAAGCGTAAGCAGATAAACTATACATTTGAGGGCGCCGTAATCAGTGTTGCCCGCAAAAAAAAGGCTGTGGAGGCAATCCGCGTAGTCGATCCCCAATATATTACAATGCGCGGCGTAAGTATCGGTGACAGTGCCGGCAGAGCTGTAGGACAGTACGGCTTGCCCGATGCGGTTGTTTATGCTGCCGATAATACGACCTACGAATATTTTTGGCAGGATGACAAGGAGCAGCCGCTGCGTTTTGCGCTGGAGGTTGATAAGCAGAGCCGCGTGACAGCCTTTATTCTGGAGAAGCTGAAGGAAAAATAGTAGTCTGTTGTCAGTCTTTGCGGACTAAATACAATCAGGCCTTAAATGAGCATGTATACACTAAAAATCCTGCTTTATAAGCAGGATTTTTTTGTATGCTGGCAGAATTATAACAGTTATAATATATTAAAATTTATACTACTAAAGGAGTTGAGCTGAATGCCTTTTTTAATCTTAGTTATAATTATATGTATGATAGTAGCATTGTTTGCCGTACAGAATGCGGTAGCAGTATCCTTGAACTTTGTTTTCTGGAGCTTCAGCGCCTCACTGGTGCTGGTAATCCTCGGAGCGTTTTTGATGGGCGTGCTGGTTGCCACCTGCTTCTTGCTGACGATGAAGGCCAAGCATTATCTGAAGGATAAAAAAATGCGTGAGGAAATACAGCAGCTGCAGGCAGAAAACAAACGTCTGCAGGAGCGCGTTGCTATGCTGCAGCACACCCAGCTGCTGCATAACGAGGCAGCACAGGCCGAGGCTTCCAGGCAGGCAGAGCCGGCTGCAGCGGAAAAGACTGCTGCCGAGAGCGGTAGCCGCCAATGATGCACAAGGAACGAATTTGGGATATAAAAGAATATAACAGTCAGATGGCAGACTATTTGGCGGAGGAGCTGAATATTTCGCCGATGGTCACAGGTATTTTGCTGGAGCGCGGTCTGCAGGATGCAGCTTCGATGCGTGATTTTCTCTACGGCAGCGCTACGCCCTTTCATGATCCGTTTTTGCTGAAGGATATGCAGCGCTCGGTTGAGCGTATAGAGCGGGCCTTGGCGGCAGGCGAGCAGATTACGGTTTACGGCGACTATGATGTGGACGGAATCAGTGCCTCCTCCTTGTTGTATCTTTATCTGAAGCAGCGCGGCGGCAGGGTTGCTACCTACATTCCGCAGCGCAAAAGCGAGGGCTACGGACTGAATGACGAAGCTTTGAAAAATATTGCGGAAAAGGGTACCACGCTGGTTATTACCGTGGACTGCGGCATTAGCGGTCTGCGCGAGGTAGCCAATGCGCCGAAATCTTTGGATATCATCATTACGGACCACCATACGGTGCCGGAGGTTCTGCCTCCTGCCTACGCAATTATCAACGCCAAGCAGCGAGACTGCGGCTATCCGTTTAAGGATTTGAGCGGCGTGGGCATTGCCTTCAAGCTGTGTCAGGCGCTGGAGCAGCGCGAGCCGGGCAGGCTGCCGGAGTGGCAGGGGCTTACAGAGCTGGCGGCGCTTGGAACGGTGGCGGATATTGTGCCGCTGGTCGGCGAAAACCGCGAGCTGGTGCGCCGTGGCCTGAAGGCAATGGAAACAACGAAGCTGGTGGGATTGCGTGCTTTGATTAAGGCCAGCGGCTGTCCGGAAACGGGCATTGCTTCCGATAACATCGGCTTTGGCCTGGCACCGCGTCTGAACGCTGTGGGTAGGCTGGAGCATGCGCAGCTGGCGGTGGAGCTTTTGGTAACTGACGATAGCGTTAAGGCGGAGAAAATCGCCGCCGAGCTTAACCGTGAAAACACACTGCGTCAGGAAATCAGCCGTCAGATTATGGAAGAGGCGGAAGCACAGCTGGCGCAGGAAAAGCATATAGATACGGCAATCGTGCTTGCTTCCGAAGGCTGGCATCAGGGCGTTATCGGTATCGTGGCTTCACGCCTGGTAGACAAATACCACCTGCCGACGATTCTGATAAGCCTGAACAACGGCGTTGCCAAGGGCAGCTGTCGCAGTATTCCGGCGCTCAATCTTTACGAGGCGATAGATGCCGAACGTGATTTGCTGACGCAGTACGGCGGTCATCATCAGGCAGCGGGCCTCACGCTGCCGGCAGAGCTGCTGCCGGAATTTACGCGCCGCTTCCGCGAATATGTTGCGCAAAAGCTGCGTCCGGAGGATTATCTGCCGCATCAGGCGATTGACTGTGTGCTGAGCGGCAGCAGCGAAATCAGCATCAGGGATTTGGAGCAGCTGGCGCTCTTGGAGCCCTGCGGCTGCGAAAACCAGGCACCTGTATTTGCCTTCCGTCAGGCGCTGCTGCACAATCAGCGCGCTATGGGCAAGGAGCGCAATCATCTGCAGTTTGTGCTGGATAAGGGCTATAATTCCTATCGTTGCCTGATGTGGAATAATGCGGATTTGCTGCCGTATATGTTTGAAAATATGGTGGCTGATGTTGCCTTTCAGCCGAAAATAAATGTCTGGAATAACGAAACGAGCGTGCAGCTGCAGGCCGTAAGCATTCATCAGCAGGTGACGCTGGGGGATATGCGTCAGGCTGCCGATGATAAATGGCGTCTGCTGCTGGGCTTGGCCAAGGTGCATAACAAGGTGCTTGCTTATACCGAAGATAAGCAGTCGCTGCCCGCCGAGGTGCTGCAGACTGCGGGGGATTATCTGGAGCTGGCTTCTTATGAGGAGGCTGCCGGGATGAGCAAGGAAAGGCTGCAGCAGGCCGAAGAAATAGTGCTGTTGGATTTGCCTGCTTATCCGCTGGCGGATATTATGCGCAGATTGCGGCAGCAGGGAGCAAAACATGTAACGCTGCTCTTTAATCAGCCGGATTTGCAGGGGCGCTTGCAGCGCCTGGCTTTGACGCATCCGGACAGGGAAGCGATGATGCAGGCCTATAAGCTGGTGATGAATGCACTTAAAATGCGGACAACTGTGAGCGTCAAAGAGCTTTTGTCTGCTCATGCGGAACAAATAAGTGAACAAGCTGTAAAAATTATGGAAGAGCTTGGCTTTATCCGCTATAATAATGGTATAATAGAAAAAGCTGCTATTAAACGCTGCTCGCTGGAGGATGCACCCCTATATGTAACCCTGCAGCATGAAAGAGAGCGTTTGGAGCACATTTATAAAGAAAATTACCGCCTGAGTCAGCACGAGCTGTTGCGCTGCTGATGAAGTGCAGATGGGAGTGGGGAGAATGCCCTCAACAAACGCAATAACTAATATTACTGATATAGATGAATTGTTTGCGCGTATAGAAGAATATCTTACGCCGGAGCAGGTAGCTTTTGTCCGTAAGGCCTATGAGCTGGCAGCCAAGGCGCATGCTGCGCAGACACGTAAATCCGGTGAACCGTATATTATCCATCCGATTGGTGTTGTCAGCATCCTTGTGGGATTGCAGATGGATGACAAAACACTGGCTGCTGCCTTTCTGCATGATGTAGTAGAGGATACAGATTACAAGCTGGACTATATCAAAGAGCAGTTCGGCACCGTGGTAGCAAATCTGGTAGACGGTGTTACCAAGCTTGGTAAAATCGAATATATTTCCAAGGAAGACCGCCAGATTGAAAACTATCGCAAAATGTTTTTGGCGATGGCACGCGATATCCGTGTTGTACTGATTAAGCTGGCTGACCGTCTGCATAATATGCGCACGATGAAGTATATGCCTGTGCATAAGCAGCAGTCTATTTCCCGGGAAACATTGGAAATTTATGCGCCGCTGGCTCATCGTCTTGGTATCTATACCATTAAATGGGAGCTGGAGGATCTGGCCTTCCGTTATATGGAGCCGGATATTTATTATGACTTGGTAGAGCAGGTAAAAATTAAACGCCGTGAGCGCGAGGATATGATTAACGAGGCTATGATAACGTTGAAGGACGCTGTCGAGAAGGCTGGTATCCGCTGCGAAATTCAGGGCAGACCGAAAAACTTTTACAGCATTCATAAGAAAATGTTGCGTGACCACAAGCAGCTGAGCGAGATTTATGATCTGCTGGCTATCCGTGTGCTGGTAGACACCGTTAAGGACTGCTATGGCACGCTGGGTATCGTACACAGCATGTGGCGTCCTATTCCGGGCCGCTTCAAGGACTATGTAGCGGTGCCGAAATCCAATATGTATCAGTCCTTGCATACGACTGTGCTTTCCAATGGCGGTCAGCCGCTGGAAATCCAAATTCGCACTTTTGAAATGCACCGCATCAGCGAATACGGTATCGCTGCGCACTGGCGCTATAAGGAAAGCGGTGGCAGCAAGCCTGCAGCCGGCGGTGACAAGGGCTTTGATGCCAAGCTGAGCTGGCTGCGTCAGCTGCTGGAATGGCACAAGGATATGAATGATTCGCGCGACTTTGTCAACACGGTCAAGATGGATATCTTTGCCGATGAGGTCTTTGTCTTTACGCCGCGCGGTGATGTTATCGACCTGCCTGTAGGCAGTGTGCCGATTGACTTCGCTTACCGCATTCATACGGATGTAGGCAACCGCTGCGTAGGTGCCAAGGTCAACGGACGCATTGTACCGCTTGACTACCAGCTGAAGAACGGCGATATCGTAGAGGTTATCACCTCCAAGCAGTCCAACGGACCGAGCCGTGACTGGATTAATGTTGTCGGCTCTTCCGATACGCGCAACAAAATCAAAAGCTGGTTCAAGAAGGAGCGCCGTGAGGAAAATATCGTCAAGGGCCGTGAAATGCTGGAGCGTGAGGTTAAACGCCTCGGCTACGAGCCTAAGGTGCTGATGTCTCCGGAAAAACTGAAGGAAGCAGGCAACAAAATCCGCATCGATACAGATGAAAATCTGCTGGCAACACTGGGCTACGGCGGTGTTACACTGAACACTGTTATGTCCAAGCTGGTGGAAATCTATAAAAAAGAGCAGAAGCTGGAAACCACCAAGGACCTGGCGCAGGTACTGGCAGAGCTGAAGCCGCGCAAGTCTAAGGCTAAGGCCAGCCACGGCATTCTCGTTAAGGGCGAAGAAGGCATCATGGTTAAGCTGGCGCGCTGCTGCAACCCGATTCCCGGCGATCCGGTTATCGGTTATATTACGCGTGGCAGCGGTATTTCCGTACACCGTGCGGACTGCCCTAATATCCTGACCAATAATCCCGAGGAGCAGCGTCGCTTAATTGAGGTTGCCTGGGATGTAGGCATTGATGATGTCTATAAGGTTAACATCGTGATTACGTCCGTAGACAGAACCGGACTGATGAGCGATATTATGAATGTGACTAGCGAAACGAAGATTAATATTTTCTCGCTGGCATGTCATACAGATAAGAATAAAATTGCTACCATGCACATGGGACTTGATATCATGAGCCTGGAGCAGCTGGAATATTTTATGAACCGTATCCGCCGCATGAAGGGTGTTTATTCTGTTGAACGCCTGATTTCTACGGCGAACGGCAGCGGAGGCAAGAAGAAATGAGAGCAGTTGTGCAGCGTGTAGACCGCGCCAGTGTTACTGTAGATGAAAAGATTACCGGCGAGGTACAGAAGGGCCTTCTGGTGCTTCTTGGTGTGGCCGAGGGCGATACCGATAAGGATCTGGCCTATATTATCGACAAGGTGTGCGGCATGCGCATTTTTGAGGATGAGGCGGGCAAGATGAACCTGTCGGTGAAGGATGTAGGCGGTGCGATTTTGGCGGTTTCCCAGTTTACCCTGTGCGGTGACTGCCGCCACGGCAAACGCCCGTCCTTTACGGCTGCTGCAGCGCCTGATGTGGCCAACGCTTACTATGAGCGTTTTGTCGAAGGCTGCCGCAAGGCAGGCCTGCCGGTAGAAACTGGCATCTTTCGCGCGCATATGCTGGTAGAGCTCGTGAACAACGGTCCGGTAACTATTTTGCTGGACAGCACGAAGCTGTTATAATTATATTGTGCATAGATTTATTAACGGAGGTTGAAGAATGAAGATTTATCATGTTGAAGCAGGTATGCTTGCTACCAACTGTTATTTTGCCGTAAATGAAGCTATCGGTGAAGGCGTTATTTTTGATCCGGGCGGAGATTACCCGACCATTAAGAGAATGATTGAGCAGACTAAGGCTAAGGTTGTAGCTATTGTGCTTACACACGGTCACAGCGACCACATCGGTGCGCTGGCAGAGCTGCGTAAGGCTACAGGTGCGCCGGTGTATATCGGCGAGGATGATGCTGACTGCCTGACACAGCCGAACAGAAACCTGTCCTTCTTTATCGGTGAAGAATTGAAAAATGAGCCTGCGGACCACCTTGTACATGACGGGGATGTGCTGGAGCTGGCAGGCATGAAGTTTGAAGCCTTTGCTACGCCGGGACATACCAAAGGCGGCTTCTGTTATTACTACGCGCCGGGCAAGGTAGTTTTTGCCGGTGATACTATTTTCTGCGAATCTATTGGACGCACCGATTTGCCGGGAGGCAGCTATCGCGCACTCATCCAGTCCATCAAAACAAAGCTGATGGTGCTTGATGATGACGTTAAGCTGCTGCCGGGCCACGGACCTACTACTACCGTGGGCTGGGAGCATCGCAGGAATCCTTTCCTGCAATAAAACATCATGCTGAAATATTGGCCTCAAATACGTAAAAGCACCTTCTTTAAGCTGGGTGTTGTTACGGCAATCTCTTATGTTTTATATTTAATGGCAGGCTTTCTGCTGCCGCTGCTGCTGGCAGTAGGCCTGGCCTTCGCACTTTATCCCTTGGTTAATGCTATCGCGCAGGTGCGCATGGCGCACGGCATGATTAAGCTGTCGCGCGTAGTGGCGATTATCCTGGCATTGCTGGCCTTTTGTATCTTTATTTTTATGATTATCGGCTTCATCATTCTGCCGCTCTTCGGGCAGATGAACGAGTTCCTGCAAAAGCTGCCGGCATTGGCTGCCAAATCCAATATCCAGGATTTGGACAGCATGCTTAAGGACCCGTCTACCATTCCGCTTTTGCCGTCCGATTTCAATATGCTGGTCAACGGTCTGCTGAACTGGGCGATGGGCTTTGTAGGAACGGTGCTGCGTAATCTTGTCCAGTCCAGTCTGGGGATTGTGCAAAGTCTGATAGGCATGATTATCGTGCCTTTTCTTGCCTTTTATTTTCTTAAGGACTGGCGTGAGCTGCGTTCGATGGTGATTAATCTGTTCAACTACGATGCGCAGGACAAAGCGGCGGAGGTTGTGGACGAAATCGGCAGAACCATGAGCGCCTATGTGCGCGGTATGGGCAAGCTGAGCCTGATTTCCGGCTTCGTTATTACCATCGGCACGGCTTTTTTGGGTATTGACTTTCCGTTGGTGCTCGGCTTTTGGGCCATCCTTGCCGAAACGGTACCGGTAGTCGGTCCGCTGATGGGCGCTGTGCCTGCTGTGTTTATTGCTTACGGTCAGGCGCCGGAGGCTGCCTTCCATGTAGCGCTTTTTTATCTGGTATATTATCAGATGGATGCCAATTTTATTATGCCTAAACTTATGGGACAGAAGATTGATTTGCATCCTGTAGTTTTGATTATCAGCCTGCTCATCGGTGCTAAGCTGTTCGGTATTCTCGGTATGGTCTTTGCCGTGCCGGTAGCAGCAATCTACAGAGTGCTGTACAAGCAGCTGTGGCATGCCGGTGAAGGACGGGAGAATTAAATGCGGTTTTTTTGCTTACACAATACATTGGAGCTTGATGCTGCGCGGCCTGTGAGCGACATGGCCGCATTTTTTGACTATCAGCCGGCACCGTCAGTCGTGCTTACGCTGACGCTTGCGCGTGAGCGCGGCTGCGTCAGCGCCTGCCTGCAAGGTGCGGAGCAAAGCTTTACAGCGAGCGAGCCTTGCAGCGAAGCTGCGGCGAGCGGTGAGATAACACGCTGCGTGAAGCTTGTCGTGCTGAAGGTTTTTGCCGAGCTTACCGGTCTGCAGCCTAAGCTGCCGTGGGGCATTCTCACAGGCGTGCGCCCGACGAAGCTGGCGCATAAGCTGTTGGACAGCGGTGTGGCAGCTGCGGCATTGCCGGAATATCTGAGCGAAAATTATTTGCTGCCAATGGCGCAGGGAAAGCTGCTTACGGATATTGCTCTGAAGCAGAAGCATATTCTCAGCGACAGTACGCGCCTTACGGATACCGGTATTTATATCGGCGTGCCGTATTGTCCTTCGCGCTGCAGCTATTGCTCGTTCCCGGCGGGAATTGTGCCGCAGAACGAAGAATCTCAGCAAAACTTTGTAAATATGATTGAACAAGACCTGCAAAATGTGGTACAATTAACAGGTATGCATAGCTTGCGTGTAAAATCACTTTATATTGGCGGTGGCACACCCACGAGCCTGAGTGATAAGGTATTTGCACGTCTGCTGCAGGCAGTGGAACGAAAACTGCTGCAAAGCAACTGCGAAGGCTTGCAGCATCTGCGCGAGTTCACGGTAGAGGCCGGTCGCCCGGACTGCTTCAGTGCGGCTAAATTGGCGGCGATGGAGGCGGCGGGAGTGAACCGCATCAGCGTCAATCCGCAGAGCTTCCATGATAAAACGCTGCAGCTGATTGGCAGGCGCCATAGCGTCAGGGATTTTTACAATGCCTATGAGCTTGTGCGCAAAAGCCAGATTCCTGTTGTGAATGTGGATCTGATTATCGGTCTTCCGCAGGAAACGGAGCAGGAGATAGCATATTCTCTGGAGCAGGCAGTGAAGCTGGCACCGGAGAACTTGACAGTGCATACGCTTACGCTGAAGCGCAGTGCGCCGCTCTTTCAGAAGCAGGAGCAGGCAGTGCTGACTACGCAGGCAGCGGAAAAAATGGTGCAGCGGGCTGCTGAGATGGCTGCTGCGATAGGGTTAGAGCCTTACTATCTGTACCGCCAGCATTATATGCTGGGGCATCTGGCGAACATCGGTTATGCCAAGCCCGGTACGGAAAGTATCTATAATATCCAGATGATGGAGGAACGTCATCCGGTGATTGGTGTGGGACCTGCATCTGCCAGCAAGGTGCCTTTGCCTGACGGACACCATCTGCATAAACTGAATATGCCGAAAAATGTGGCAGTGTATGGGGCGCGCCTGCAGGAGCTGGCAGAGCGTCGCCGTGACTTGTTTAATATAGAAGGCACAGACCTGTAAATGGGTATGAGTGCCGTTAGGAGAGGATAGACTATGCTGACAACAGCACCCAGAGGTACGAAGGATATTATGCCTTCCGACGTTAACGCATGGCGTTATCTGGAAGAAACCATGCGCAAGATTTGCGCGCAATATGGCTACAAAGAAATCAGAACTCCTGTGTTTGAGCATACAGAGCTGTTCCAACGCGGTATCGGTGATACCACCGACGTAGTTGAAAAGGAAATGTATACCTTTACCGACCGCGGTAACCGCAGCATTACTCTGCGTCCGGAAAACACCGCCAGTGCTGTCCGCGCTTACGTTGAGCATAAGCTGAGCAAGGATGACGCTGCCACGAAGTTCTATTACATCGGACCTATGTTCCGTTATGACCGTCCGCAGGCGGGCCGTCTGCGTGAGTTCCACCAGTTCGGTGTAGAAGCTCTGGGCGTAACCGGTCCGAATGTCGATGCGGAAATCATTCTGCTGGCTGTGCAGGTACTGCAGAGCCTTGGCCTGAAGGATTTGAAGCTGAAAATCAATTCCGTAGGCTGCCCCAAATGCCGTCCGCAGCACAGAGAAAAGCTGCAGGCTTTCTTCAAGCCTAACTTTGACGAGCTGTGCAAGGATTGCCAAGGCCGCTTCGACCGCAATCCGCTGCGTCTTTTGGACTGCAAAAATCCGCACTGCCATGAGCTGGGCGAGGGCGCACCGAGCCTGGAGGAATGCCTGTGCGATGAGTGCAAGGAACACTTTGAGGGCCTGAAGCAGCTGCTGACCGCTGCAGGTGTTGAATATGAGGTTGACCACAATCTTGTGCGCGGCCTTGATTATTATACAAAAACTGCTTTTGAAATCCAGTACGCTCCGCTGGGCGCACAAAGCGCTGTTTGCGGCGGCGGCCGTTACGACGGACTGGTACAGGAAATCAGCGGTGATGAAGCCCGCCCCGGCATCGGCTTTGCTATGGGTATGGAGCGCGTGCTGCTGGCTCTGGAGAAGCAGAATCTGCTGCCCAAATTTGATGAAAGCATAGACGCATATGTTGTCTGCCCCAAGCAGGAAAACTTTGCGCTGGCTTTCAAAACCGCCATCGAGCTGCGTCGCAACGGCTTTAAGGTTGAATACGACTTTAACGGCCGCAGCATGAAGTCCCAGATGAAGCAGGCCAACAAATTCCAGGCTAAGCAAGTGTTAATATTTGGCGAGGATGAGCTCAGCCGTAATGCCGTTACTGTGCGTAACATGGCAACAAGCGAGCAACATGAAATCGCTGTTAATGATATTATTAGTTATTTCAATACTTTATAAGTAGAGGTGCTAAAGATGATTAATGAAAAACGCAGCCATCATTGTGGTGTGCTGACTAAGGAGCAAGCCGGCGAACAGGTTGTACTGTGCGGCTGGGTTGCTAAACGACGTGACCACGGCGGATTGATTTTTATCGATTTGCGTGACCGCAGCGGTATCGTGCAGGTTGTTGCCGATCCCGAAAGCGCAGGCAGCAGCTTCAAAACTGCCGAGGACATCCGTAACGAATATGTTATCAAAGTAATTGGTAATGTACGTCTGCGTGATGAGGACACCATCAACGAAAACATTCCTACCGGTACTATCGAAGTACTGGCACATGATATCGAAGTGCTGAACGGTGCTAAAACTCCTCCGTTCTACATTAAAGACGGCATTGACACCGATGAAAACCTGCGTCTGAAATACCGTTATCTGGACCTGCGCCGTCCGGAAATGCAACGCAATCTGATTCTGCGTCACAAAGTTGCTAAGCTGATGCGCGACTATCTTGATGATAACCATTTCCTCGAGATTGAAACTCCGATGCTGTGCAAATCCACTCCGGAGGGTGCTCGTGACTACCTCGTTCCGAGCCGTGTAAACCCTGGCAAGTTCTATGCACTGCCGCAATCTCCGCAAATCTTCAAACAGCTGCTGATGGTAGCCGGTATGGAGCGTTATTTCCAAATCGCACGTTGCTTCCGTGATGAGGACCTGCGTGCCGACCGTCAGCCGGAATTCACCCAGCTGGACATGGAAATGTCCTTCATGGAAGTTGATGAAATCCTGGAGCTGATGGAAGGCTTAATCCACCACATCTTCAAGGGTGCTCTGGGCAAGGATATCCAGATTCCTTTCCAACGTCTGACCTGGGACGATGCTATGGATCGTTTCGGCAGCGATAAACCGGACCTGCGCTTCGGCATGGAGCTGAAAAATGTCAGCGAAGCTGTTCAAGGCTGCACCTTCCAGGTATTCAACAATGTTATCGCTAACGGCGGTCAGGTAAAATGCATTAACGTAAAAGGCTATGCAGATATTCCGCGTCGTCAGCTGGATGAGCTCGTTAAATTCTGCGGCATCTACGGTGCTAAGGGTATGGCTTGGCTGCAATTCCCGGCAGAAGGCGGCGTAAAATCCTCTATCGCTAAATTCTTCAGCGATGAAAACATCGAAGCAATCAAAAAAGCTGCTGAAGTTGAAGCAGGCGACCTGCTGCTCTTCGTTGCTGATAAACCGTCCGTAGTTGCTGCTTCTCTGGGCGCACTGCGTATCGAAATGGCTAAACGTCGTGGTCTGATTGATCCGGATAAGCTGGCCTTCACCTGGGTAGTTGACTTCCCGATGTTCGAGTACAACGAGGAAGAAAAACGTTATGTTGCAATGCACCATCCGTTCACCGCTCCGCGTGACGAGGACCTGCCGCTGCTGCTGACCAATCCCGGCAAGGTATATGCTAAGGCTTATGATATGGTTCTGAACGGCACCGAAATCGGCGGCGGTTCCATCCGTATCCATCGCCGCGACGTACAGAAGAAGGTATTCGAAGCTATCGGCCTGTCCGATGAGGAAGCACAAGAGAAGTTTGGCTTCATGATGAACGCATTCGAATACGGTGCTCCGCCACACGGTGGTCTGGCATTCGGTCTTGACCGTCTGATCATGATTATGGCTCAGCGCGATTCTATCCGCGACGTAATTGCTTTCCCGAAAACTCAGAGCGCGTCCGATCTGATGACTCAGGCTCCTAACGATGTTGATGAAAAACAGCTGCGTGAGCTGCACATCAAGACCAGCCTGCTGATGAAGAAGGACAAAGAAGACAAATAAGCACTTTAGCCTGCTTCTGTCAAGAGGATAAAGCAAAATAAATATTCAAAAATTTTTAATGGAAGCGTTGAAAAACGCTTCCATTTTTGGTATTATATGTATGTCGATAGAAGTTAAAGACAATTGAAGAATAGTTGTTAATTATACCCCTGCGATGTTCGTTACATTGCTCCAAAGGTTTTGAGCCAACACTCTAACCTAGGGAGCCTGATACTCCTTCTTTCAAAAACATGCCTCCTTTGAGTGGACGTTTGCGATTGGTAGGGAAGGCACCCACCTGCACATGCAGGTTCAAAACACGGAGCTGGACGGCATTGTGGGGATTAATTTTTTTATGAGATAATTTTTGTCACAGAAAGATACAGGTAAAGAGCGATGGAAAATCTATTCGGTAATTTATTTGAAACTGAAAAGCGACAGACGAAGCCTTTGGCTGACCGCATGCGTCCCGAACGCCTCAGCGACTTTGTAGGGCAGGAGAGCGCCGTAGGCGCAGGCAGTCCGCTGCGCCGCATGATTGAGCGTGATGTGCTGCAGTCCGTACTCTTTTACGGACCTCCGGGAACCGGCAAAACAACGCTGGCGAAGGTTATCGCACACGTTACCGGCGAAAAGTTCGAGGCCATCAACGCCGTTTCCAGCGGTGTCCCCGAGCTGCGCAAGCTCATCGCCAAGGCGCAGGAGGACAGACGCAACGGACGTGGCCGTACTATCGTGTTTATCGACGAGATTCATCGCTTCAACAAGGCGCAGCAGGATGTGCTGCTCCCTTACGTGGAAAACGGCACGATAGTGCTCATCGGTGCTACTACCGAAAACCCTTTTTTTGAAATCAATTCGCCGCTGCTTTCGCGCATGAAGGTGGTGCGTTTGGAAAAGCTGCAGGCACCGCAGATTCAGCAGATTCTAGAGCGTGCAATTGCCGACTCGGAGCGTGGTTTTGGCAACAGCTTTAAGGCTGAGCCTGAGGCGCTGAGGATTATTGCCGATTTTGCGGCAGGTGATGCCCGCAGTGCGCTGAACATTCTGGAGCAGGCCGAGTTCATGCTGCCGGAGGAGGGCGAGCGTGTGCTGACGGTGGCAACCTTGCGCAGCGTTATCGGTACGGCGCTGCAGCGTTACGATAAAAAGGGTGATCAGCATTATGATATCATCAGCGCTTTTATCAAGAGCATGCGCGGCGGTGATGCGGATGCAGCGCTGCATTATTTGGCGCGCATGATTGAGGGCGGCGAGGACGTGCGCTTTGTGGCGCGTCGCGTTGTTATCTGTGCGGCAGAGGATGTAGGCCTGGCGGACCCGCAGGCACTGGTGGTAGCTAACGCTGCGGCGCAGGCTGCCGATTTTGTCGGCTGGCCTGAGGCGCAGATACCGTTGGCGGAGGCAGTGTGCTATATCGCCAACGCACCCAAGAGCAACACAGCCTATATGGGCATTGCCAAAGCGCGCGCGGATGTGCGCAGCCGTAACTGCGGCAGTGTGCCCAAGCATTTGCGTGACGCGCATTATCCCGGTGCTGCCAAGCTGGGGCACGGCATAGATTATAAATATCCGCACAACTTCCCCGGAGGCTGGGTGGAGCAGCAGTATCTGCCGGATGAGCTGGTGGGAACGCGCTATTACATTCCCAGCGGTCACGGTCAGGACAAGGGGCGCAGATAAAAATAACACAATTAGAAATTTAAGCTATACAGCTAAATTTTGCGGAAATTATTTGTGTCGCAATCTAGCATTTTTTCTGTTAATAGTGTATACTATACCTATATTATAGACTATTGTATTAGATAGAAAGGGTGTGAAGATCATAGCTTTAAGCAACAGGCAGAAGCAAATTGCTGAAATTGTACGTCTGGACGGACCTATTACCGGCGAGCATATAGCCGAAAGGCTGAATGTAACCCGCGCTGCCTTACGCAGTGATCTGGCAATCCTTGTTATGGGTGGTATTCTTGATGCGAGACCGAAGGTTGGTTATTTTTATACCGGTAAAAATACTTTGGGTATGCTGATGGAAGAAATTTCTGCTATTACTGTGCAGGATCTGCAGTCGGTACCGGTAGCGATTAAACATGACAAGAGCGCCTACGAAGCAGTTGTTACCATGTTCCTTGAGGATGTCGGAACGGTGTTCGTGCTGGATGAGGAAGGCATGATGAACGGCATTTTGTCGCGAAAGGATTTACTGAAGGCTGCTATCAATAATAATGATTTGCGTGATATTCCAGTGGTCATGGTAATGACGCCGATTTCCAAAATCATCGTAGCTACACCGGATGAGCCTGCCGCTTCGGCAGCTCGCAGACTGATTGATAATGAAATCGACTGTCTGCCGGTAGTAAAAATCATTGATGAAAAGAAGCGCATGTATCAGGTTCTGGGACGTATCACAAAAACTAATTTTACTCGTCTGCTGGTAGATCTGGCTGAGGGTAAGGGGGGTAATTATCATAATAACGAAGCTTAATCCGGTTATTTATGCTGTATCTGACTCTATTGGTGAAACTGCGGAGTCTGTAGTTAAGGCAACTACCAGTCAGTTCGTAGAAGAAAAATTTGATGTTATCCGTGTTCCTTACGTAAAGGACAAGGAACAAATTGATAAAATTGTAGAAGAGGCTGCAACAAATAATGCGGTTATCTGCTATACAATCGTATCGCCGGAACTGCGCGAGCATATGGCGGACAAGGCTATGAGCAGTGATGTTGAGGTAGTTGACGTTTTGGGACCGATGCTGAAATCCATCGAAAAGTCTACCGGTCTGCTGCCGAAAAATCAGGCCGGCCTGATTCACTCTCTGGACCACGAATACTTCAAGCGTGTTGAGGCTGTGGAATTTGCTGTTAAATACGATGATGGCAAAAATCCTTTGGGCCTGCTGAAGGCGGACGTTGTTATTATCGGCGTTTCCCGTACCTCCAAAACTCCGCTGAGCATGTATCTGGCACACAAGCAGATTAAGGTTGCCAACGTGCCGCTGGTACCGGAGCTGGCTCCGCCTGAAGAGCTCTTCAAGGTGCCGCCGTATAAGATTATCGGTCTTTTGATTGACCCGTTCAAGCTGAACGAAATCCGCAGCGAGCGTCTGAAAACCATGGGCCTGTCTGATACTGCGACTTATGCCGATATGAAGCGTATTGATGACGAGCTGGCTTATGCTAAGGGCATTATGCGCCGTCTGCACTGCCAGATTATCAACGTTTCCAACCGTGCGATTGAAGAAACCGCCGGTATTATCATGGAGTATGTGCGCAAGAACAAGGAACGCCATCACGAAAACTAAATCAGTGTAGCTCTGAGCTGCTGTTGCAGTGAGTCAGAAGGTAAACGGCCATTGGCAGCAAAGCGTCTGCCGGTGGCCGTTTTTGGATAAAGAGGGTTGAAGGAGGTTGCCTTAGTGCACAGATACGTTTTTCATATTCCCTGCGCTGTTTATGAGAACGGTGCTTTAAAGCCTGCTCCGTGGCAGCAGGTGATAGATGAGTTTGCTGAGGTGCTGTATAAGCATACGGACGGCTTTTTCGTACAGGACGCCGTTGGCTATTACAAAGGACGCAGCTATGCGGAAAAACTGCTGGTGGCTTATACTGATGCCGATGTGGCTGATGATTTTGTGCGCATTGCCCGCATTTTAGAGCAGGAATTCTATGCCTACGAGCGTGACGGCGAGCTTTTTATCGCAGAGTGATGTCTGCGCTTTCAACGGATTGCGTTTTTATGCAGCCTCGGTAAGAGGGAATAGCTGTTGCAGGCAGTAGCACAAAGCTTTGCAAATATGCTATAATATATTATTATGATTTAGATTTAGAGGTGCAAAAAACTATGGCACGCTTTGCTGTAAAGACATTAGAATTTGATAAAGTAAAAAATATGTTGGCCTCCAAGGCCGCAACCTTTTTGGGCAAGCAGGCAATAATTTCCCTGCAGATTGAAAGTGAATTCAGTAAGGTTAAGCGCCTGCAGGAGGAAACTGCGGAAGCACTGCGCATTCTGGATGAAGGCAGACGTTTCCCCTTCGGCGGTGCGTTCAATATTACGGCCGACGTGAAGCGCGCGGAGCTTGGCAGTGTGCTGGAGCCGGAGGAGCTGCAGCATATCCAGACAACGGTGCAGGCCTTTGCTTCGATGAAGGATTTTACTGCGGAAAATGCTGAGACAGCGCCTAATCTGGCCGAATACGGCGCGGAGCTGACGCAATTCAGCCGTTTGGAAAAGCAGATTGGCAGTGCGATTGACGAGCATGGCGAAATTAAGGACAACGCTTCGCCGAAGCTCGGCGGTCTGCGTACTGCGATTCAGATTGCCAAAAACCGCGTGAAGGAAAAGCTCGACAGCATTCTGCATGACCCGAATAACCAGAAGTATTTCATGGATAACATCGTGACGATGCGCGGTGACCGTTACGTTATCCCTGTGAAGCAGGAATATAAGATGAACTTCCCCGGCATCGTGCACGACCAGAGCGGTACGGGTGCAACGCTGTTTATCGAGCCGCTGGCTGTTGTCAACCTGAACAATGATATCAAGCGTTATGTTGCAGAGGAGCACGAGGAAATCGAGCGTATTCTGCGTCAGCTTACGCAGAACGTGGGCGCGGAGGCGAAGGCGCTGCTGGCTTCGCTGGAAATCTTTACTACGCTGGACGTTATCTGCGCCAGAGCTTTGCTGGCGCAGGAGCAGCATGCGGTACGACCGATGCTGGTGCTGTCCGGCGGTGTGGAAATTGCGCAGGGACGTCACCCGTTGCTGCCGAAGGATACGGTAGTGCCTTTGGACGTACAGCTTGGCGATAAATTCACCATGCTGCTGATTACCGGCCCCAACACCGGCGGTAAAACGGTAGCACAGAAGGCTGTAGGCCTCTTTGCGCTGATGGCGCAAATCGGTCTGTTTATCCCCGCAAGCAGTGCCAAGCTGCCGGTATTCCGTGCGGTTTATGCGGATATCGGTGATGAGCAGAGCATTGAGCAGAGCCTGTCAACCTTCTCTGCGCATATGACGAATTTAATCAGCATTTTAAACGAGGTCAAGGCAGGAGATTTGGTGCTGATTGACGAAATCTGTGCCGGTACGGACCCGAACGAGGGCGCTGCGCTGGCTATGGCGATGCTGGAGCACCTGCATGAGCAGGGCGTGCTGACGATGGTAACAACCCACTACAGCGAGCTGAAAACCTTTGCCTACGGTCACGAGGGCATGGAAAATGCCAGCGTGGAATTTGACCCCGTGTCGCTGCGTCCTACATATCGCTTGCTGATGGGCGTACCGGGAAGCAGTAATGCCTTCAATATCAGCCGCCGTCTGGGTTTGGCTGAGGATATTATCCAAAATGCCGGCGAGCTGCTGAACCAGGAGCATGTACATATGGAAAATGTACTGCAGGAGCTGGACAGCGAACGTCGCCGTTATGAAAGCGGCAGTAAGGAGATTGAGGACCTGCGTCGCGAAAGCGAGCAGCTGCGCAACGCACTGGCTTATTCCAAGAGCGAGTTTGAACGCCGTAAGAATGAAATGCTGCGTAAGGCGCGTGAGCAGGCGGATGAAATCTATCGCCGCAGCCGTCGTGAATCCGAAGCAGTGCTGAAGGAGCTGCGCTCCATGAAGGCTGACTTCGATACGAAGCGCCTGGAGCAGGCAGCAGAGGAAGCACGCAAGAAGCTCAATAAAACGCTGAGCGAGGACGCACCATTGCCGGAGGGCGCACCGTTATCTGCCAAGACAGCCAAGAAGGGCCTGAATGTTTTTGTCGTTTCCTTAGGGAAGAATGGCATTATTACCGATGTCAACGGCAACGATGTAACAGTGCAGGTTGGTATCCTGAAAATGACTGTGCCGGCAAAAAAATGCCTGCTGACCAAGGCACAGCCTGCGCATACCGATGCTGCGCCTAAAAAGCGCAAGGGCTTCAGCAAGAATGCTGCTGCCAATTACGCACACCAGATGTTCATTGCCAAATCAGGCAGTGCCAAACAGGAAATTGATTTGCGCGGGATGACGCTGGATGAAGCAATTCCCGTTGTAGATAAAGCTATTGATGATGCGCTGATTGCCGGTATCGGCCAGCTGCGCCTCATCCATGGCAAAGGAACCGGTGCCTTGCGCGCCGGACTGACAGCGTATCTGTCGACCAACCGCTTTGTCAAGAAGCTGGAGACGGCGGCGCTGGAGGCCGGTGGCAGTGGCGCTACGGTTATTGATTTGTAATTTTGAAAGGAGTAGTTAACTATGACTATGAGTATTGCTGCAAAACACGCTAAGGGTAAATCTGCCCAAGATAAAATTTTCGGTGCTAACGCTGCTGCTGTGGCAGCTGCTGCCAAATACGGCAAGGATGCCGTTACCAACGCTACCATCGGCGCTATTTTAGACGAGGATGAAAAGCTCGTCTGCCTGCCGACTGTAGAAGAGGTTTTCCGCGGTCTTTCCACTAACGAAATGATTGCTTACGCACCTATCAGCGGTCTGCCTGAATATCTGGACTGCGTACTGACTGCCGCCTTCGGCAACTCACGTCCGGAAGGCTATATTGCTGCAGTAGCAACCGCAGGCGGCACCGGTGCTATCCACCATGCTATCTGGAACTACACCGATAATGGTGATACCGTGCTCTGCTCCGACTGGTACTGGGGCGCTTACAAAGTACTGTGCCAGGATATGGGCCGTAATTTTACCACCTATAAAATGCTGGATGAAAACAATAAATTCAACCTGCCTGCTTTGAAGGAAAAGGTTGATGAACTGCTTGCTAAGCAGGATAACCTGCTGTATCTGCTGAATACTCCGGCGCACAATCCTACTGGCTACAGCCTGAGCGGCGAGGATATGGACGGCGTACTGGCAATTCTGAAGGAGGCTGCCGTACCGGGCAAAAACATCGTGTTTTTCCTGGACGTTGCTTATATCGATTATGCCGGCGAAAAAGAAGAAGTACGCAAAATCTTTAAAAAGCTCTCCGGTCTGCCTGCCAACATTCTTTGTATTGTCGGCTACAGCATGTCCAAAGGCTTCACCATGTACGGTCAGCGTACCGGCGCTATGATCGGCGTTTCCTCCGACAAGAGCGTTATCGACGAGTTCGCTGCTATCAACCAATACACCAGCCGTGCAACCTGGTCCAACATCAACCGTCCGGCTATGCGCACTCTGGCAACCATCTACAGCGATCCTGAGCTGTTGGCGAAGGTTTGCGCTGAGCGTGATTACTATTATCAGATGATTAAGGCACGTGCCGACCTGTTCACCAAGGAAGCAGAAGAATGCGGCCTGCCGATGCTGCCGTATGTAGCAGGCTTCTTCCTGTCTATTCCTGCTAAAAACCCGGATGCAATCTGCGACAAGCTGCATGAGGACAACATTTTTGCAGTTCCTCTGGCTGCAGGTGTGCGTATCGCTGTTTGCGCCGTACCTCTGAAGAAAATCAAAGGCATGGCTGCTAAGGTCAACGCTGCAATGCAAGCCGTTGGCGAATAAAATGCTTAAGCTGCAGTTGTCCAATGGACAAATTATCGAAGTAGAGGAGGGCAGCACACTGCTGCCTTTAGCTCAAAAATTGAGCGATAAATATGCTTCTCCCATCGTTATGGGACTCTATAACGGTGAGGAATGTGACCTGCAGCGTCCGCTTACTGCCGACGGCACTGTTGATTTCGTGGAAGTCAACAATTCCGTAGGCATGCGTGTTTATGTGCGCACGCTGCTGTTTATGCTGATTGCGGCAACCAAAAAGCTTTATCCCGATGTACATCTGGAGGTGCGCAATTCCCTGGGAAGCGCGCTCTACTGCAAGGATAACAGCGAGCGTAAGCTCACCGCTGAAGATATTCGCAGCATTGAAGAATATATGCATAAAATGGCAGAACGCAGGGAGCCTATTAAGCTGCTGCGTCTGCCTAAATCCGAGGCTATTGATATGGCCTGCGCCATCTGCAGCGATGATAACCTGGCGCTGCTGGCTCAGGTGCCGGATGACACCGTGCTGACGATTAACCTTCTGGAGGGCGTACCCGGTTATCTCTTCGGCCCCATGTGCCCCGATGCCGGCTATGTGCCGCATTTTGAGCTGCTGCCGTATGCTGACGGTGTGATTATCAATTATCCTGATGACGGCAGCTGGCAGGTGCTGCCGCCATTTGTAGACCAGCCGCGCCTTAACGATGCCTATCAGGAAGCAGAAGAATGGTCTGCTATGATTCATTGCAATACTGTTGGCAAGCTCAATAAAATTATTGATTTAGGCTATGCCGAAAAGATTATTCAGGTAGCGGAAGCGCTGCATGAAAAGAAGCTGGCCAATATTGCCGATATCCTGGCAAGTCACCATGAGCTGAAGCTGGTGCTGATTGCAGGTCCGTCCTCTTCCGGCAAGACCTCTACGGCACAGCGTTTGAGCATCCAGATGGCAGTCAACGGCCTGCGTCCGATTGCTATTTCTATGGATGACTATTATAAAAACCGTGTCGATTCGCCGCGTAAGGCTGACGGCAGCTATGACTTTGAATGCCTGGAGGCTATCGACCTGGAGCTGTTCAACGAGCATCTGCAGCGTCTGCTGGCAGGTGAAAAAGTGAAAATGCCCAAGTACAATTTCCGCACCGGTTGCCGTGAATATCGCGGCAATGAGCTGCAGCTGCAGGAAAATTCCGTGCTGGTTATCGAAGGTATCCACGGCCTGAATGAAAAGCTGACACCGTCCGTACCGACGGAACATAAAATCAAAATTTACGTCAGTGCGCTGACGCCCATGTCTTTTGACGAGTACAACCGCATCCGTACTACCGATATGCGTCTGCTGCGCCGTATGGTGCGCGACAGTCAGTTCCGTTCGCATGATGCGGAAACTACGCTGAAAACCTGGTCCGACGTGCGTGAGGGTGAAGAAAAATACATCTTTCCGTACCAGAGCAGTGCCGATATTATTTTCAACACCACGCTGATTTATGAATTTGCTGTACTGAAAAAATATGCGGAGCCGCTGCTGCGTGCTGTACCGCAGTCCGCAGGCATGGCCTATACTACTGCGCGCCGTCTGCTGAACATTTTAAGCTACGTTAAGCCGTTGGAGGATGAGGTTATTCCCAATAATTCTATCCTGCGTGAATTTATCGGCGGCAGTGTGTTCAAGGACGCACTGTAATATTCACAACAAAATATTGTGGTAATTTGTCTGCTGCCCAAGTTGGGGCAGCAGGTGGACGCAAATAAAAAAGCTGTTGTACGTTTGCTTGCGTACAACAGCTTTTGTGTTAACGGTAAAAATTATTTGCGGAACATTTTGTCGAAGCGCTCCAGCAGACCGGCCTTGAAGCAGAGCACCAGGCCGCCGACAGCGCCGACTGCTGCCTGCAGAATCTGGTAGGGCAGTTTGATATAAGCGTAGTGCGGTGTGCTGTAAATAAAAGCACGTCCCAGAGAATAGCCCACAATCATGATAACAGCGCCCAAAATTACGCCGAGTGCAGCGCCCTTGAAGCTTACCTTGCCGCCGCGGTGTGCTAAGAGGCAGATTACTACAGCCTGAATGCCGTGAGTAACCAGAGAAACGAACATCGGTGTCGGGTAGAAGAATAAATCGCCCAAGAAGGCACCAACTCCGCCGACGATGAAGGCAGCCTTGGGGTCGTCCAGCAGAATTGCTGCCGTGCAGATGATAATGTCATTAAGATATAAATGGCCGCCCGGTACCGGCAGACCGAAGGAGCTCATCATAATATTGAGCGCCATAAACAGTGCGGTGATGCAGATTGCCAGGGTGGCGTTACTTTTTTGTGCGTTACGTTCTATATGTTCCATATAAACATTCCCCTCTTTATAAGATGATAAAAACTATTATATCGCTGTTTGGTTATAATAATATTGCCAGAACAGAAAAATTATCTATGGTCAGATTAGCCGGGGAATTTCTTTCGCTAATTCTTCATAAAATTTTTGGTAGAATAAAGCAGGTATTTTTGGTATAATTATTGAATAGAGTATAGGAATAAGTAAAAAATGGGAGGTCGCTATCGTGACAGAACTTAAGAAATTCAAACGTGTAGTTTTAAAGCTTAGTGGTGAAGCCCTGGCCGGTGAAAAAGGCTTTGGCATTGATCCGACAGTAGTATATGCCTTGGCCAAGCAAATCAAGGCTGTGGTTGAGACAGGGGTAGAGGTTGCTATCGTTAATGGCGGCGGTAACTTCTGGCGCGGACTCAGCGGCAGCAACAAGGGCATGGACCGTGCTACTGCTGACTACATGGGAATGCTGGCAACCGTTATCAACTCTTTGGCGTTGCAGGATGCTTTGGAAAACTTAGAGGTTCCGACCCGTGTGCAGACCGCTATTGAAATGCGTCAGATTGCAGAACCCTACATTCGTCGCCGTGCTATCCGCCATATGGAAAAAGCAAGAGTCGTTATTTTTGCCGCAGGTACCGGTAACCCCTATTTCTCCACCGATACCACCGCTGCTCTGCGTGCTGCGGAAATCGAAGCAGACGCTATCCTGATGGCTAAAAAAGGCGTAGATGGTGTTTATGACAGCGATCCGGCAGTTAATCCGGATGCGAAGAAATTTGATGAGCTGCCTTACATCGAGGTTATCAAACGTCATCTCAGCGTAATGGATTCCACTGCAATCAGCCTGTGCATGGATAACAACATTCCTATTGTAGTATTTAATATTGATGAACCGGGTAACATTCTGCGTGCTGCTGCAGGCGAAAAAATTGGTACCCTGGTAGGAGGTAAGGAATAATGGCAACAGTTAATGAAATTATCAGCGGTATCGAGAGCAAGATGGAAAAATCCGTTGCTGCTCTGCGTGTAGATCTGGCAAGCCTGCGTGCTGGCCGTGCAACTCCCTCTCTGCTGGAGAAGGTTATGGTTGATTACTATGGTTCCCCGACACCTGTCACTCAGGTTGCAAGCGTAACCGTACCGGAACCGCGCATGATTGTTATTCAACCTTGGGAGAAAAACATTCTGAAGGATATCGAAAAAGCAATTATGAAATCCGACCTCGGTCTGAACCCGAACAGCGACGGTATCTGCATTCGTCTGAACCTGCCGCAGCTGACCGAAGAACGTCGTAAGGAGCTGGTGAAGGTTGTACATAAAAAAGCTGAGGAATACCGTGTTGTAGTCCGCAACCTGCGCCGTGATGCCAACGATGCTATCAAAAAGACCGAAAAGGCTAAGGAAATCACTGAGGACGAGGCTAAGAAGGGTACTGAAAAGGTACAGAAGCTGACAGATAAGGTTATGAAGGAAATCGACGCTGCAGCCGCTAACAAAGAAAAAGAAGTAATGGAAGTATAATGGAAATTCCACAGGTTTTGGCACTGCCTCTCAAGGAGGCTGCCCGTCGCCTGGAGGCCGCAGGCTGCAGCTATGAGGTGCAGCCTCTGCTGCCGCCGCGTGCAAGCGAGGCAGACTTTGAAGGACGTGAGGTGCGCAGATATGTAGTAAGACAACAGCAGTTGTCTGCTAATAGATTAGCTCTTACCATTGTGTATAGATAAGGAAGGAGGTGCGACGAATGGCTCTGAAAATTGATAAGGATTCTTGCGTAGGCTGCGGTACTTGTGCTGCTACCTGCCCCGTTGGCGCTATTACTGAAGTTGACGGTAAATACGAAATCGGTGAAGACTGCGTAGAATGCGGCGCTTGCGCTGCTAGCTGCCCGGTTGGCGCTATTGAGTAATTCAAGACTGCAATGCAAAATCAGGAAGGCGGCCTCCCGCAAGGGGGAGGCACGCCTCTTCTTTAATCAGGGGAAAAGTAAAGAAAACTAAAAGCAAGTTACAAATTTTAGCGAAGGGCTTGATGCTTGTGTTTAGAGGCTTGTTTCAAACAAAAAATAAGACTAAGAATAATATCGTAATGCATACTGAGGATCTGGATATGCAGAATATTCCTCAGCATATTGCTATTATTATGGACGGCAACGGTCGCTGGGCTAAGGCTCAGGGCAAGGTGCGCACCTTTGGCCATCAGGCCGGAGCGGAAACACTGAAAACTATTGTCCGTGCAGCTGATAAGCTGGGAGTTAAGGTTATCAGTGCTTATGCATTTTCGACAGAAAACTGGAAGCGTCCGGTGACGGAAGTAAACTTCATCATGGAGCTTTTAAGCCGTTATCTGACCAATGAGATTGACGAATTTAACGAAAATAACGTACAGGTGCGTTTTATCGGCTCGCGTAAAGGTCTGCCTGAGATAGTGCAGCAGAAGATGGAGCACGCAATAGAGGCAACGAAAAACAACACCGGTATTATTTTGAATTTGGCTATAAACTACGGCGGACAGGCAGAAATTCTGCATGCTGTGCGTACTATTGCGGCGGAAGCTGCCAACGGTACTCTGGCCGTAGAAGATATAGATAGTAATGTAATTGAAAACCATTTGTATACCAAGGGCCTGCCTGCGCCGGATCTGCTTATCCGTCCGGGCGGTGATTTGCGTATCAGCAACTTTTTGCTGTGGCAGATTGCTTATGCGGAAATCTGGACGACCAAGGTGTTCTGGCCGGAGTTTACACCGGATCATCTGGTGGAGGCGATTTTGGCTTATCAGGGGCGCGAGCGCCGTTTCGGCGGCTTAGTCAGCCGGTAAGAAGCCGTATACGTC
>NZ_FR892822.1:35005-73720 GCF_000434895.1 Phascolarctobacterium succinatutens CAG:287
AGGGCTCCTAGCAGTACGAGTATGTACGGCGTCGTCGCCCTTCCTCGTCTCCGGCATCTTCCCGGCTACCTAGAGAAGGAGAAAAATAGGTAAGACACCGTATACTTCGTCAAGGTCCTGGCGGTACTAATATGTACGGCGTTGTCGACCTTCCTCGTCTCCGGCATCTTCCCGGCTGCCTAGAGAAGGAGAAAAATAGGTAAGACGCCATATACTTCGTCAGGGCTCCAATCAATTTTATAATTCAAAGAAGGATGTATTTTAACTATGTTAACACGTATTATTACCGGTGTAATCGGTATTATTGCGGCAGTCGGCATTATCACTAAGGGTGGCATGCTTTTTAATGCTGCTGTTGCGGTTTTGGCTGCTGTGGCCTGGTACGAATACCACAAGATGGTAGAGAACAAGGGCTATCATGCCTACACGCTGACCGGCGGCGTGGGCGCACTGCTGATGGTGCTGGTTGCCGGTGCAGGCTATTATTTTGAGCTGGAGGGCGTTTATACGCTGGCATTCATTTTGATGCTCACAGCGCTGTTCTTCATTTTCAGCACGATTGAGGGCCTGTGGCTGCATTGCAACAGAGGCGAGCGGCATTGGGCAGAAAACAGTGCGCTTACTGCCTGGGGCATGCTGTACTGCGGTCTTTTGTTTGCGCACATTATTCTGTTGCGCACCTTTGACGGCGGTCCGCATATCGATTTGGGCTTCCGTGTATTTGAGTACGGCGAAATCTGCCTGTGGATTGTGCTTTTGGGCACCTGGGCCAGCGATACTTTTGCATATTTCTTCGGCCGTGCCTTCGGCAAGACTCCGTTCTGCAGCGTCAGCCCGAAGAAATCCTTTGAGGGCGCTGTCTGCGGCTTTGTCGGCTGCTTTGTGACTGTACTGTTTCTGTGCATTATCTGCTTGGGCATTGCCCTGTGGCATGCTGTGGCAGTGGCGCTGGCGGTGGCAATTTTTGCTCCGGTCGGCGATTTGATCGAATCCATTGTCAAACGCAGCTTTGATATCAAGGATTCCGGTAAGATTTTCCCAGGTCACGGCGGTGTGCTGGACCGTTTCGACAGCCTGCTGTTTACGGCACCGGTTGTGTATTATCTGCTGATGATTATCAGCGCTTTATCTATGTTTCAAGAATAGAGGATAGCAAATGAAGAATATTTCTATTTTGGGCAGTACAGGCTCTATCGGTCGTCAGACCTTGGAGGTTGCTGCTGCCAATCCTGAAAAGCTGAAGGTACGCGCGTTGGCTGCGCATAAAAGCGATGAGCTTTTGGAGCAGCAGATTAAGCAGTTTGAGCCTGATATTGCCGTTTTGACGGATAAGGACGCTGCTAAGCGCTTGGCTGACCGCTATCACGGCAAAACGGAAATCTTAGCCGGGGAGGAAGGCCTTCTGGCTGCTGCTACCTACGAGGGAGCGGATACGGTGCTTGGTTCCATGGTAGGCTATGCCGGCCTGCGTCCGACGTTGGCTGCTATTGCCTGCGGCAAGAACATTGCGCTGGCCAATAAGGAAACACTTGTTGCTGCCGGCAGCATTGTTATGGAGGCTGTGCGTAAGCACGGTGTAAGCCTGACTCCTGTGGACAGTGAGCACAGCGCTATTTTCCAATCTCTGCGCGGCGGTACGGAAAAGGAAGTCAAGCGCCTGATTATTACGGCGAGCGGCGGTCCCTTCCGCGGTAAAAAACGCAGTGAGCTGGAAAATGTAACGCTGGCGCAATGCCTCAATCACCCAAACTGGAGTATGGGGCAGAAGGTAACGCTTGATTCCTCTACATTGGCCAATAAGGGCCTGGAGGTTATGGAGGCACATTGGCTGTTTGATATGCCCTATGATAAAATTGCGGTTGTTGTACATCCGCAGAGCATTGTACACAGTCTGGTAGAATTCTGCGACGGCAGTGTGATTGCGCAGCTGGGTGTGCCTGATATGCGTTTGCCGATACAGTTCGCTTTGAGCTGGCCGGAACGCTATAATTACAGCTTTGAACAGCTTGATCTTGTTGCTGTGGGTAATCTTACCTTTGAAGCACCTGATTTAGAAGCATTTCCTTCCTTGAAGATTGCTATTGACTGCGGTAAGGCCGGTGGCACTCTGCCCTGTGCCTTCAATGCTGCCAACGAGGAGGCTGTATATGCCTTTTTGGCAGGCAAAATTAAATATCTGGATATCCCGTATATCACTGCTAC
Source organism: Phascolarctobacterium succinatutens CAG:287 (assembly GCF_000434895.1). GTDB lineage: Bacteria > Bacillota > Negativicutes > Acidaminococcales > Acidaminococcaceae > Phascolarctobacterium_A > Phascolarctobacterium_A succinatutens_A. The sequence goes on from NZ_FR892822.1 coordinate 37,208, forward strand.
GGTTACAGCGCAGCACAACAATGTTCTGCGTCCGCAGCTGGAGGATATTGAAGCAACGGATGCCTGGGCGCGTGCTGCTGCCAAAGGGGTTATTGCTAAATTATAGACTGAAGGCCGGCAAAGCTTGCCGACTATCGTAAGGAGGTAAAATGCTAACAATATTAGCCGCTGTTTTTGTTTTTGGTGTGCTGGTTACGGTACATGAATTCGGTCATTTTATTACGGCGAAGCTCACAGGTATGCGTGTTGATGAATTTGCCATTGGCTTCGGTCCTAAGCTGTATCAGCAAAAGGACGGCGATACTCTGTACAGCCTGCGGGCTATTCCGTTGGGTGGCTATAATAAAATCGCAGGTATGGATCCCGATGATCCGCCTGAACCAGGAACCTTTAAATCTAAGCCGATACCGTCCAGAATGCTGGTTATTCTGGCAGGTGCGCTGATGAATTTCCTGTTGCCTATTATTCTTTTCAGCGGTATTTTTATGCTGGAGGGCAGACAGGAGCTGGTGAATGAGCCAATCTTGGGCACTGTTGTAGACGGCATGGCTGCGGAAAGAGCAGGCCTGCGTAACGGCGACCGCATTCTGACGATTAACAATAAGCCTGTCGCTACCTGGACTGAGGTTATTACCAATTTGCGTGCGAGCGGAACTAATCCGGTAACGCTGACTGCAGAAAGTAAGGGAGCTGTAAAAAGCTACACTATGACTCCGGTGTATGACAAGGAGGCCGGCCGTCCTTTAATCGGCATCAGCCCCAAGTTCAACAAGGTAAGTCTTGGCTTTTTTGGCTCGATTAAAGAGGGCTGCGTCTATACCAAAAATATTATCGTTTCCATGCTGAATGGTCTGTACAAGATTGTTTCCGGTAAGGCTCCGGCTGAGGTGGCCGGTCCTATCGGTGTGGCGCAGATGGCCGGTCAGGTGGCGGAAAAGGGCATGCTGCCGTTGATTACCTTTGTTGCCTTTTTGAGCATCAACCTGGGCGTTATCAACCTGCTGCCGCTGCCGGCACTTGATGGCGGACACTTTGTACTGCTGCTTTTGGAAGGCCTGCGCGGCAAACCGCTCGGCAGCAAGGCTATGACTAACATCCAGATGGTTGGTATTGCGCTGATTTTAGCGCTGACAGTATTTTCCACCTTTAAGGATATAACACGTTAAGAGGTGAACGAAAGTGATAGAACGTAGAAAAACCCGCCAGCTGCACGTAGGCAGCGTGGCTGTGGGCGGCGATGCTCCGATTGCCGTTCAGTCTATGACTAACACACATACAGACGATGCTGCTGCAACCTTGGAGCAGATTCAGCGTCTGGCAGATGCAGGCTGCGATATTATCCGCTGTGCCGTGCCTGATATGGCAGCGGCGGAGGGCCTGAAAACAATTTGTAAGGAAAGTCCGATTCCTGTCATTGCCGATATTCATTTTGATTATAAGCTGGCTTTGACAGCGATTGAAGCAGGCGTTGACGGCCTGCGCTTAAACCCCGGCAATATCGGCGGTGAGGAGAAGGTGCGCGCTGTGGTGGAAGCAGCGAAGGAACGCAATATTCCTATCCGCATCGGTGTTAACGCCGGCTCTCTGCCGAAGGATTTGCTGGAAAAATACGGCCATCCCACCGCGGAGGCTCTTGTGGAGGCGGCTTGGCGCCACGTCCGCATTCTCGAAGCGATGGATTACCGTAACATTAAGATTTCACTCAAAGCGCATGATGTGCCGCTGACACTGGAGGCTTATCGTCTGATGGCAGCGCAGTGTGATTATCCGCTGCATGTCGGCATCACGGAGGCAGGCACCGTCAACAGCGGTATTATCAAATCCGCAGTAGGCATCGGCACGCTGCTTGCCGAAGGCATCGGCGATACTATCCGCGTTTCTCTGACCGGTGACCCGGTGAACGAGGTGCGTGTGGCCTATGACATCCTGAAATCCCTTGGTCTGCGTGAGCACGGACCGACGTTAATCAGCTGTCCTACCTGCGGACGTACCCGCATCAGCCTGGAAAAGCTGGCACTGGAGGTTGAACGCCGTCTGGCAGGCATTGAAGAACCCATTACAGTTGCCGTTATGGGCTGTGTGGTCAACGGACCCGGTGAAGCACGTGAGGCTGACGTCGGCATTGCCGGCGGCATCGGCGAGGGACTTGTTTTCCGCAAGGGTGAAATCCTGCGTAAGGTTCCCGAAGATCAGCTTGTAAGCGAGCTGTTTGCTGAAATAGATAAAATTTTACTTGAGAGGAAGGTATCCCGTTAATGAAAGTTTCTAAAATGTATGCACCCACTCTGCGTGAGGTTCCGTCCGAGGCTGAAATCCCGAGCCATCAGCTGCTGCTGCGTGCCGGTTTTATGCGTAAATCCACCAATGGCATGTACACCTATCTGCCGCTGGCTTGGCGTGTTATTAAAAAAATCGAAAATATTATCCGTGAAGAGATGGACCATGCAGGCTGCCAGGAAATCATGATGCCGATTATGCAGCCGGCAGAAATCTGGAAGGAAAGCGGCCGTTGGGACGCTTACGGCGCAGAAATGGTACGCTTGAAGGACCGTCACGGCCATGAATACTGCCTTGGTCCTACCCACGAGGAAATGGTTACTACCCTGGTTAAGAACGATGTACGTTCCTACCGTCAGCTGCCGCTGAACCTGTATCAGATTCAGGACAAATTCCGTGACGAACGCCGTCCGCGCTTCGGCCTGATGCGCAGCCGTGACTTCATCATGAAGGATGGCTATTCCTTCGACCGTGATGAAGCAGGTCTGGACGTTTCCTATAAGGCGATGTATGATGCTTATGACAAAATCTTTACCCGCTGCGGTCTGAACTTCCGTCCGGTAGAAGCAGACAGCGGTGCTATTGGCGGTACCGGCAGCCATGAGTTCATGGTGCTGGCAGACAGCGGTGAAGCAGAAATTACCTACTGCACCAAATGCGATTACGCTGCCGATATCGAAAAGGCAGAGCTGTACCCGCTGGAAGCTCCGGCAGAAGAAATGCAGGAGCTGAGCGAGGTTGAAACTCCGAACTGCAAGACTATTGCCGATGTTTGCGCTTTCCTTAACGCTCCGATTGAAAAATCCGTAAAGGCTGTTGCTTACCAATGCGAAAAAGGCCTGGTACTGTGCTTCGTTCGCGGTGACCACGAGGTTAACGAAACCAAAGTACAAAACACCGTAGGCGCAGTTGAGCTGGAAATGGCAGAGGCAGAGCTGCTGGCTAAAGCCGGCACTGTTGGCGGTTACATGGGACCTGTAGGCCTTGACCCCGAAAAGGTTATTATCGTTTGCGATGCAACCGTTATGAATATGCACAATGTTTGCTGTGGTGCTAACCATGAAGGCTTCCACTACATCAACGCTAACCCGGGACGTGACTTCACTCCGACCTACGTTGCCGATATCCGTCTGATGGCTGAAGGCGATCCCTGCCCGCACTGCGGCGCTCCGATTGCTAAGGCTCGCGGCATTGAAGCAGGTCAGGTATTCAAGCTGCACACCAAATACAGTGCAGCTATGAAATGCACCTATCTGGATGAAAACGGCAAAGAGCAGCCGATGGTAATGGGCTGCTACGGTATCGGCGTAGGCCGTACTATGGCTGCCTGCGTTGAACAGAGCCATGATGTCGACGGTATGATCTGGCCTGTTGCTATCGCTCCGTATGAAGTGCTTGTTGTACCTGTAAACGTAAAGGATGAAGCATCCTTCGCTAAGGCTGAGGAAATCTATAACGAGCTGCACAAGGCAGGCGTTGAGGTTGTTATCGACGACCGCAAGGAGCGTCCGGGCGTAAAATTCAAGGACGCAGATTTAATCGGCTATCCGCTGCGCGTAGTTGTAGGTCCTAAGACTCTGCAGACCGGCGAGCTGGAAGTAAAAGTTCGTAAGACCGGCGAAGTAAGCATGCTGCCGTTGGATAGTGACTATATCGCTGCTATCAAGGAGATGCTGCAAAAGCTGTAAAAATAACTCAGTTCCCGTGTCTGCGCCCGGCGCAGGCAGAGGGAACGGAAGCTGTGAGGTGATACTGGCATGGATTTGATTAATACTTCTTTTTTGCATAACAAAGAGGTTGTTATGGTTATCAGGCTGGTTGTTGCTGCAATTCTCGGTGGTATTGTCGGTATAGAAAGAGGCAGTGGCGACCGTCCTGCCGGTTTCCGTACACATATTCTTGTGTGCGTGGGCTCGGCGCTGTTTATGCTTGTTTCGCTTTACGGCTTTGATGATGTTTATCCTCAGACTGCCAAGCTGGAGGAGGATATCGGCCAACGCCGTGACTCGGCGCGTATTGCAGCCCAGGTTGTCAGCGGCATAGGCTTTCTCGGCGCAGGCACCATTCTGCACGAGGGTTTAACTATCCGCGGTCTGACAACTGCTGCCAGCCTGTGGATGGTTTCCGCAATCGGTCTTGCTGCCGGCAGCGGTATGTACTTCCTCAGCAGCGTGGCAACCATTATCACTATGATAACTCTAGTTACCTTCCATACCTGGGAAAAGCGTTTTGCAGTCAACAGCCGCAGCGACCGCCAGTTTGTCCGCATTATTACTACCAACAGGTCGGGTGCTATTACCGATGTTACAGGGTTTCTGTCACTCAATGGTGTGCAGGTGAAATCGTTGAACGTTAAGCGTGATAAGGAAAAGAACCGTCTGGTGCTGGAGGTCTTTCTGAAGCTTGGCAAAACTGCGCCCGATGGCGGAGATATTGTCAAGGGGTTGCAGGGGATTGAGGGTGTGGTTGGTGTCGAAAACATGCGATAAGCGAGATAAGCGATAGTACGCCATCTGCGTTGTTGCGTCGCCTCGACGTACTAAAAGTACGCCGTCGGCATCCGCCCTGGCATCTGACGCACTCTAGCGTATCTCAGAAAAAAAGAGGAAGATAGCACGCCATCTGCGTTGTTATCCAATTCCTCCAACAACTTCTCACGTCATTATTAGGAAAGGATTTAATGTGAATAAAAAATATTGTCTGATTCCTGATGAAGAAAAATTTTATAGTTTTTTGGCTTCGCTGACCTTTTCCCCGGTGGAACTGATGCAGCTGAAGCTGATGCATATCAATCAGATTTGTGTAGACGAGTCTGCCTGTCAGTGGGAGGTACACTTCAGCTGTGCCGCCCATCTTACCGGCGGCTTGCTGCAGAAGGCGGCGCAGAAGCTTGCAGCCGCTTTTTCTTTGCAAAGTGTAGATATGATTTGCGACGGCGATGGCTCCAAATGCCAGGTGATGCAACGCGAGCCGCAGGCAGAGGTAGAGATTACCGACTGCACGGGCGAGCCGCTGCCGGAGGAAATTCCTTTACCTCCCGAGCCGCCGGATATTGAAATCGGCGAAACTCTGCCGCCGGAGCCTCCATGTGAAACGTCCTATAACAATCCGGAGGAGGATCCGGATTATTTGCAGGCGATGGCTGCCTTATACGGTGAAAAGAAGGCTGACGGCCAGCTGTGGGGCAAAAAAATCAAGGGCACACCGCGTAAGCTGGATACCGTGACTGAGGAAGAGCGCAACGTTGTTATTGAAGGTACCTTTGTCAAAAGCCTGGATAAGGACGGCGCGCTGCAGACCTTTATTGATAAGGAAACGCGCGTCGGTTCCATTGTGCTTACCTTTAACGTGAGCGATGATACCGGCGGTATTTTCGTTAAGCTGCGTTTTGACAAACGTGACGGCGGCGACCCGCGCAAGGAATGCAACGAGTTTAAAAATCTGCTGAAGCCCGGTATGCGCCTGCGTCTGCAGGGTGATGTTGCCCCCGACCGCTTTGCCTTTGACGAGATGTGCATGGTGCCTCGCGGCATTATGAAGCTCGATGCCAAGGAGGAGCGCATGGATAATGCCGAGGTCAAGAGGGTTGAGCTGCATTGCCATACGAAGATGAGTAAGCTTGATGGCCTGACGCCGATGGAGGGCTTGGTCAAGCAGGCTATCCGTTGGGGCCACAAGGCTTTGGCGATTACCGATCATGGCGTAGTGCAGGCCTTTCCGTTCTGCTTTGATGCGGCGGAAGGCAGTGACCTGAAGCTGATTTTCGGCATGGAGGGTTATCTTATCAGCGACCGCAAGACGAAGGACGATGCCGTTGATACGGAAAATCCCGATGCTGTGACTAAGGGCAAAAGCAAAATCAGTAGCCATCATATTATTATTTTGGCGAAGAATGAGGTTGGTCTGCGTAATCTGTACCAGCTCGTTACTATCAGCCACTTGCGTTATCTGAATAAGCGTCCTCTGCTGCCACGCGCCGTTATCGAGGAGCATCGCGAGGGCCTGATTTTGGGCTCGGCCTGCGAGGCAGGCGAGCTTTATCGTGCGGTGCGCTTAGGTGCGAGCGATGAGGAGCTGGAGGAAATCGCCGACTTTTATGATTATCTGGAGATTCAGCCTACGGGCAATAACCAGTTTTTAGTACGTGAAAATTACTGCACGGAGGAAGATTTGCGGGAGCATAACCGCAAAATCTATGAGCTGGGCAAGCGCTTAGGCAAGCTGACTGTGGCAACCTGCGACGTGCATTTCCTTAATCCTGAGGATGCGCAGCTGCGTGCGATTCTGCAGGCCGGTCAAGGCTACAAGGATGCGGATTTGCAGCCGCCGCTGTACTTGCACACTACGGAGGAGATGCTCGAGGAGTTCTCTTATTTGGGCGAGGATGCAGCCTACGAGGTTGTTGTTACCAATACCAATAAGATTGCGGATATGATTGAGCGTATTAAGCCTGTTCCCGACCGCGATCAGCTGTATTCACCTTCTATTCCCGGTGCGGAAGATGCCGTGCGTGATTTGTCCTATGCCAAGGCGCATGAATGGTACGGCGAAACGCTGCCGCAGATTGTTGAGGACCGCTTAAAGATGGAGCTGGATGCTATTATCGGCCACGGCTTCTCTGTATTGTATTACATTGCGCATAAGCTGGTTAAGCATTCTATCGACCGCGGTTACTTGGTAGGCTCGCGTGGCAGCGTAGGCTCGTCCTTTGTTGCTACGATGCTGGATATTACCGAGGTTAATGCGCTGAAGCCGCATTACCGCTGTCCGCATTGCCGTCACAGCGAATTCTTTATGAACAATGAGGTAGACAGCGGCTTTGACCTGCCGCCGAAGGATTGCCCAGAATGCGGAACCAGAATGCTGCGCGACGGTCATGATATCCCGTTCGCGGTTTTCCTGGGATTCCACGGTGATAAGGTTCCTGATATCGATTTGAACTTCTCCGGCGGTATTGATCCCGATGATCCGTCCGCTATGTCCGACCAGAGTGTGGCGCACAAGTACACCGAGGAGCTTTTCGGCCGCGACAATGTTTGCCGCGCCGGTACGATTGCGACCATCGCCAACAAAACGGCGATAGGCTTTATCAGAAAATATTACGAGGCCAAGAATCTGCATGTGCATCCTGCGCATGTGGCAGCGCTTGTCGAAGGCTTTGCCGGCATCAAGCGCACTACGGGCCAGCATCCCGGCGGCATCATGGTTGTGCCGCGTAATATGGATATCCATTATATTACGCCGATGAACCGTCCTGCCGATGATAAGGACGGCACTACGATTACTACTCACTACGATTATCACAGCATCAATGACCGTCTGGTTAAGCTGGATATTCTGGGCCACGATGATCCGATGGTTCTGAAGATGCTGGAAAAATATTTGCAGGAGGATGTAGATCCCCACTTTGATCCCAAGAAGATTCCTGTGGGCGATGAGGCAACGATGCGTATCTTCCAGGATACATCTTCCCTCGGCGTTACGCCGGAGCAGATTGACAGTGCCGTCGGCACCTTCGGTATCCCGGAATGCGGCACCAAGTTTGTACGTCAGATGATCAGCGACGTACAGCCGAAGAAATTCAGTGAGGTTGTGCGTGTATCCGGTTATTCGCACGGTACTGACGTATGGCTGAACAATGCGCAGGATTTGATTAAGGAAGGCAAGCCTGTTGCCGAAACCATCTCCACGCGTGACGACGTTATGACGCATCTTATTTCCAAGGGCGTGGAGCCCAGTCTGGCGTTTAAGACGATGGAGCACGTGCGTAAGGGCAAGGCGGCGAAAAAAGGTCTGGAGCCGAAAATGCTCGAGGCTATGCGCGCGGTAAATATTCCCGAATGGTATATCAAGTCCTGCGAAAAGGTGCAGTATCTGTTCCCGAAGGCGCATGCGGTGGCGTACGTTCTGATGGCGTACCGTATTGCTTATTGCAAGGTGCATTATCCCAAGGAATTTTATGCAGCGTATTTTACGGTGCGTGCCAAGGATTTTGATTATACCCATGTTTCCAAGGGCAAGGCTTATGTGAAGAATTTCATCAAGAATGTTTACCAGCAGGGCTTTAAGGCTTCGCCGCTGGATAAAACAACGGTTACTTATCTGGAGCTGGTTAATGAGATGCTGGAGCGCGGTCTGAGCTTTGATAAGATGGATTTATACAAGTCGGACCCGATTAAATTTCTGGTTACGGAAAACGGCCTGCGTCCGCCCCTGGCTGCCTTGGGCGGTGTAGGTGAAAACGCTGCCAAGAGCATTGCGGCTGCCAGGGATATTAACAGACCGTTTATCTCCCAGGAGGATTTGCGCTTGCGCTCGGGCGTCAATAAGAGCGTTATCGAAAAGCTGGCAGACATGGGCGTTTTGGGCGATTTGCCGGAAAATAACCAGATTGATTTGTTTGCCTGAGATAGGAGTTTTATATGCAAAAAATAATTTTGGCCTATAATTTTACGCCGGAGCGCTTGCAGGCGCTGAAGCTGATTTGTATGATGCTGCGCACGCAGCTGCATGCTGTGACGCGCGAGGAGCTACTGCAGCCTGTCGGCTATCTGGCAGGCTTGTCCGAGGTGGCGCCTGTCAGTGATGCTTACAGCGGTGACGAAGGGCAGGAGGAAATGCTGCTCATGTGCGGCTTCAGCCGTCAGGATTTGGACAGACTGCTGGCTGCCGTTAAAAAGGGTAAGCTGCGTCAGGTGGCGCTGAAGGCGATGCTGACACCAACCAACTGCACCTGGAGCGGCCTGCAGCTTTTGCAGGAGCTTAGCCAGGAGCATGCTTATATGCATGGTAAAAATGCAGGCAAATAAGCGAAATTGCCGCTGCCGGTAGTTTTACTGGCGTTAAAGCGCTTTCTTTGATATAATTAGGCATGATAAACTTTAGCTACATTTAGGAGGATAATAATAATGGCAAAAGATAGTTCCTTTGACGTTGTTTCCCAAGTTGATATGCAGGAGATGGATAACGCTGTTAATCAGGTTAAGAAAGAGATTGACCAGCGTTATGATTTCCGCGGCAGCAATGCTTCCATCGAGCTCGGTGAGAAGGAAGTAAAAATTGCAGCTGAGGACGAGTACAAGCTGGGCGCAATTTTAGATATGCTGCGCCAAAAAATGGCTAAACGCGGTATTCCTCTGCGTTGCCTGGTTCCGGGCAAGATTGAGCCCGCTGCCAAAGGTACTGTTCGCCAATCTCTGGAAATCCAACAGGGTATTTCCAAAGAGAACGGCAAAAAAATCGTGGCAGCTATCAAGGCTTCCAAGCTGAAGGTAACTGCTCAGATTCAGGATGACCAGGTACGTGTTGCAGGTGCGAAGAAGGATGACCTGCAGGCAGTTATCCAGCTGCTGAAGGCTGGCGATTTTGGCGTAGACCTGCAATTCATCAACATGCGCTAAGCATTCGTCCACGGTCAGGAAAGAGTGGAGCAAATGACAGAACACAAAGACTTTGACAAAAGTAAAATCAATGATAAAGAGCTGCTTAAGTATGCTTACAACTACAGCGAGGAGAGTTTACTGCACAAAATCAGTAAGTTTGGTGCTCATATAGGCCTGGAGCTGCTGTATAAGGTTGCTCAGCTGTGGTGCGTACTGCAGAAGCCGGAGGTTCCTGCGAAGGATAAGGCGTTGATTATGGGTGCCTTGGGATATTTAATCACTCCCCTGGATTTTCTGCCGGATTTGACGCCGGTGCTGGGCTACAGCGATGATCTTGTGGCAATTACTTTTGCACTGCTAAAGGTGCAGGGTTATATTGATGATGAGGTCAAGGCTGAGGCGAAGGCATTGTTGGCGAAGGTTTTTGATGGGAATGCTGTTGCGAAGCTTTGAGTGCTTTGGACTAAGGAGCGCTGCCGGAAGGCAGCGCTTTTTTTGCGCCAGCTTCCGGTGATGCAATGATTAATGCAACAGTTTAGCTTGCGTGTGCATAGGATACTGCTGTATAAACAAATATTGAACAATCATAGAGCAAGAGTAAAGCTTTAGCTGCGGCTAAGGCTTTTTTTTGTGCAAAATTACGCGCTATTTCTCCAGCTGCTAAAAATTAGTTATTAGCTTCTTCACCACAAAAAATAAAAAAAATCTTTCCTGCTTCGTGCCGCTTTGGCAAAAATACTGCAGATATATATAGTGAAGGAAGAAAAAACATGGCCTTAGCACATCAGAGGTTCAGTAATGCACGCACCTTTTTTTCCATGATATTTTAAATCCTTCAAAGTATAATCATGTTGAAATAAAAAATATCACAAAAGCAATGATAGACAGAAACTGTCACTGTCACTTGCTATACTGATATCAGCAAACAGAAAGGAGGAAGACATGCGACAAAAAGATATCTGTTTTATGCCCTTGGGAGGCGCTCAAAGAGTAGGCCGCAGCTGCTACTACCTGCGTCTGGGACAGAGTAACATCCTGCTCGATTGTGGCCTTCAGCGCATCAACGGAGCAACTTGTTCCCCGGATTTTCGCAGCCTGCTTACCTCGCGATTCATGGAAAGCATGCAGCAGCTTGACCACGTTTACATCTCCCATGCGCACACCGACCATGTCGGCTACCTGCCGCAGCTCATGCAGATGGCACCTCAGGCTTCCGTTTACATGACACTGCAGACCAAGCAGCTTGCCGAATACCGTCTGATTGCCAATAGCAGTCAGCAGGGAGCAGCCGAAGCTTCGCGTTTGTTAAGCAACGTTGCGCCTGTCAATTACCTGCAGAAAATCAAGCAGCGTGATTACACAGTCACCTTTTTCCCGGCGGGGCATATCCCCGGCGCTATGATGACACTGTTTGAATATGCAGGCCGCAAAATTCTCTACACTGGCGACTACTCATTGCAATCAGCCTTCGGTCTTGATGGCTGCTGGCTGCCAGATGACTTGGAGGTAGACGTATTGCTGATGTGTGCACTGCATGCCAAGCAGCCCTACAGTGTTCGTAAAAAGAACACACTTCCACAGCGCATCAGTGAGGTTATGAGCAACCTGCAACGTGGGCAATCTGTTTATCTGCAAGCCTTTGACCCTGGCAGAGTGCTGGAGCTCTTAATGGCGCTCAACCGCGAGATAGAGCAGAGCGGACAGGTTTATCCAATCTATCTTGAGCCGGAGGCCATGGCCGCCGTGCACGTGATGGAAAGCCTGCAGCTGCCGGTACTGCAGCAAAACAACTACAGCAGCTTTTATGCCGGTGCAGCACATCCGCACGTTGTTATCGGTACCAAGCGCAAGGAGCAGGTAAGCTGGCGTTATCGTATTTTTGGCAATGCCTATACGCTGCATGAGGATTACGGGGAAATGCTCAGCTTCATTCGCAGGCTGAACCCGCGTCAGGCCTATCTGGTGCATTGTGCCGAGGGCTATTATGGTCACACCGTGGAGCAGGAGCTCATGCGTGATGCCCAATGCCGTACTCAGGTAGTTTTTCCTGAGGAAGGCGACATTTATACAATTTAAGAATTAGGAGGTAGCATAATGCTGGAAACAAAAAGTACTAAGGTACAGGAAATTTTAAAGGAGATTCATCGGAAGGTGCAGCAAAAGGCCGGGCGTTTCGAAAAAATTTCGGAGGATATTGTGTTGGAAAATCTGACCTTGCAGGCTCTGTGTGCCAATCTTCATATGTCGCCTGCTGCCTGTGCAGATTTCGTGCAAAATAATTATGACTGCAGCTGCAGTGTTGACGATATGATCAGAATCTATCGCGACTTCAAGATTAACACCGAAGAAAAACGCCTGGAGGTTTTTGAAAATGCTACCGGCGTTGCCATCATGTTGGAAAAAAGCATGAACGGTGACCAGCAGGCTTATGAGCTGTATCGCAGCACCCGGGAAAAATTCATGGAAAAAAAGCCTAAGCATTACTATAAAATTCTGCTGGCTGTAATTTTCCACAATATTAAGCAACTGCAGCAGGAAAAGGACCAGCAGCTGATTACCAGCTTTGGCAATACATTGTGCAAATATCTGCTTTTTGATATAGAAAATGCTATTACTTATGCCTATGGCTTCAATAAGCATCATAGCAGTGCACCAGCCACCAATAATAATGTGAAAAAAGTTCACAGCCCGGAGCAGGAGCGTTTGCTGCAAAAGCTGGCAAGTCTTGAAAGCGCGCTGGAGCAATCCGATATGCTGCTCAGAGACCTGCAAAGTGAATTTGACGAACGCCTGGAGGCTGTTAAGCTGCAGGAAATGACAGAGTTCTTCGGTAAACTCAATTCTGATAAATATGGCTGTATTTTGGACGAGCTGCTGATGCTGCGCAAGGGTATTGATGCCGTGAAAAAGAGTGGTTATGTGCTGCCGCTGGAAATCAATGGTTTGCTGATTATGGTGCGCAAGCTGGTACAATTTTTGCGTGACAGCCACATTAATCCCATGCTGAAGCCTGAATCGCTGCGCATTGTAAAGGCTGGCGATGTTGAATTCTGGAACTACGAGGGAACTCCTTTTACCTGTGCTGAGGAAGAAAAGCAGGTTAAGGTAATTTCTCCTGGTTGGATTTATAGTGAAAAACAGGTACAAATTTCTCGTCCGAAGGTTAAGGAGGTTGTAGATAATGTTGATTAATAATGAAGAACACAATGATTTATGCGTAGGCATTGACCTGGGAACCACCAACTCTGTTTTGGCTACAGTTAATCTTAAGGCTAATGGCGATATCGTCAGCAAGGTAGTAGATCTGCCGCGTGCTGTAGATGTTTACAACAGCGCAGCAGGCAAGGCACGCCTGAACACGCAGAAGAAGCCGCTGCTGCCGTCCTGCGTGTATTACCGTGAGGAACATGGCTATGAGCCGCTGGTAGGCGATTTTGCCAAAAACCAGTATGCGCTGCGCCCGCATCTGGTAGCAAAATCTATTAAAAGCCAGATGGGAAGTGCGCATGCCGAAGGCTTGGCTGATGAGATTATGGACAAAACTCCGGCGCAGGTTTCGGCACGTATCCTGCAGCACATGCTGCGGGAGGCCAGCAAAATTTATCGCACGGAGATTAAGGATGCGGTAATCACCGTACCTGCTAACTTTGACTCCGTAATGTGCCAGGCAACACGCGATGCTGCCGCGTTAGCCGGTATTCAGGTTACCAATAAGGATGGCAGCGAAAGACCAGTGCTGCTTTCTGAGCCGAATGCCGTTATCTATGATTTGATTAACCAGGTACAAAATGGTGAGATTTCCAATCATATTATTGACCTCAACAGCGAAAAGAACGTGCTGGTGTTTGACCTGGGTGGCGGCACCCTGGATATTACGATGCATAAGATTAAACGTCGTGAGGACTGTCCCGACGTTTTAAAGGTAGATGAAATTGCTACCAACAGATACACTCTTTTAGGCGGCGATGACTTTGATCAGGCCATTGCTGATGTAATGTTTGAGCATTACCAAAAACAGTATTCTACTAGTCCTATGGTTGTGCGCAAGCTGCAGCAGGAAAAAAAGGCGATTATGCCTCAGCTGCTGAACTATGCGGAGGAGCTGAAGCTGGAGCTGAGCGAACGCCGTCAGGCAGAAAGCAGCTATGCTGCCGATGACAGTTTTGGCTGGGATGATGAGGAGGATGCCGAAGAATTTTTCGTAGGCGGCAACATGGGCGGCATTGGCTATGCCTATGATGACAGCTTCACTCAGGAGGACGTAGAAAAAATCCTGCAGCCTTTTATGGGCCAAAGCCTGCAATTTGCTGACTATAATAAGATAGACAGCCTGCAGGACACCAAGAATATTATCTATCCTATTCTTGACGTTTTACAAAAAAGTGCTGCCAAGCTGGCCGGTGAGGTAAAGGTAGATGCAGTTATCGTCAATGGCGGCATGAGCAAATTCTATATGGTTATCAACCGTCTGCGCGAATTCTTCGGTTTGGAGCCGATTGTGGCGCTGGACCCTGACCAGGCTGTAGCAAGAGGTGCAGCAGTATATCATTATTACCTGCACAAATATGCGCAACAAATGCAGGAGGATATGCGCATGGTAGGCGCAGACGCGCCTGCCCTGCAGCCCTTGCCCGGCAAGGCTGCAGCTCCGAAGGCTGCTGCCGCAGCCGCACAACAGCGTGCTGCAATTGAATGGGGCAAAAATATTCTCAATGACAGCCTGTATCTTGGTATGCGCGATGGTGCTGTACAAGAGCTTGTTACCGGTGGTACGGATCTGCCGTACCAGTCCGACTATATCAAAGGCTTCCAGCTGCTGCCGGACAAGGCAGAGATTGCCATCCCTATTAAAAGACGTACCTTTGGCGACACTTACCAGACCATCGGCAATGGTCATCTGAAGCTGAAGCATGGTTATAAGGATGGTGCTTACGTTGCGATTCGTGTGCTCATGGGCAGCAACAAGGTGCTGAGCATGGAGATGCTTTTGAGCAGTGACGTGGATATGCACCAGATTCTGGAGCAGAAAACCGCTGAAATCGTTATTGGCGGCGATAATCCTGATGCACCTGCTACTAAGCTGAAATTCAACCCACCTGCCGGTACTAAGCTGAACGTGCATAATGAGCTGCATGGCCTGCAGACCTTGTGTGACCGCAAGTATACTGCCAAGGGAAATGCGCAGAAGGATGTCATCAACAAGCTTAGCCAGCGCACCAGCAGTATTGCTGCTGCCGGTAATAAGGCAGAATTTGCCAGACCGCTGCTGGAGATGCTGTGCTATACCAATAACGATGAGCTGCGCCTGCGTCTTTTCACCATCGCCCGCAAGCATGTTGCTTATTGGACCGAGCAGCAGCGCCAAAGCTTGGCAAGAGAGTGTTTGAACCAGCTGCAGGGTGTACTGCAGGGCTTTCCATACTATGGCCCTAAAATTAATGTTAACATTCAGGCCATCTATACCCTTGGCTGCTGCGGCAGCAAGGAACAGGTTGCCAAAGTGCAGCCACTGGCAGCTGAAAACCGTTATTATACAGCAAGCTTGTACGCATTGGGCAAGAGCCGCGTTGCTGGCAGCTTTGTGCAAGAGGTATTCCAGCGTGATGCTTACTGCGAAAGCAACAAGTGTAACCTGCAGGTTACAGCACATGCCCTGGGCATGGCGCTGCGCCTGGAGGATGGCGGCAGAGCGGCAGGCCTTGATGTGGACCAGGCAGTGAAAGACCTTTGCTTCATTATCAACAACCGCACTGTTCTTGATGTAAACTACAGCAGCGAGATTGTCTGCTGCCTGATTGCCCTGGCCTATGCCTGCGACCAGCGTTTTGGTGGCAATACTGTGTCTGCTGCTTCTATGGAGCTGGCAAGACAGACTTTGGCAAATCTCAACCGCAACTACAGCACGGAGGTTATGATGCGTCTGGCCAAGGCTGCTGGCGTTGCCTACAAAATGCTTGATGGTGAAAGCCTGTCTGAGGATGAAGAAGAGTTCCTGCTGAAGAAGCTGGAAATTTAAAACGGAAATAATAATTAAGTGAAGTTCAAAAGGACTGTCCCTGGCGATGATGTATCGCCTGTGGGGGCGGTCCTTTTTGATTTTATGTGGATGATGGAGATATAGATAAAATAATAAAGTAATTAAAAAAAACAAATCTGTTATTTATAAAACTGAAGATGAAAATTTTACGGTGCCTGTAACTAGTAGAAATATATATTATAAAATGATGACAAAGTTTTCAAACTATAAATATTGATGTTGTTAAAAAATACTTTGCTTATAGAATTTATGATTATCCACATTTCACCATGTCTTGCGGGGGGGTACAGGAGTGCTATAATTTCTAATGGTTATAACGTATAAAAAGTTTATTTTAATATTATTTAGGGAGAAACTTGATATGAAATCATTTAAAAGCCATAAAAAAAGCCTTTTGGCTATGATAGCTATGAGTATTACTTGTGCTTGCGCAAGTAGCGCTTATGCTGATAACAGGCCTGTTCATAGTGCAACTTATGATGATAAGCTTGTCCTTGATATGTCTTGGCAAATGGGATCTAATCAGTTTGAAGGTGCAACAACAAGAGAATTTACCTTCAATAAAGGCCTTACAGTTGACGAAAAAGCTGATTATTTAGAAGCAATTGTTCTTGATGGTCATTTGGTATCTGATCCTCAAGATATTACTATCAATGTTGCGGATAATGCAGAGTTTAATGCTATTGGTGGTAATGGTGGTATAAACATTCATGATTTCAACACACTTCGTATAAATGCTGCGAATGCTGATATCTCTTTAGGAACTTATTCTTCAACCGATATAATTTATGGTGACTATAAGTCTAAGTTCATCATAGATGCTAATAACATAACATTTTACGCTAAAGATGTAACACCTGATGAGTATTCTGTCAATATGGAATTAAACGGTGGAGCTTTAAATATTAAAGCCAATAATCTTACAGCTAATACAGCGTTTTACAACGGAATATATGCTGTCGATGCTGATGCCAAGATTACTATAAAAAATAACTTTGTTATGGATTCTAGTGGTCAAGCAATCTTAGCTCTTGCAGAAGATGAGAAATCTGATGTACAAATAAATGCAGGTAAAATCAATTTAACTAATCAAACAAATGCTAAAGGTGCTGAAGGCTTAGTTGCTTTTAATATTAATGATTCGCTAACTAAAATTCCCAAAATTAATCTGACTGCTTCAGATGGTATTGATCTAAATGGATTCAATATTGGAATAGATACAAATCACGGAAATGCTACATTGAGTTCATCTATCATAAACATAGAAACAGTTGCAGATGACGAACCAGCTGTTGTTATAGCTTCAGCTAATAACAGCAATGTTAATTTACAAGCTATCCAAAAGCTGACTCTGAAAGGTGATAGCGTTATTGATAACGATAATTCCAAAGTTATCATTGGTAATAATTCTAGTACTTTGCAAACAGAGCTCGAGGGCAATATTATCAATAAAAACAATGGTTATATCGCAGCTTTTGTTAACAATGCAGGTTCTAGCTTCACCGGTAACACAACCGATGCACATTGGCAAGATGTAACTACGAGAGATGCCGGCAACAAGGGTATCCATTTAACACTTAATGACGCCAGCGTCTGGAATGATTTTGACTACGATTCCACCATTCAAGTTCTCGATACAAGCAAGGCGAAGGTTGATATGCAGGATGATAAGTTCAAAGGCTTGTTCATCGGCACTTTAAAAGGTGATAAAAGCACTTTTAACATGGACATCGACGCAAGCACTAATACCAACAACAGCGACCGTCTGTACATCGCAGGCACCCACACCGGCAACCATTACATTACGCTCAACAACGTTAATGCAGATGGCAATACTGACGGCGCTGCCGGTACGGTTCTTGTAAGCGTAAAGGACGAACAGGGCAAGTTCTTTGCCAACGATAAGGAAGGCTCCTTGTATTGGAACAAGTACACTTTAGATATGCAAGACAGTGCTACCGACGGTTACACTAAGGATTGGTACTTGAAAAAAGTAGAATTCATCCCCTCCAAACCGACCACCAGCGTAGATGCTGTTGATGCAACCCAAAGACTGGCTTTCGCCAACTGGGTGGAGGACGACAAGTTTATGCAGCGCATGGGCGACCTGCGCTACGAAACCAATAATGAGGAAGGTGTTTGGATGCGTGTCAAAAGTGGCAAATACAGCGGCGATGGCTTCAGCGACCGCCACACCATGTACCAGCTTGGCTATGACGATGTCGTTAAGGAAAACGAAAAGCTGAAGCGGTATCAGGGCGTAGCTTTTTCCTACAATGACGGTAAGAACAGCTTCAACCGTGGCAGTGGCAAGCTGAAAGCCAAATCTATTGGCTTCTACAGCACAGACCTGCACAAAAAAGGTCATTATCTGGACTTAGGGTTTAAGATTTATAATGCAGATAGCGACTTCACTGTGTTTGATACCGAAGGTAAGAAGATTACCGGTGCTTTTGACAACACTGGTATCAGCCTGAGTGCGAAATATGGTCGCAATAAATATATTGACGAGCATTGGTCTATTGAGCCGCAGGCACAGCTTACCTTGGGTTATTTGGGTGGTGCAAGATATACCACCAGCAATGGCATCCACGTAAGCCAAAGCGATCCCAACAGCGTTTTGGGACGTATCGGCTGCAACTTTATGTATGACATGGACGAAAATAACACTGTTTACCTGAAGGCCAACTGGCTGCATCAATTTGCCGGTAATTACGGTGTAACCTTGACTAACGGCAATGACAGCCTGCGTATTGATAACCATGACCATGACACCTGGTTCGAATACGGCTTGGGCTTTGCCTGCATGACTGGCAAGAACAACCACCTTTATGCAGACGTAGAACGTTCTACCGGAGGTAGCCTGCGTAAGAACTGGCAGTGGAATGCCGGTATGTTCTGGACGTTTTAAGCTTGTATAAAGTAGCCGTTATATATACTATTTCAGTTAATCTATAGTGAAGAAAAATACGCAACGGATATTGTGTCCGTTGCGTTTTTTTGCGCAGAAATTACCAAAGATACAACTTTTTTAAAATTTTCTTGTACCCATCTAAACCTTAACTATTAAAGCTCTTCAATTAAATGTAATAAATGTAACGGATTTAAGACTATAAAAAGAATTTTTACATCGATTGTAGCGTGTTCCTGGATAAGAGTTTGACTGGGGGGGGACGCGATGCTATAATTGCTATTAAGAAGATAGGTAATTTATAAAAGTAAGTGTATTCCTACTGAAACTTGTTTTAAAACCTTGTGATAAATATTTTAAAAGTTTTTGTTCGTTACGGCGATTGCTGTAATAGATAAAGCTTCACGGCGTAAGCAGTGAATCTTACTTGGAGTTGTTAGTGTAAAAATTTTTGTGAAAGGTTGGGATTAACGATGAAGAGTAATAAGGCTTTGGCAAGAAAAATTTTGTGCGGTCTTTTGGCGGCAGGTGTTGTTGGTGTGAGCGGCAGTGCGCTGGCGGCGACATATGGCGTTAATGCTGGTGTTGAAGATAATATTAATGCTAATCTCACTTATACAGATGGAAAGATTGATGGTTTTGACTACGGTTTAAATGCGCAAGGTGATTATAAGCAATCCAAGGAATCAAAAATTTCACTGACCACTGACAGTGTGAATATTACTGCCAATCTGACAGGCATTCAGGGACAAAAATGGGCTGTATTAACCATTGGCACTTCTAATACTAGCGATGTTAACATTATTGGAAAGACTAATGGAATTGTGTTAAAGACCGGAAGTAGTGCGGAAATTACAGGCAATAAAGTAAAGATAGCCAACGAAAGCAAAAGCTTATTGATTAAGATTGACAATAGTTATTCTAATGTGAATAGGCCGGCACAGCTGATAGTCAAAGGAAAACAAATCGAGCTTAAGTCTTCAGGAAAGGTTATTGAAGCTAATTCAAATTATAAAAAAGCTGAAAGTCTTCCCAAAGCTAGTGTTACTTTGGGGGATGAGTCCACGGAATTACTTGAGATGACAGGTACAGATGGAATTTATGCTAAAAAGAATTCAGAAATAATCGGGAACGCAAAAGATATTTGCCTAGTTGTCAATTCAAATGCAAAAACATATGGTATGCAAGCAACTGGTGAGGAAGCCAAGGTGCAGCTGACGTCTAAAGATAATTTGCTGATAGATGTTGGTGGTAGCGGAGCAATTGCTGTGTATAGTTCTGCTGCCTCTGCCAAGGTGAACCTGGCCGGGAATGACGTAAAAATTCAGGCGCAAGGAACTGATGCTCCTGTTTACGGAGTCTATTCAGAGACAGGTTCGAATGTATCGATTGCAGGTAATACGGCGGAAATCAGTACTGTCGGCGGAAAAAATGGTTTAAATGGCAAGATCGGCAGCTCTGCAATTTATGCAGACAAGTCTAATATTATAGTTGATGCGAATAAAATAGTAGTTAATACAGATAAAGCGAAGGAGAATGCATATGCCGTTTATGGCAATTGCGGCTCCCACATTACACTTGGCAAAGATGCAAATTCTGAAGTGCATATTTCCAGTAGCAGTGAAGGGAATGCTATGGGTGTCGTTGTAGCAACTGCGTCAACTTCAGCAAGCACGGCAGCAGCCAGTCAGGTTAATATCCAGGGTGCGAAAATCAATGTAGCCGCAGAAGGCGGGCCGAAGGCTCGTGGCTTGTATGCACAGGACCAAAATGAGATTATTGTAGGTAATGCCGGTTCTGATATCCAGATTTCTGCCAAGGGCGAAGATGCTGCTGGCATTATAGCTATTGAGCATGGTTCTGTTGCTCTGAATGGGCAAAATGCGGTAATTTATGTAGATGGCAGCAAGTATTCTACAGGTATTCACGTTCAAAATAACGATATGACGGACGAAACTAATCGTGCCACTGTTAATGTTAATACCGAAAATACCACTATTAATGCTGTTACCGCCCTTTCTGCTATGAGCCATAGCGTACTGAATGTAAACAGTAATTTGGTGACTAACGGTAAGAATGCTATTTTGACACGTGGTAATTCTGATGTAAATATTAATACCGATGGCCAACACACTACGCAACTGAACGGTGATATCGTATTTAACTACGATGGGGACTCCAGTGGTACGGGAATAGATTCCAATGTCAACGTTAACTTAAATGGCGAAGGATCTTCTTGGACTGGCAATACTAAAGCAGAATGGAATAGTGCTAGCGGTAAACCTGATGAAGCCAAACTGACGGTTTCCCACATGAACTTGAATGTAGCAAATGGTGCACAATGGAATCCTACAACTATTAAGAGCCAAAATAATGAAACTAATGGCATGAATAACATTGCTATCAACAATCTTGCGCTGAATAATGGCATTATCAACTTAGAAAGTAGCAATTTAGCTGGCGATGATGCTGTTAATATTGAAAACCTTAAAGGTAATGGCGGTACTATTAATACTGATAGTGTTAGCAATAAGCTTAGCATTGAAAATAAAGCTGCTGATACAAGCCTTACCGTCAACGGCACTAAGGAAGTAACCGATGCAATTGCCAGCGGCAATGCTGATTTGCAGAAATTGGCTGACGTTGTGAAGAGCAATGGCAAGTCTGCTGCTGATAGAGTAACATCTGATGCCAATGATATTATTGGTGGTTATTCCGCTGAGGTTGATAGTAATGGTAAAGTAGTAGCTAACACTGTAAAGACTGTTGAAAACACTACTAACCGCGCCATCAGCGACATGGCAAATATCTCCCTCATGACCTGGCGTCAGGAAAACAACGATATGAACAAGCGCCTGGGCGAGCTGCGCGACAGCAAGGGCGAGCATGGTGCATGGGCAAGAATGGCACGTGGCGAAAGCAAATATGGTGCGCAGAATGTGAAGAACCAATACAATTATTATCAGGTTGGTTATGATGAAAAACTCAGCACTAACCCGAACTGGACCGTGGGCGTTGCGCTGACACGTACAGAAGGCACCAGCACCTTTGCAAGAGGCACTGGTGAAAACAAGCACACAGGTCTGGCAATTTACGGTTCTTATCTGAGCGACAATGGCAGCTTCGTTGATTTGATTGCTAAATATGCACGCATGGATAACGATTATAGCACTATCGGTGCAGGCGTAGGCGATGCAAGCTATGAAACTAATGGCTACAGCCTGAGCGCAGAATATGGCAAACGCTTTACTAAGGATAACGGCTTCTGGATTGAGCCTCAGGTGGAACTCACCTATGGCACTGTTGGCAGCGTAGATTACCTCACCAGCAAGGGTGCAAGAGTGCATCAGGATAGCGTAGACAGCCTTGTTGGTCGTCTTGGCTTCTCCTTAGGCAAGGACATTAAGCAAGGCAATGTATATGTACGTGCTTCCTATCTGTATGACTTCGACGGCGAAACCAAAGCGACTATGAGCGGTGCCGGTGCTACAAGCTTTGAGCAGGATCTTGGCGGCGGCTGGTGGGAAGTTGGCGTAGGCACCAACCTCAACCTGAGCGATGCAACTCATCTGTACTTTGACGTAGAAAAGACCTTTGGCGGTAACGTTGCTACCCCGTGGCAGTGGAATGCAGGTGTTCGTTGGAGCTTCTGATGAGGCTGTGAATTTGTAATTTTATAGTGTGTAATTAAAAAGTCGTGAGCTTTGAGTTTATCATTGCTCACGATTTTTTTTTACGCGCCTAGCATGGGCACATCTCTGAACAAGCGAACCGTCGCTTGCGGAATCGCATAAGCGGTGGTGTGAGAGTAGGGGGGAGGCACCCCCTACTACTAGATTACTTAATTTGTTATGATTTCTACTTTCTTGCCGCTGAAGGCAATACCGTATTTGTAAATAGTTTTTATGTTTTGCTTGCGCAGCTCTGTATCATATTTTTTATCTTCAATTTGTGTTAAGGCTTCTGCTGCTAATTTTTTTAAACCTGCATCCGAAGAGTCAGCTGTTGCTTTTATTTCAATGATTATACCTGGCATATCTATATTTTTAGGTAGGAGCTGAATATCATATCTGCCCTCACCACTTTCACGGTTAGAGCTGATGTAATAGGTGTTAGTGAATAATCCTGTCATACCTAAAAGTAGGCCCTGGTAATAGTTTTCTTTAAGCGTGTCATAGTAGCTGACAGTTTCTAAAAGAAATTTTTTCAGCACGTTTTGCAATGCTGGCCCATTTTTAGTTATGAGATATTGCTGGAGTAAATTAATCGCTGTACTGTCAATTTTGTCTGCTAACAGAGCGACAATCTCCTGACTGTAAACGCTTTTAATTTCTTTATTGGGAATACTGAGCTCACATAGACAGATGCCGTTGGCTCTTGTGGTTTTTATAGATTTCAAATAGCCTGTCATTAACAGAAAGCCAAAAATATTAGTTTGTTGCTCTTTTAGTTTTGGATAGATGATGTTCGTATCAACTATAGATTCTACGGCAGAGCCATTTAACAAAGCCCGAAGATTTTCGCAGGTGCTGTTATCAAGACCGCTGATAATCTCACGGATAGTAGAGTTTTCAGATGTCTGTACCCAATATGGTTCTGCTTCACAAAAATTGTTGAAATATTTAAGAACAGACCAGGGATTGTAAATCTCCGTATTACCGAACCTGTAACCATCATACCATTCTTTGATTTCTGGTATTTTATCAGTCGCTTGATAGTATGCAGCCATAGTATTTACTTCAGTATCGGTGAAGCCAAAAAAATCACTATAGCGTTTATCTAAGAGTGAGTTAACATTTACATTGTTAAGACCGCTAAAAATACTTTCCTTAGCAACGCGTAAAATACCTGTCAAAAAGCCGAAGGAAATGTGCTGATTGTCTTTCAGAACAGAGGAGAGCAGGTCGCGTGTGAATTGTATTGTTGCATCATAAAAACCGTGAATATAACCTGCCTGGATAGGCGTGTCATACTCATCAATAATGATTATAGGTGCTTTGGCATAATGCTCATGCAGCATTTGCGAAAGGCGGAGCAGACTGGTGGCATAATCTGTTTTCGTACCCAGACCGCTGGTAATTTTTTCGTAGAAATCAGGGTTAGATAAATTTTTGCTGTATTTTAGTTCCGAATGACGCATAAATTCATCTTTTATCGTTTCTTTCAGCCTCGCATATAAGTCTGGCCATTTATTTTTATTCGCATCCTTAAAGCTTAAGAAAATAACAGGATACTGTCCTTGATGCTGTGTATATTTTTCGCCTGTCTGCCAAATGTTTTTGTTAATAAAATACTTGCTTGTATCATCTTTGGCTTTTTCAAAAAAGGTACGCAGCATATCCATGTTTAGAGTTTTACCGAAGCGGCGCGGACGGGTGAAAAGTGTAACTTTCGCTTGCTCGTCAAGAATATCCTTTATAAGTAGTGTTTTGTCAACATAGTAGTAATCCTGGCTGACTTTTTTGTAATCTGATGCGCCGATAGGCAAAGGTAATTTATTTTGCATGGAGTACAACCTCCTCTCATTATCACTTTCCTTTATTATAACATTTTTAGATATAATGGTATAGAGAGTATGTTTTAGAAACGCTGCTCGTCAGACGGATTGTTTTTTTGTTGCGGTGCTTATTGCCTGCTGCTATTGTGTGTTGTTTGCTATAAAGCGAAGCGTTCTCTGCGGATGAGGAGGATGCTATGTAATTTTTGCCAAAGAGCTATTCTTTTACCTATACATATCTGAATCTTAACTGTTAAAATCTCTTCAACTAAATGTAACGTATTTAAGAGTTAATGAAAATTTTTACGCCGAATGTAGCGCGTTCATGGATAAGGGTTTGACTGGGGGGGACATAGTGCTATAATTGCTATTAATAAGATAGGTAATTTATAAAAGTAAGTGTATTCCTAATCGCATATATTTTAGAAAAAATATTTATGGATAAAACTTATCTGGAAACAATGAGCCTTATAAAGTGAGTATTTATGAATTGCAATATAAATTGATGCAGGTTTTTGCTAAAGTTAAAATATTTGCAAAAACATCAAGAAAAATGTTTTCTGAAGCTTAAAAAAAGGCAGTTGACGATAATATTAATAAAGAGTAAAATAATCGAGTGCGAAAAAGATACTCGTTGTTCACACTTTCTGTGATGTAAGTGTATAGCAGTTGCGATAATATTATATATTTCAGTCGATAGTGTTTACGTTGACTGATTTCAATCGGGAGTTTTGTGCGAAAAATTACCTGCTATTTCAGTTTACTGTCTGCAGGTACTGCTGCTTCCTTTATGAAGAATATTTCATACCATAAATAAATGTTGCGCGTGAACAATTAAGTATTTATATATGATTAATTCAAGTGGTGTGCTTTTTGGAGAAAATTAAGAGAATGGAGCTGAATGCGATGAACAAAAAGCTGATGGCAGCAGCTGTTATGTGCTCACTGATGAGCACAACGGCATTAGCTGCAAACCCCATACCTACCTTTGATAAGGAGGCTGTAACGACACATCCTTACAACAGAACAGGTCAACAGGAGCAACAGGTGGAAGGCATGCAGGAAGCCGGCGAGGTTTATAAGCCTGGCAATACAGGCACGGAGGCTAATCCGGCGTTTTTTGTTTCCAAGGTTAAACTGACAGGCTTCACGCTGCCTGATAAGAACGGCAAGCTGGCAGCTATCTGCAAAGAGTATGAAGGACGCAGCCTGCAGATGGCAGAGCTGCAGCAGCTCATCAGCAGAATTAATGAATATGCGCGCACCTGCGGCTATACTGTAGCGCAGGCTATTGTGCCGCCGCAGGAGGTAAAGCAGGGCGAGCTGGAAATTGCAGTTTACGTTGCCAAGTACGATGATATTGAGATTATCAGCAATGAATCGGACGTAGCTGACAGAGTGCTGGCCGGTTATATTCATAAGAATCTGCAAAGCGGTGCTTATATCATGGATAAGCCGCTGGAAATGACGATGAACAACATCAACGATTTGCCGGGTGTTGTTGCCAGAGCGATTTTAGCTCCGGGTAGCAAGCCTGGCACCACGAAGGTAAAGGTGCAGGTGCTGCGTCGTCCCGTCTGGAACAACTACGTATTTACTGATAATGCCGGTGGCTACTACAGCGGACGTTATCGCTACGGCTTTAATACCGAAATCAATAACCCCGGTCATCAGGGTGACAAAATCATTTTGAATGGCATGCTCACCAACCATGATACAAAAAACTATGGTGCACGCTATGAAGCACCTGTCGGACGCGACGGCACGCGTTGGGGCATTGGGTGGAGCCAGAGCAGCTACGACCTCAATACCAACAGCTTCTATAATTCTCTCGGTCAGTCGCGTGGCTTCAGCTTCTACGGTCTGACGCCTGTATACCGCGACCGCATGAACCGCGTGACGGCGATTTATGGCTATGATCACCGTAAGATTAAGGATAGACTGCAGTTGAAGGCTGCAGGCTTGGCAGGAATAGAGCTGACCACTGAGAAAATGGCCAATGTTTACCATGCAGGCATCAGCGGCAGCCAGTATCTGCCGAACCGCTTCAGCCAGTACAGCCTGATTTACTGGTATGGTAATTTGAGCGGTGGTGGTAAATCCTTGGAGGGCGACTACCATAAGCTGACAAGTGACCTGTTGCACGTTATTTATGATGGTAAAACGAACTACCGCGTACAGCTCAGTGGCCAAATTGCCAACCGCAACCTGGACGGCAGCGAAATGTTCTACCTGGGCGGTATGAACGGCGTGCGTGCCTACGGTGCCAGCGATGGCAGCGGCGATATTGGCTTTACTGCTACTGCCGAGGTTCGCCGTCAGACGGGCATCAAGGGATTGGAGGCTGCAGCCTTTATTGATACAGGCGCAGTAAAATCGCATAATGCTGCTCTTATCCAGCATCTTTCTGGTTGGGGCGTGGGCCTGCGCTATAATTTGGATAATTCCTGGCATGCTCAATTGGATTATGCCCGCAAAATCAATGCGCAAAGAGATAGGGTTGAACCGCGTGACCATAGCGGCCATATGTGGTTCCAGCTTTACAAAATGTTTTAAGTAATCTTGCCTGGTGCTTTTCCGTGCCTAAGGGAGAAGGTGCGGAAAAGCAGGCTTATAAAATAAATTGATAATTGAATATGCAGCTTAAATGAAGGGAGAAAAAAATGAAACAAAAGGATAGTCTAAATAAACGTTTAAATACGCGTCTGGCCAGCCTTGTAATGCTTTCTGTGCTTTCGGTGCCATGGGTTGCCAGCGCAGCAGGCAACAGCGTTGTTG
The DNA here is from genome assembly GCF_000434895.1 of Phascolarctobacterium succinatutens CAG:287. Lineage (GTDB taxonomy): Bacteria > Bacillota > Negativicutes > Acidaminococcales > Acidaminococcaceae > Phascolarctobacterium_A > Phascolarctobacterium_A succinatutens_A. The sequence goes on from NZ_FR892822.1 coordinate 64,090, forward strand.
CCAACAACATGCTTCCCGGTAATGGACACTTAATTGCCGGTACTATTGAAGGTGGTTTTAAAGCACAGGGCAACCAGATGAATTTGCACCAGACGACGCAAAATGCCATTGTCACCTGGGACAGCTTTTCTATCGGTGCCAATGCTACCGTAACTATCCGTGGTGACCACGATAACTTTAATATGCTGAACTATGTTACCGGCAGCGAAAGCTCGCAGATTTACGGCAAGCTGAATTCCTATGTCGGTGATAAGCAGGGCGGCAATATCTATCTTGTTAACCCCAACGGCGTGCAGATTGGCAACAGTGCGGAAATTAATGTCGGTAGCCTGCATATTGCCAACAAAAAAATAGATAATATCAACACCTGGAACGAAAATACTGATATCGCCAAGGCGCTGAAGCAGAACAAGGCGATGACCAACGCCGAGCTGATGAGCCTGGGCTATATCAACGCCAATAAGCTGGTCTTTGAGGGCGAACGTGTAGTTATTGATATGGACCGCCTCAGCGGACTTGATACCACCAAGACTGATGCCTTGACTATTGTCAGTCAGCCTTATGATGGCAAGAGTTTTAACGATAACCGCAAATATGATGTTGTACTTGGCAGCAGTACGCCGAAAAATGCCCAAGAATGGGGCAAATATATTGAGTTTGCTGATAATGGTACCGGAGATAGATGGCAAGGCACGGTTCAAGCCGGCAATCCTGATGCACCGAACCAGTCCGTTACGGAATTTTTTACCTACCGTTGGATTAAGGACGGCAAGGAATTAGAAAAAATAGGCCAAGAGACAGGTTGGGGCATGGGGGACCATTATGCCCTGCGCTATTCCATTGACCTGACGGGCAGTAACCAGACTCCTATTGGCACTACGAAGGAAAATGCCTTCAAGGGCAAGTTTGATGGTCTTGATAATTCTATCTTTGGCCTGAGCATAAATAACAGTGATAATAAATACGCTGCCACAGGCCTTTTTGGCTTTACTGACGGCGCCATCATGGGCAATGTAACGCTGATTGCCGGTAATGACGGCGTATCTATACTGGGCGGCGATAATACCGGTGCCTTTATCGGTCATGCGGTGAACACCACGGTCAAGGGCGTCAACAGTACGCTGAAGGTCAGCGGTAAAAACAATGTCGGTGGTATCATCGGTTATGCTGAGGGTAATCGTAAGCTTAACTATAATTTTGCTGATGCTGCTGGTTCTGTTCAACCGGACAGCCGCAGCAGCGAGCTGTCGAACCTGACTAATACCGGTAATGTCAGCGGTGTTACCAACGTTGGCGGCTTGGTTGGCTATATGAACGGCGGCAAGCTGTCCAATGATGAGGAAAACCGTGTCCAGTACAAGGGCTCCTATAACATTGGTAAAATTACCGGTATAGATAATGGCTCCGACTATTCGTATAATATCGGCGGCATGATTGGTAAAGCAGAAAATGCGACTGTTGGTGGCACGAAGAATACGCTGATTAACTATAATACTGTTGAGGGTGGCTATAATGTTGGCGGTATCGTCGGCAGTATTTCCAATAATACTACCGTTGCTAATGCTTCTAACGAAGGCGTTGTCAAAGCTAACGGCTTTACTACTGACTATTATATTTATCATACTGATTATACTGGCAATAGTTGGCAGAATAATAATGGAGCCCTTCCCGGCACTCATAAGGCTGAGGTACGTGCAGCCAACGTCGGCGGCATTGTGGGCAGCAGTGCTGGCAGCGAGCTGAAGGATGTAACCAACAAAGCGGATGTAAGCTCCGCGTTGGTAAAGAAAACTGCTAATAACAATAATGATCCTCGCGGCTTCGACCATTATGCAGCAGGCAACGTCGGCGGTATTGTCGGCCGTGCTGAAGACAGCAATATCACCAATGCCAATAACGTAGAAAGCAATATCCGCGGTGCTATGAACGTAGGCGGTATTGCCGGCTATTTTGGTTCCACAGATGCAACCAATAAAAATAAAAAGGATTACCGCATTCTGAACGCTATTAACAACGGCGGCGATATTTTGGCTACAGGCGGCATCAAAAAGGATGGTAGCTTTACGCAAGAAATCACCCATAAGGAAACTTATATTACTGGTAATATTGGCGGCATAGCAGGCTATCTGTACGGTGTGCCGGTGCGTATTGAAGCCGGCGGCAACCGTGGCGATGTGCATACTGCGGCAGATACGTCGAAGCGGACGTCACAGGCTGTCAATGTTGGCGGCATCGTCGGTAAAATTGACATGCCGAAGAAAACGGATAGCGATGGGAACCGTCTGACTGATGATAAGCGACTGGAAATCATCAAGGGTAAAGCTACTGATGATGCCGGTAAAAGCGGTTATGCCAGCGCGGCAGTTTCCAGCAGCTATAATACAGGTAATGTTACGGGTTATGCCAACATCGGCGGCATTGGCGGCTTTGCCTACAATGGCAGTATTGCTGCCTCCTATAATGTAGGCGATATTAAGACAACACGCCATGATGCGGCAGCAAACAGTGTTACACCAATTAATATGGGCGGCATCCTAGGTGAAAGTACTGAAATGGCTATTGGACGTGTTATCATTTACGATACCTATAACAAGGGTACGATTGGCGACAGCAGCTACAGTACTTTTGGACGCCATGTCGGCGGCATTGTCGGACGCTTGAGCGGCATTGTTGAAAAAAGCTATAACAATGGCGATATTTACAATGGCTTCAATGTTGTCGGCGGCATTGCCGGTTATTGGTACAGTGGTTATCTGAAAAATGTCTTCAATACCGGTAATATTACGGTATATAACAAGAATTATGCGCCTAGCCAGGTAGGTGGTATTGTTGGTTCTGTAGACCTGAGCGGCGGCAATCTGAGCAGCGGTTCTAATGCTGCTTTAAGTATTAGCAATGCTTATAACCTTGGCTCTTTACGTTCCTTTAAGGGTGATGTGAAGTACAACGAAGTTGGCGGTATTTTGGGTGGTACTTTTAATTACAGTGGCACTAGCAACAGGTTGAAGATAAGTAACGCCTACACCATGGGTAATATTTATGTTGACGACGGTGGGTTTGTAGGGGATATAGTAGGTGCATTTGATCGTGGCACGAATAGTACTTTTGTTGATTTTGAAAATGTTTATTACATCCGTCCGCAAGAGAATAATGGTTATATTGATTTAACATCAGCTCCTTCCGGTCTACACCTGCTAAAAAAAGCTACGATCATTGACTATGATAAGTTAACAGATAAGAGCAAGTGGAGTAACTTTAGATTTTCCACACAGACGGATGGCAAAATAGAAGGAGCAAATGATGATAACTGGCGTATGAGCAATGATGCCAGCCTGCCGATGCTGAACGCCTTCCTGTCAGGCTCGCATAATTACTTCAGCGATGGCAACAACTGGCAGGCGTTTATGAAGGATAATGACGGTGCCAGTGTGCAGTATGGCACGGCCTATGATCCGCTGCTGACGATTATCAACACCAAAAAGGATTTAAGCTTCAACTGGAGCGATATGGACCTGAAGAACAATGGCTCCCTGGCAGTTTTTGGCTTGCTTGATAAAGGAACAAATCTTAACTATACACCTGGTCTGACTCTGAACAATGTAGAAATTACCAACAGCACGCATATTTTTGGCGGCACAATTTACAGCGATGGCGTGCTGAAGCTCAACGCCAAGGATAACCTGCAGGGTGGCTTGCGCTTTGGTATGGACAGCAAGCTTTATGGCAGTGATGTTGTGTTAAGTACCAACAGCTCCTTGGAGCTGAGCGGCAGCGTTATATCTACCGGTAACCATAATGCGCTTTCCCATTTTAATCCGGATAAATCGCTTCAGCATGGCATTAACATCAACGCCGCTGATTTAACTGTCTATGGCAAGCTGATTACCAAGGGCAAAGAGGGAGAAAGAACCGATGTTATTGTTCCTGGTATTAACTATGGCTATGGTGATTCCCAGGCACCTGATAAGAATAATGTGTCAGACAAAACTAAGGCAATGACCTCTCAGGGCATGGCGCATGCTTATCGGTTGAAGACTGCAACTGCCAAAACCGGTAACATCACCATCAGCACCATGGAAAAAACACTGGCTGATGGCACGCACATGAGCGGTAGCGCCAACCTGCTTTATGGTAACTATAAAAAGGGCAAGATTGAAACCAAGGGCAACCTGACTGTCAGCAGCAGTGGCAATATTTTGGTTGACAGCGACCTTAAAATCGCAGGCAGCATTAATCTGAGCGGTGCTGAGGTTCCTGATGGCTCCGGCGATGTTTATGTCAACGATATTACTTTGGACCTTTCCAATATCGGCGGTGAGCTGAAGGGAAATGACAAGGTGAAGGCTTTGCATGATTTTATTGGCGCACATAGTACAGCAGAAACTGGCATTTATGGTAACAACAACAGTGAGCTGACAGATGGCAAGCGACCAATGAAAATCACCTTCGATATTTGGGATGATAATTATACTGTTGACGACATCAAGGGAAATCTGAATTATGCAAAGTATGACCTGCCAACTACCACGTTGATAGATAAGCTGAAAAGCCTGTATGTGGAATCAGCCGGTACTACTTATAAAGGAGACAATATCCGCAATATTATTTATGCCTGGATAAGCAACGCCGAGGAGCTGAATTCCCTGCAGCGTGTGGCTGAAAACCTAAAGGATAGAAATGCTTTAAGCTATAATTTTATCCTGAAAAATGATATCGATGCCAGCGGCCTGGTGGATGCAGATGGCAAGAGCACCTATAACACTATCGGCAGAGGCAATACAGCTTTTACAGGCACGTTTGATGGTGATGGTCACACAATTGTCGGCTTGCAGGCTAAAGGCGGTATTTTTGGCAAGCTGGGCAGTGGCGCGGTAGTTAAAAACATCAACATCGCTTCTTCCGTATTCACCGGTAATAATATTGGTGACAGTGTTGGTGCTGTAGCAGCAGAAAATAACGGCGGCAGCATCAGCGGCATTTCCGGCTATGGTAATACCATAAAAGGCAGCGGCGGTTATATCGGTGGCCTTGTAGGCAAAAACTACGGCGGCATCAGCAACAGCAATGACCAGAGCACCGTTATCGCCGGTGCAGGTACTGTAGCAGGCGGTATTGCGGGCGTTAATGGTACAAATGCAGATAAGGGTGGCACAATCGACAACGTCCAAAGCAACAGTGCTGTGACTACTGGTGTCCTAGATGAAAATAAATATGCATCTAATCTGGGCGGTATCGTGGGCAAGAATGAGATGGTGTCGGATAAATACAATATTAACAATGTTTCTGCTCATGGTGTTACCGGCAAAACCGGCAACACAAAAACATCCGGTGGTATTGTTGGTACAAATGAAGGCAGAATCAGTAATGCTTATAATGAAAGTATTATCCATGGTTCAGAAAATATCGGCGGTGTTGCGGGCAAAAATGTAACGCAGGCGTCAAATTCCAAGCTGGCGGAGCTGAACGATGTTGCCAACGCTGTAGAGATTATTGGTGACGCAGGCAGCCAAAATGTCGGTGGTCTGGTAGGTATGCAGGACCATGCTACTACAAACCAGGGACGCAATACTGGCGCAATCACCGGCTGCACCAATGTCGGCGGCATGGTAGGCTATAATAAAGCAGACTCCTACCTCAAAAACCTGGAAAATTCTCCGCAGGCTACAATTACCGGTATTACTAATGTCGGCGGTATTGCCGGTGTCAACGAGGGCGAAATTTCCGCAGATAACCAGCTGAACCTGGTGAATAGCGGTAAAATCTACGGCTGGAAAAACGTCGGCGGCATTGCCGGCAAAAACAGCGGTAAAATTGATAATGTCAACTCCAATATCAACCTGTATGTGATTGATGAAGCGACCAGAACTGCTTTAAAGGGCAATGCGGCAATTACAGCTAATGCCCAGTTCTTTGGCGGCGTTACCGGTGAAAACGTGGGCATCATTACCAATGCGACCAACAGGGCCAGAGTGGACGCTGCGCAGGCTTCCTATGTAGGCGGTATTGTCGGCAGAAACACAAGCGAAGGCAACAAGGTAGGCCAGCTCCTGGGTATGGGCAACAGCAACGAAGGCTTTGTTATCGGCAAGAACTATGTCGGCGGCGTTATCGGCAAAAATGAAGTGGCCATTACCGGTACTACCGAACAAAGCGTAGGTATTGTCAACTCCGGTACCGTTATTGCTTTGGCTGGTGGTGCTGGCGGCATCATTGGTGAAAACAGTGCGGATATTACCCATGTCATCATGAAAAATGAGGGCGAAGTGCATGGCAATGCTTCTATTGAAGGAAGTACGGAAGAAAACGGCACCGGCGCTATTATCGGCGTAAATGGCTATAAGGCAGATGGCACTGGCGCGAATATCAGCAATTCCTCCCTGATGAACAGAGTAAATGGTAATGTCAGCGGTGTAGCAAATGTCGGTGGCATCATTGGTATTAACCATGGTGTTATCACTGGTGGTCGCGATGATAAGAACAATTATTATAAGTATCAGATTTACAATAATGGTACGATTCAGGCAGGCTCCTATAATGCAACAAACGGTACTATTACAGCGTTTGCAGGAGAAAACATCGGCGGTCTGCTTGGCAATAACAGAGGCACGCTGACGGCAGGCTATAACACCGGTGTGGTCAAGGCAGAGCAAAGCAGCAACGTCGGCGGCATTGCCGGTACTAACAGCGGCACGCTGGACCAGGTGTTCAACAGCGTAGTAACAGTAACCAAGACCGAAACAGGCGCAACTGATGCTAATGGCAGAAAGCTTTATAATTATACTTATACCGATGGCGGTGCAATCAGCGGCGCTAGCAATGTCGGCGGTATCGTTGGCAGTAATACGGCTGAAGGCCAACTGAGCAACGCTTATAGCACTACTGCGGTAGCAGGCAATAGCAATGTGGCAAACATTGTGGGCAGCAATGCAGGCCAGGTAAGCAATATTTATGGCTATGCAGCAAATCGCAACACCAACGTAACAAACGTAAATGGTGGCACTGTCAGAAATAGCTATATCATTAAGGAAGACGGAACACTGCAAAACGGTAACGATGCCAAGAAGCTGGACAGCTATGATTTTGATGATAAGGATACAACCTGGAAGCTTTATGATAAACGCACTAACCCGCTGCTGAAGGTGTTCCTGACTAAGGTTACGGTAGATGGCGACCTGCAGAACGGTTGGGTTTATGATGCGACAAATCATCTTGATATCCACGGCTGGATTGAAAACGGCAAGCTGACTACAAATGATCCGGACAACGATGCCTTTGCAGCTTATAAGAACAACAACAGCCTGCTGCAGGGCGAAGCTCTGAAGAACGTTGGCACCTACAGCAGCTGGCTGTGGTCCGGGCAGATTGCCAGCGGCGGCGACGTAGGTCCCAACAATTTGGGCTATGACTTTACCGTGGGTGATATTACTGTTACCAAAAAGGTGCTGAATGTTACCGGTAATACTGTTAACAGAACGTATGGCGATTTGCTGAAAAACCATGACTATGCATTGAGCATTAATGGATTTGACGGCTTCAACGACGCTATGAAGGCAGAGCTGGATGGCAAGGTGACTATCACTGATTCGCAGGATACAATCCAAAACAGCCAGGATGAAGGTATTATTATTACTGCTGGGAATGAAAAGCGTACTAAGAATAAGGGAACCTATGAGTGGCAGGCAGGCGTTAAGCTTGATGACAGCCTTACAGGCAATTATGAATTCATAAATGATGGCGTAAGCAATACAACAACGACAGTTCATGGCGTATCTAATGTTTTGGCGCGCAAGGTTTCCCTGAACGATATTAATGCTAATCTGACCTACGGTAGCAGTGATGCTATTAATAACCATATCAATGGCGTGGTAAGCATTAAGGATTTGGCAAATGCTATTGTTTATGGTGATGATGTCAAGCTGGCTGACGGTGCCGTCGTTAATGTGAAGGATGGCAGCAGCTATGCGACTAATAAGGGAGAGCGTAATACTGCGGATGCTGGCACATATGATAACAGCTTGAAGATTGATAATGCAGTGCTTACCGGCGATGTAGATAAGTTGGGCAACTATGAGCTTGTTAATGACGCTACAGGCAGCATTACAGTTGACCAGGCAGAAATGCACGTTCAGCTGAAAGATGTTGAGCGCACCTATGGTAATACAGCGTTGATTAATGGCACAGCATATGGCGTTAACGGATTGACTGGTAATGTCAACGGCGATAATTATGGTGTCGGCAATGTAACTATAGGCGCTGTTACCGGCGATGGCGCGTTGACTGGCACAAGCACTGGCAAGGTAACCAATGATGCTGATACTTATAAGTGGAATGCCGATGTAGCTGCAGTGAACGATAAGCTTAAGCAAAACTACAAGCTGGTTGTTGATGGTGGTGCTTCTGTGGTTAAGCAGGCAACCTTGCAGGTAAGCTTGAACGATGTTGTACGCACCTATGGTAATGCAACGATTACTAGCGGCGGTTACAGCGCAAGTAATATCACTGGTCTGGTAAACGGCGACAGCTATGACGCAAGCGCAATCACAGTAAACAAAACTAGTGACGGCGCAATTGCTGGCGTAAGCGGCAGCAAGGTAACGAACGATGCTGGCGGTTATACCTGGAGCGGTGATTTAACAACAGACAATGCAGCACTGAAGAATAACTATAAGCTGGAATTGAAAGAAGATGGCAAGTCTGTTGTAGGCAAGGCAAAGCTGAATGTTGGCCTGAGTGACGTATACCGCACCTATGGCAATGCAAAGATTACCAGTGGCAGTTACAGCGCAGGCAACATCACCGGTCTGGTAAACGGCGATAACTATGATGCCAGTGACTTTAAGGTAAAAGTTAATAGTGATGGCGCAATTGCTGGCGTAACAGGCGACAGGGTAACGAATGACCATGGCGACTATACCTGGAGTGGTACTGTAGAAGTTGCAAATGCAGGCTTGAATAAGAACTACGATTTGGTAGTGAATGCAAATGGTAAGTCGTATGTAGACAAGGCAACATTGAACGTAAGCCTGAACGACGTAGTACGTACCTATGGCGATACCAGCTTCACTGATGGCACAAGCTATGGTATCAAGAATCATGACGCACTTGTCAACGGTGATAAAGGTACTGTAAGCCTCAACAAAGATGCAATCACTGATGGTGGTCTTGTAGACAACAATAGCAAGACCAACAACAAAGGCGATTACAAGTGGAACGTAGTAGAAAACGGCATTGTTGCTGATGGTGTAACAAACTTCGCCAAGAACTACGATATCCAAGTAACCGCAGGCAATTCGAAGGTAAATGCGAAGAAGATTTACCTGAACAACATCAACGCCAGCACGACCTACGGCAGCAAGGAAGGTCTGAAAGCAGATGGCAATGTAAGCCTGCAGGATAACAGCATCGTCTACGGCGATAAAGTAAGCCTGAAGGACGGTGCAAGCGTAAGCTACAAAGCTGACGGAGAGTATGCAGCCAACAAGGGCGACCGCGACACTGCGGACGCCGGAACCTATAAGGCGGACGTGGCTGTAACAGGAGCAGAGCTGTTAGGCAATGAGCTTGGCAACTACGAGCTGGTAAATAACGCTACAGGTGTTATCACGGTCAAGAAAGCAACACTGAACGTAAG
>NZ_FR892823.1 GCF_000434895.1 Phascolarctobacterium succinatutens CAG:287
CTTTGATTTTCGTGGTATTCAGCATGGGTACCAGCTTGAATATTAAGCAGCTGATTGCTGAATGGCGTACAGTTGCAGTTGCTGTTTTATCCATGATTGTTTTGATTGCCGGCAGCGTTGTGCTGATTCCCGTAATCGGCTATCAGGAAACTATTGTCAGCATTCCTATTATCAACGGCGGTATCGTTGCTACTCAGATTATGACCAGCGCTGCTATGGATAAAGGCTTTGCTATGGCTGCTGCTTTGGGTACTGTTTTGTACGCTGTGCAAAAATTCTTTGGTACTCCTGTTGCTTCTTACTTTGGCCTGCGTGCTGCTAAGGAAGCATTGGCGGAATTCCGTCGTACCGGTGTTAATCCTTATGCACCGAAGGAAGAGGTGCATGGCGGTGCAGCTCCTAAAGAAACCTTCTTTGAAAAACACAAAAAATTCTATGGTCCTTTTGCTTCTCTGACTATCGCAGCCTTCTTCAGTTGGCTGGCATTCGTTATCGGAAAATATACCGGTCTGAGCGCTACTATTTGGTCTTTGATTTTAGGTGCAGTAATTGGCAGCACCGGCCTTGTTCCGCCGAAAATCCTGGATCATGCAAAATCCTCCGGTATCTGA
>NZ_FR892824.1:0-3998 GCF_000434895.1 Phascolarctobacterium succinatutens CAG:287
AATTTTTTCAGACAATAAGTCTTGACGGGGGGGGACATCTGTATTATAATGGAATCAGCAGCAAGAGTTTGCAGATTGCTTTATGACAGTACTAAGGATTTTGCAATCTGCATTTCCTCCTCTTGCTGTGTTGAATACGTTTATAAATTGCCCGCGGTGGATACCGGCAAAGAAGTACAGAGGAAACAAGGCAACTCTTGCACAGACTTTACTGAAGTTTCCCTTAGGGTGATTTGTAAAAATAAAAATTGGCAGTCGACAATACTGCCGGATTTCCTAAGGGAGGAAAAGAAAATGAAAAAATCTTTAGTTCTCGCAATGGCAATGGCTCTTGGCGTAACCGCTTCCGCTTACGCTGCTAACCCCTTCTCTGACGTACCTGCTGGCCACTGGGCTTATGACAGCATCAACAAACTGGCTGCTGCTGGCGTAATCGAAGGCTACGGCGACTCCACCTTCGGTGGCGACAAGCTGATGACTCGTTATGAAATGGCTCAAATCGTTGCTAAAGCAATGGCAAAAGGCGCTAATGTTGACAAACTGGCTGCTGAATTTGCTGACGAGCTGGACAACTTGGGTGTTCGCGTTGCTAACCTGGAGAAAAAAGCTGACAATGTAAAAATTACCGGCAACATCCGTTACAACTATGCTGACTATGATGAAGACGGTTACAAAACCGGTCTGCGTTCCCGTATCTGGGTAAAAGGCCAAATCAATGATGATTGGACCTACACCGGCATGCTGCAAAACGTACAAAACCTGAAAAACAACGCTGGCGATGAGAAAACTGATTTCCAACGCGCTTATGTTGATGGTAAAATCGGTGGCTTAGCTGTTGAAGCTGGTCGTCTGCCGCTGAATCTGGTTGATGGCAACCTGTATGACACCCGTGCTGACGGCGTTGTTGCTTCCTATGGCAAAGACGTTAAAGTAACCGGTTTCTATGCTAAACCGACTGACCAAGGTAAAGCTCTGAGCTCTACTGTAGATCTCGAATATGATAATGTTTACGGTGCAAAAGTTGACGCTAAATTTGGCGTTGTAGCTGCAACCGCTGGTTACACTGTATTCAAAGATGGCACTTTCACTGATGGTGCATTCTCCGAAAAATGGGATGACAACAAGATCTGGAATGTTGGCGTAGCATTTGATCTGGCTAAAGACCTGAACCTGACTGCTAACTACATGGATTCTGACCAAGAAATCTATGGTGATGACGATGCTTTCGTTATCGGTCTGTCCTATGCTGGTGCTAAAGCTGCTAAAGAAGGTTCCTTCGGCGTTTACGGCAAATACTATGACCAAGCTCGTTCCACCGTTGTTGCTCACACCATGAACGGTGCATACGGCAACCATGGCTTCAAAGGCTACATGGTAGGCGCTAACTACACCTTCGCTAAGAACATCGTTGGTGCTGTTGAATACTATGACCTGGAAGACAAATGGAACCACTCCGATATTAACACTCTGTGGAGCCAAGTAGTATTCACTTTCTAATTTGGCTTTACGTCAATCCGCTGAAAAGCAAAAAATCGCATATGCATAAATTAAAAGAGGACGGTGCGCACCGTCCTCTTTTTGACGTGAGCACCAAGCAACAAAGCACATGATTTAAGTATGATTTACTTGCCAACCCTCCTCAATAATGCTAAAATCAAATAAACAGCGAGGCTACAAATGCCTGCAAGTTATTTTTTGGAGGAATATATTATGAAGAAAATAGCAATTCTGCGCTGCCTGAAAACCTCCGCATCCTGTGCGGGAGCAGGCTGCTTGCGTGCTTTTTATGAAAAGGACAAAGCTTTTGCACAGTATGGAGATGAAGAGCTGCGCCTGATGGCGATGTGGACCTGTAACGGCTGTGGCGATTCCATGCTGGAAAACCAGGAAGGTATCCGTAAAAAAATTGAACGTATGAAGGCTCTGGAGCTGGATGCGCTGCATATCAGCCACTGCACGCACAAAAAGGATGCCAATGGCGAAAAGCATCTCTGTCCTAAAATTAAAGCGATTATCGATGAACTGCAGGAAGCAGGTATCACCATCGTAGACGGCACTCACTGAAAAATATATAAAGTTTGGCAAAGCAACAGTCAGTAATGGCTGTTGCTTTTCACTTTATCAACTTAAAAAAATCTCCTGTGGCAGGATTTTTTACACACCCTAACGAATAAATATAACTATGATTCCGAATACGAAAGGGGTAAGAAAATGAGAGAAGCCGTAAAAAAGTATATTGCCGAGCATTATGAGGATTATGTGAAGGATTTGGAAGCCTTGACAAATATTGATTCCGGTAATGGTGACAGAGAGGGCACAGAGGCAGCAAATAAATTTGTTGCTGAAAAAATGACAGCTATCGGTGCTGCCACGGAGTTCAGATATAATGACAGAGCCTGCCATCTGATTTCCCGCTTAAAGGGAACAGGCAAATACACGATTCTGCTTGTTGCCCATGTCGATACAGTATTTAAAAAGGGTGAAGCTGCACGTCGTCCGTTCCGTGTTGACGAGAATAACTTTGCCTGGGGACCGGGTGTGGGTGATGACAAGGCTACCGTTGTAGAGGTTATATATGGCTTGGAAGCCTTGAAGGCTGCAGGCTTTGATAATTTTAAGGAAATTATTTATTACACCAACGGTGAAGAAGAAGGTGGCAGCAAGACTGCCGAGGATATCGTGGCAGAGCTGTCGCAGCAGTCCGATTTTGCGATTATCATGGACGTTGCCCGTCCGAACTGGGGCATTGTTACCCAGCGCAAGGGCAATGCCAAATATCGCGTTGAGGTTACCGGTAAGGGCGGACACCACGGCAACGCATCTCAATCCTGCGCCAACGCTATTCACCAGCTGGCATACACGATTACCGAGCTGCAGAAGCTTGCCAGCCCCATGCCGGGGAATCCGGAGGATTATACGGCAGCAGCGCTGAAGGCGCGCGGCATTGTTGATGCAGGTCAGTTTATTCCACAGAATACCGTCAATGTTGGCGTAATCGGTTCTACCAATGACAAAATCAGCGTTATTCCGGGTGATGCCTTCTGCGAGGTAAATATCCGTTGCTTTACGATTGAAGAACAGCAGCGCATTGATGCTGAGGTTAAGGCATTGGCAGATAAGGTTGTTATCCCCGGCACCAGCATTAAAATTACCGGCGGCATTGTTACCGGTCCGATGCAGAAAACTGCGCAGGCACAGAAGATGGTTGATGTGTATAAGCGCATCGTTAAAGATGAATACGGTGCTGAGGTAAACGAATGGGTAGCAGGCGGACTCACCGACGGCAACCGCACAGCGAAGTTCGTACCGACGCTGGATGCTTTGGGCGTAGAAAACTATGATGAGCATACAGACCATGAATCTGTAGATTTGAACACCGCAGTTCCCAGAACTACAGCCTTTGCACTGACTCTGGCTGAGCTGGCAGAAACCTTCTGATAAAAATATTATAATGAGTCAAAAGCTTTCCCCGCGTATTTAATTTACGTCGGGGAAACTTTTTTGCTATATTCTGACTTTCTGCCAACCTTTATATGTTTTACATAATGACTAGACACTGCACTTGTGGTATAATAAAATAGTTAAAATCTTACAGATAAGGTGTGATGATATGTCGAAACAAAGTAATAAATATGCAGGTGATCAGCCTGCCGCTTACGATCCTACGGGCATAAGCGAGTATCTTGGCCTGGGACGCCCGATTGACTTTGACAAAAAGCCGGTGCGTATTGCGATGATGTGCGCTGTTGCTATTTCCGTTGTGGTAACGCTGTGGAAATGCTCTACCGGTATGGATTCCGGTGCTGCTGTAGTAAGTGCTTTGGGCTATGCTTTATCCTTCCTCTTCAGCTATATGCTGGCTCTGGAGCTTGACCCTGACCGTCAGCTCGGCGGTTTCATCGGCGGCGGTCTGACGCTGATAGCAACTTATTTTATGGGCGAGGGCAATATCCTGGTGATGCTGTGGCTGCTCTTTATCCTGCGTATGCTGAACCGCA
>NZ_FR892824.1:4012-11112 GCF_000434895.1 Phascolarctobacterium succinatutens CAG:287
GCGTATGCTGACCCGCAGCTCCGGTGACAGACATCGTCTGATTGATAACGTTATTATGATTGGCAGTGCTGCCTGGCTCGGACTGCAGGGCTTGTGGGTATTCCCTCTGCTGACCGGTGCTGCCTATATTCTGGAAAGCCAAATTCAGGCAGGTTACTTCCGCAGTCTTTATCTGGCAGGTATTTCTTTGGCTTGCTTGATTTTTGCTAAGTATGATACCGTTGCCAATGAGCTGTCCATGAGCAATATTATTATCATGGCTCTGGCCTTCATTCTTTTCCTGCCGGAAATCCGCGTGGCAGATTACGTGAAGTCCAAGGGTGACAAAAACGGCAAGCGTCTGCTGCCGAAGCGTTTGCAGACCATGCAGGGTTATTTCTGCATGATGCTGTTCAGTCTGACATTTTTGCATGGCAATGCTATCGTACCGTCTTTGATGCCGGCTGTAGGTGCTGCGGCAGGCTGCGGTATCTATCTGTTTGTTGCGTTGCTGAAGCATGAAGTATTTTAAAGCTATTTTGGAGGTAAATATCAATGAGTGAAAACAGAAAAATTAAATTTATGACTAATAAAGGTGTTTTCGTTGCCGAAATGTTTGAGGACAAGGCTCCGCTGACTACCAAAAACTTTATCGAGCTGGTAGAAAAAGGCTTTTACGACGGTATTATTTTTCACCGTGTAATCGACGGTTTTATGATTCAGGGCGGTGACCCGACCGGTAGCGGTATGGGCGGCCCCGGCTACAAGATTAAAGACGAGTTCGGTGAAGGAC
This sequence comes from Phascolarctobacterium succinatutens CAG:287, assembly GCF_000434895.1. Taxonomy (GTDB): domain Bacteria; phylum Bacillota; class Negativicutes; order Acidaminococcales; family Acidaminococcaceae; genus Phascolarctobacterium_A; species Phascolarctobacterium_A succinatutens_A. The sequence goes on from NZ_FR892824.1 coordinate 4,785, forward strand.
TGAAGCATGACGACGAGGGCATTCTGTCCATGGCTAATGCAGGCCCGAACACCGGCGGCAGCCAGTTCTTCATTACTTTGGCACCGACTCCCTGGCTGAACGGCCACCATGCAATTTTTGGCAAGGTTGTTGAAGGCATGGATGTTGTTCGCCTGATTGGCGTAGTACCGACTGATTTCCGTGACCGTCCGCGCGAAGCTGTGACCATGGAAAAGGTAGAGGTTGTAAAATAAATGGCGGCGTTTGTATATATGCTGCGCTGCAAGGACGGCAGCTTATATACAGGCTGGACCAATGATCTGGAGCACCGTCTGGCAATGCATAACAGCGGACGCGGCGCCAAATATACGCGTGGACGCGGTCCTTTGGAGCTGGTCTACAGCGAAGAGCTGCCGGATAAGGAAGCGGCTTTGCGGCGCGAGTGTGCCATAAAAAAGCTGCGCCGGGAGCAGAAGCTCGCTTTGCTGCAGACATGGCAAGCTCGCATTGCAGAATAAAATTATAAAGATTCAGACAAATATTTGCTTTTCCTGTACATATAGGCTATAATAAGCTAAGTGAGTTTTAAAGGCTCAAATAGTAATTAGGGAGGCCTACAGATGACAGGCAAAGTTAAATGGTTTAATGCAGAAAAGGGCTATGGTTTTATCCAAAGAGAAGGCGGCAAGGATTTGTTCGTTCACTTCTCCGGTATTAAAAGCGAAGGCTTTAAAACCTTGGAAGAAGGCTGGAATGTAGAATTTGACGTTATCCAGGGTGACCGTGGCGAACAGGCAACTAACGTTGTACATGTTGAATAATAAATGCAAGTAAAAAGCTGATGCTAAGGCAGGTAACTGCCGGAGCATCAGCTTTTTTGCTGTTTGCGGGAGGATGAGAGTTCAGTTGGTGACAAAGGAGGATATTACGGAAGCCTTGGTGACAATACCGCAAAATAGTTTGTTCTCGTCAATTACGGGCAGAGGGAAGGGTGTGCTTGCCGAAAGCGGCATAATATCTGCTACGGGTGTATCAAGATTATCTATCACTGGCACGTTGCGCAGAATACTTTTCTCAAAGGTCGTATAGCCGGAAAGCACCTGCATAGCGCTATCCAATGTGATAATACCGATAAAACGCAGATGCTCATCAACTACGTAGGCACTGGATACGCCGCTGTTTTTCATATTGCGCAGAGCAACGGCAGCACCGTCGATATTGCGCACTATACATGTCTGCGTGCTCATAACGTTGCGCACAGTAAAAATTTTACTGGAATCGGCATTGTTAATAAAGCTGCGCACATAGTCATCTGCGGGATTGGTAATCATTTCCTCCGGCGTACCAATCTGCACCATGCGGCCGTCGCGCAAAATGCCGACGTGTGTTCCTAGACGGAAGGCTTCGTTGATATCGTGGGTGATAAAAACAATGGTCTTACCTGTTTTTTCCTGAATACGCAACAGCTCGAACTGTAAATCGTTGCGTACCAAGGGGTCGAGGGCGGAAAAGGCTTCGTCCATCAGCAGGATATCGGGATCGTTGGCAAGTGCGCGGGCGATACCTACGCGTTGCTTCATACCGCCGGAAAGCGCACTGATGCGCGTTTTTTCCCAGCCCTGCAGGCCAACCATTTCCAGCATCTGCATAGCCTTTTCGGTACGCTCCTTCAGCGGTACGCCGCGAATCTCCAATCCGTAGTAGGCATTTTCCAAAACATTACGGTTGCTGATAAGTCCAAAGTTCTGGAACACCATTGCTACCTTAGTGCGGCGCAGCTCTTGCAGCTGCTTATTGCTGAAATTGGTAATATTATCACCTTCAAGGTAAACTGTGCCTGAGGTTGGCGGGTTCAGCATATTCAGGCAACGGATAAGTGTGGATTTGCCGCTGCCGGAAAGACCGATGAGGACAAATACCTCGCCCTTGTTGACTGTGAAGTTTATATCAATAAGACCTGCGGTAATACCAGTAGCTTCCTGCACCTCGGTGCGGGAAGCGCCCTGCTCCAGCATGGTCATAGCCTTTTTTTCGTTTTGCGAATGCTCCAGAGGAATAAACAGCTTGTACAGGTTTTTTACTTGTAATACGGGTACAGTCATTTATTTTCCCTCCTTTTTCTTGTCAGCCAGACTTTGCGTCAGGCGGTCAATGATAATCGCAATAATAACGATAGAAATACCGGCGATGAGTCCACGACCGGATTCGGTACGGTTAATGGCAATCAGCACCTCCATGCCTAGGCCGTTGGCACCAATCATCGCGCAGGTTACAACCATCGCTACAGCCATCATCATAGTTTGGTTGATGCCGGTCATAATCGTGGGCATAGCCTGTGGAATCTGCACCTTGAACAGAGTTTGCCAACGCGAAGCACCGAAGGCAGCGGAGGCTTCGACAACATTGGGGTCAACCTGCTGGATACCGTGGCTGGTTAAGCGGATGACGGGCACGACGGCATAAACTACGGTAGCAAGAACTGCAGGCACCTTGCCGGGACCAAGCAGCATAACCGCAGGAATCATATAGACAAAGGTGGGCATGGTCTGCATTGCGTCAAGCAAAGGACGCAGCAGGCGGTTTGCCAGCCTGCTGGTGGACACAAGAATGCCGATGGGCAGGCCTAAAAGCAGCGAGATGATAACCGAGGAAATAACTACTGCCAGTGTTTCGTTCATCATGCTCCAGTAGCCGAAGGCACCGATGGCGAACAGTCCAAGGCTATAGATAATACCGCGCGACAGCTTGCCTGTGAGCACCTTGCCCAAGGCAGCGATAGCGATGATAGTCAGCCACCAGGGAATAAAGTTCAGCAATCGTTCGATAGAAAGAATGCACCAGGTAAGAATATCCTTCACCTTATTGAAGAAGCTGGCGTAGGTGGTGTTGATGTAGTTGACGAAATTGTCGATGGGCTTAGTCCAGTCCACCTGAACTTCTTCGGGAAAGCTAAGAAGCCAGTTGGCTGCAGCAGCATTATCGCCTTTGAGTGCTTTGTTGATGCTTTGCAGCTTATCCTCAGGCAGCCACTGTGCAAGCAGCTCGGGGTGGCGCTGCATGAACCAGATGGCAGCCTCGTCATAGGTGCATTTGGTATCTGCGATGTGCGCCAGTGCTTCTGCGGTGAGTGCGCTGGTGGTGTGATATTTTTGCAGGAAGGCAACAAACTCCGGTGCTTTGCTTTGCAGCTGTTTGTTGGCAACGATGCAGACGGGAACAGAGCGTGCCTCCGTCAGGCCGCGCTGAAAGCCGACTTCATTGTAGGGCTCGTCCTGCAGCAGAACGAGGTCCAGCTTGCCGGTGAGCCAGGTCGGCTCGTAGTTGTAGCCTACCATCGGTTCTCCCTTAGTGTAGGCGGCGAGGAAGGCGCTGTTCAGCGCCGGCTCGCTGCCGGAACGGAAGTAGACGTAATTTTTGTTTAAGCCGTAAGCTTCATATTTCAAATAAAGTATCTTATCAATGCTCCAGCCGGGAATAGCACCGTAAAGACGTCCCTTTGTGGGATCTTCGGGATCCTTGAAAAGATGTGCGTAGCGTGCCAGGTCTTTGACGGTTTTCAAATCCGGAGCGAGAGGTTTGATGCCGCGCTTGGCGTCACCCTCAATAAGATAGCGGGGAACATAAAGGCCCTGCTTATCATCATCAAAGTTGATGCCCAGGTTGAGCAGCTTGCCGGTTTTCATGTCAGCTTCAAAGGTAGGCACGTTATCGGTCCACAGCTCCATATGCACATCTACGTCGCCGCGGAGCAGCGCCGTCTGGATGATAGGTGTAGAGCCACTGATAATCTTAGGCGTGATGTTATAGGCGTGAGTGCCGATGAAACCGGCAACAGCGTTGTGAAATTTGACACTGTCCCAGCCGGCGTCGGCGAAAACAACCTCTTGCTTTGCTTGCTCATTAGCGGCGTTGACCTTGCCTGCTATAAATCCAAGTGAGGTCAGTATTAGTAAAAAAACGGCTGATAATTTTCGTAACATGGCTTCACCTCCGTCAAAGCAATAAAAAGAAAAATACTCCTCTTAAATTTATTTTACAAAGCGAAAATTCTTCTTGTCAACTGCAAATGCAACAATATACAAAAGAATAACTTTAAAAAACTAAAGTTATTGTAAATGCAGAGTTTTGTATAAAGAGAAGTGTATGCGGATATTGGTGAGGATGATAAAACCAATTAGAAGAGTGATTGAGAAATGTCGGAGCTAAGATTAATAGATATAGAAGAAACACCTGAAAATATTAAATTTTCGTTATGAAGAGAATGCGCACCAAAATTTCCTAAAAGGATTTTAAAAAATATTGTAGAATTATATAAATAGCTTTTTCTTACGTTTGTTATATAAAGTTGATTTTCCGAAAGGGGGATTTTGAGTGGCGGAAATAGATGTATTAATTAAGGCTGCCTTGTTGCATGACATAGGCAAGATGTGTTTGCGTGCTGACCATAGTTTGGGGAATCACTCTAATGCTGGAGCAAATTTTTTAAAAAAGTATATGGATAATTCTCCGGAAGCAGAGCAGGTTTTACGTTGTTTGCGGTTACACCATGCTAAAGCTTTGAAAACAGCAAAACTTTTAGCTGATGATTTTAGCTATATTGTATATGAGGCTGATAATATTGCTGCTGCAGCCGACAGACGCGAGCGTGAAGATGAGGGTGTTGACCGTGGCTTTGATGCACAGTCTTGCTTGCAAAGTGTGTTTAATATTTTTGGAGAACAAACCAGTAATCCGGTTAGCAAATATTATTTACGTGGGCTGAATCCTTCGGATAAATTTAATTATCCGACAACGGAAATGTGCTATGCTTCAGATGACAAGTATGAAGAGCTTGTAAATGTATTGGAAAGTAATTTTCAACGTGCCGGTATACTGGATATGAGTAATGGCGAACTATTGCGCATTTTGGAGGATGTCATGAGTTACGTACCATCCAGTACGAATAAAAATGAAGTTTGTGATATTTCGCTATATATTCATTCTAAGGTAACAGCAGCGCTTGCCTCTTGTATGTATGAATATTTTTTAGCAAATAAGATTAAAGATTATAAAAAATACTGCTATGACCAATCCGGTAATAGTGAATTTAGAAAACAGGATACATTTTTGCTTGTATCAGGAGATTTTTCTGGAATACAAGATTTTATTTATACTGTACCAAGTAAGGGTGCTTTAAAATCTCTAAGAGGTCGCTCTTTCTATTTAGAAATTTTTATGGAGAATTATATTGATGAGATTTTACAGCAGCTTGGCTTGAGCAGAGCTAATCTGTTATATACAGGCGGTGGGCATTTCTATCTTTTAGCTGCTAATACGGATACTACAAAAGACAATTTGAAGAAAATACAGAATGCCTGCAATGAATGGTTATTGGAAAAATTTGGTACAAAGCTGTATATGGCAATGGGATTTGCTCCCTGCAGTGCTTCTGACTTGCAGAATTCAGGCATGCAACGTAATGTATTTGCTGCTGTAAGTAAAAAATTAAATCAAGATAAGCTATGTCGCTATGATATTCAAAATTTGGCAAAGCTCTTTGATAGTGACAGCAGTTATAATAAAAATATTGATGGCAGCAGAGAATGCGCTGTTTGTCATATGTCCAGTAAAAAATTACTTGCGAATGGTGATGCAGGTGATATTTGTCCGACTTGCAAAGGACTATTTCAGTTGGGAGAAAAGCTTTTTAAATCTAATAGACATTTTGCTGTTTTAAGCAAAGCTGTTGGTGAAGAACTGGAGTTATTTGGTTACAATAAGCCGCTGTTTTTAGCTGTCATGGATGAAAAAGAACTGGAAGAAAACAGCACTAGCCTGTTACGTATTTATAGTAAAAACAAAGCTTTGACAGGTAGAAATATCGGTACACGCTTATGGTTGGCTGATTATTACAGCACTAATGATAAAGGTGCTGTTATGGAGTTTGAAGATTTAGCTGAACAATGTTGCGATGGTGGGCATGGTATTAAGCGTTTAGGCGTTTTACGTGCGGATGTAGATAATTTAGGTGCCGCTTTTATCGGTGGCTTTATCCGTTATGGTAAAGAAGAATCGGAAAAATATGCTACATTGTCAAGATATGCTGATTTATCCAGAGATTTAGGTATGTTCTTTAAATTGGCAGTAGGTAAGCTTTGCAGAGGTGAGCTGAATGGTTTTGAAAACATTAATCAGCAGCAATTCAGCTTATATGGCTTACAAAAGCCGGTGCAGAGAAAAGTTCATGTTGTATATTCCGGCGGTGATGATATGTTCATTGTGGGAGCATGGGATGAGCTTATAGAGCTTGCTGTAGATATAAGACGAGCTTTTACAAGGTTTACTAATGGCAAATTGAGTTTTTCAGCAG
>NZ_FR892824.1:11145-16036 GCF_000434895.1 Phascolarctobacterium succinatutens CAG:287
TCAGCAGGATTGGCAATGTTCAGTCATGGATATCCGATAAGCAAGATGGCTGAAATTACCGGTATGTTGGAGAGTGCAGCTAAGAGTAGCAACAAAATGAAAAACAGCATTGCTTTATTTGGCTTTGAAACGGAACAGAAAAATGCGGAAAGCGGTTTATGCTGTGAACATATCTATGACTGGACAACGTTTACCGATAAGGTTTGTAAGGAAAAGCTGCAATTTCTTTTACAGCACCTGAATATAGATACTATTGACAATAATAAATTGAAGGCTGGCAAAGCTATGCTTTATAGACTGCTGAATTTACTGGAAGAAAAGGATGACAACATGAATCTGGCAAGATTTGCCTATACGCTTGGACGTATGCAGCCGGAAAAAGCCTCGGTACAGTTGCAGCAGTGCTACAATGAATTCAGTCAGCAGATGTATAAATGGTTTAAAGATGCTGATGCCAGAAAACAGTTACGGACAGCTCTAGACTTAATTATTTATTATATTCGTGATACGAAGGAGGATGCATGATGGTTAATAATATGCGGGAACAACTTGTCAAAGCCGGGTATGCGCAGAATAGCAGACCTAATATGCAGAAAAAAGGACAACAATTTGATTTTGAAAATTTTGATGTTGTAACTGAGGCAGAAAAAGCAATTAAAGGGCTGCAATATAAAGATAGATACGATAATACTAAAATTGATGTTACCACCTCGCAAATCAGAAAGTTTTTGACAGCAGTAAATGTTGTGCGCAATAAAGTTGACCTTTATAAGGCAAAAAACAAAGGTGCTGAAGCTTTATCTAAAGAATTGACTGCTGAAATTAAATTTTTAAAGGTTAATTTGCTCTATCAGGCCGGAAGAACAGCCGCTGTAAAACAATTTATGACAGTTTCAAAGCTGGATATTATTATCGATAGTATTGGCGATAGTTTAGCTAGATTTGTGAAATTCACTAAATATGTAGAAGCACTCGTTGCATATCATAAGTTTTTAGGAGGTAAGGATTAATGATGGAAGAACAGAAAAGACAACAACAGCCATTGCAGGGAAAAATAGTTCTATCAGGTATTTTACAGGTACTGACAGGTATGCATATTGGCGGAAGCAGTGACTTTGCTCCGATTGGTGCAGTAGACAGCCCCTTTATCCGTGATCCGTTTAGTCATGCGCCAATTATTCCTGGCAGCTCTTTAAAAGGCAAGATTAGAACTTTGCTGGCAAAGATAAATTGTGATGGTTATGTTTTAAATAAGGTTGCTGATGATAATGAAATTGTAGCACGCTTGTTTGGTGCCAGCGGCAAAAATTATGCTATGCCGGCTCGTCTGCAGTTTTTTGACTTGTTTGTAACGGAGGATACTAAAAACAATTTCAATGCGATAGAAACAGACACTTACATTGGTGAGGTTAAATTCGAAAATACTATTAACAGAGCCAGTGGTGTAGCTAATCCACGTCAGATTGAACGTGTACCGGCAGGAGCGGAGTTTGACTTTAAGCTGGTTTATAATGTTGAAAATCTGCAGGATGTACAAGAAGATTTAGAAACCTTGGCTGAAGGTTTTGAACTGTTGGCTAACGATTATCTTGGCGGACATGGTTCTCGTGGATATGGCAGGGTAAGATTACATGATATTAAGTTGCGGGCTATTGGTAAGCCGGATTTAGATTTAACAGCCTATGAGGATTTGTTTAAGGATTGATGCATGATGATGTATTATATTTTTACCTTGAAATTTTTGACACCGGTACATTTCGGTGACACTGCCAATGGCGGCGGTTTGGATAAGTTTTCAATTCAATGCAGTGCGGATACATTGTTTGCAGCCTTGTGTAATGAAGCTGCAAATAAAGGGAGTGATGCAGTAGAAAAGTTGGTGAAAAAAACAGCAGAAGGAAAGATAGTTTTTTCCAGCTTATTTCCCTATTGGCGTACTGCTGATGATGATTTATATTTTTACTTACCAAAACCGTTGCTAAAGCTAGAGCAAGAAGAGCAACAGTCCGCAAAAAGCTTTGAGGAAATCAAACAATTAGCTACTAAGCTGAAAAAGCAGAAAAAATCAACATATATACGTACTTCGCAGATTAATAGTTTGCTGGAGTCCGGTAGCGGTGATAGACAGTTTGCTGTGCCTGAGTTTGCAGCGCCGCTTGTTGCCGGAAGAGTTGCGTTGCGTGAGGAAAAACCGCTTCCATATTATGTGGGCAGTTACGTATTCAGTGAGCACTCCGGCTTGTATTTCATACTGGGTGTTGAACATGAAGAAGAGTTTACTTTGATCAAGGAGTTGTTGCTTAGTCTTGGCTATAGTGGCATAGGTGGCAAGCGTAGCAGTGGCTATGGTAAATTCGAACTGGCTGATGATGAATTGGAGCTGTTTGATGATGGTGGTGTCTATGACGATGATACTGCCATCGCACTGATGCTGTATAACGAAAAAAGTAAGTATCAAATGTGCCTCGCTCCTGTTTGTCCACGTTCTGATGAATTGGCAGTGGTTAAGCAGGGAAGCTATAAGCTGATTAAGCGTGGTGGGTTTATTACCTCATCTGCGGCAAAAGATAATATTAAGCGTAATAGTATTTACATGCTGCAGGAAGGCTCATGCTTTCCTGAAAGATTACGCGGACAAATGCTGCAGCAGACTGTGGACGGTTTAGCACATGATGTTTACCGTGATGGAATAGGAATGTTTGTGGGGTTAAAAAATGAATAGCAAACAATTTGAAACAGCAAAAATGTGCCTGAAGGTAGTTACACCTATAAATATTTCTGACGGTATAGTGTTGGGAGCTAAGGATTATTTGTATGATAGCAGAAGGCAGAAGGTGTTTTTCTTAAATCTGCATCAATGGCATATGTTTATTTATAAGCATATGCTGTTGGAAAAATATGAAAGCTATCTTGCAAACTTCAGGGATAAACAGAGCTTGTTGGAATGGCTTCAGATGCAGGGATATGATATAGATGATGTTCGTACTGTTATAACTTCAGAAGCACAGGCAACAGTTAATCTGATGGATAACGAAAAAAAGAAAACACTCAATGATATTAACAGACATATTCAGCAGCCTGATGGAAGTCTATATGTTCCGGGAAGCAGCATAAAAGGCGTGTTCAGAACAGCGATTTTGTATAGTCTTTTGCAGAAAAGACAGGATATCAAGAGCAAATATTGGTGTTATATTAAACAGCAAGTGGATATAATTAAAACGCTGCTGGAAGAGGAAAGAAAGCCTCGAGAATTACAAATAATGCCTTATTCGGTAATAAAAAAGAAGAAAGATCAGGCTGCTAAAGAAATTGACAAGCTAACTGCAAGTTTAGAAAGTGAACTGCTACATACACTACGCCTGAAAGATGATAAGGAGCGCAATATCAGTAACAAGAATGCGGTTTGCAGTGCAATGCGTGGTTTACAGGTTAGTGATACTTATGCAAGCCGGAATATGCAGACAGCTATTTTGCAAAAAGTTGATGGCGGATTTGACAAGTTTGGCAAGGCTTCTCCCAAAAAACTTCCGATTTTCAGAGAATGCATGCTTCCAAAAGCAGAGCTGTTCTTTGATGTAAAGATTGAAAAGGCTGTTATGAGTACCATTGGCATTAGCAGCGTTGACGATTTATTGAAGGCAACGCACAGCTTTTTTGCGGCGGTGACAGATTTGCTGCAACAGGCGTTTGGAAAAGAGTATCAGGAAGCATTTCAAGGTGTAGCAGCTGGCAATATGTTCCTTGGCGGTAATACAGGCTTTTTGAGTAAAACTCTTTTAGCTATGTTGGCTCCGGATAAAGATACTGCTAAAAATACTATCAAGGTATTACTGGACAAAAGCTTTAAAAATCACAAGCATTTACTGCGCGATAAGATTATTGCACCACGTACTCTTAAATGTACAAATTATAATGGTAAGCTGATGCTGATGGGAGTTGCGGAGGTGCGCAAAGTATGATTCGTTCATTGGAAATAAAGTTAGCTGCTCCGGCAGGTGCAAAGCTTACGCAGTCTGCCTGCTCATTGCTGCACGGCGTGCTGATGGAGCATATTGACAGCACATATGCAGAGCTTTTGCATCAACAAAGCTTGCGTCCGTATAGCCAGTATCTTTATTTTGATAAGGAACGTGCCGGTGTTTACTGGCGTTTGACGTCGCTGAATAAGCAAGCAGATGATGAGTTATTGGGAGCAGCCTTTTCACTGCCGGCGACTGTTTATCTGAAGAAAAAACAGATGGAAGTACAGCTTGTGAGCAAGGAATATCTGCCGGAAACCAGTTATGCTGCAATTGCAGAAAAATGCTTTGCACAGCCTTTAGCAGGAAAATATTTAAGCTGTAATTTTTTGACATCCTGCAGTTTTAAAAGCGAAGGGCAATATGTAATTTTCCCTCAACCGCAATTTCTGCTTGGCAGTCTTGTAAAGCGCTGGAACAGCTTTGCTGATAAGGAAAGATTGGATGCGCTTGGATTAGCACAAGACTTGGCACAGGAAACATACGTTGCTGATTATAAACTTAGCTTGCACTCCTTTAGTGTAGATGGCGCACGTATACCGGCATTTAGAGGCTTATATGTGTTAGGCATGAAAAATAATGTGATGTGCAACAGGATTATCGCTATGTTGGGTGAATATGCTAATTATAGCGGTATTGGAATTAAGACTGCCTTGGGAATGGGAGCAGTTAAAACATCATTGAATGAAAGATTTTGAGTGAAACTGCGCCGCACCGCTTGCAGAGTGGATTTGGAGGGTGCGAGGCAGGTTGTTTTTAGGGCAAGTGGTCTGTTGGTAAGGCCTGCGCCGCAAATGGCGGGCGCAGACCTTATGACAGGCGGACTTGCAGGGACAGGATTTCAGAGATAACCCCAAATTAGGGGACGGAAA
>NZ_FR892825.1 GCF_000434895.1 Phascolarctobacterium succinatutens CAG:287
GCCTTTTTTACGCCTCCTCCAGCTCACTCTTCTCGGTCAGCTCAATATCCTTATAAGGCTTCTCCATCAAGCCGCCGAGGGCAGTGCCTGCCTCGTACACCTTGTCCAGTGCAGCGTCAGTCTTGATGCCGTTGAAGTTTTTCGCCTTATACTTGGTAGTGCCGTCGGCACCGGTGCCATCCTCAACGTTGATTACCAGAGTACGTTTTAAAATTTCCTGATTGATTTCTGCCATAGATTAAAACTCCTTTCGATGATGAAAAAATGATGGGTAGATGAGAGGCTCCCCTAGGGGGACAAGGTGAATTGCCCGCAGGGCAAGAGAGGGCGCCCTGGGGCGGCTGTCGCCGTAGGCGACTGAGAGGGGACTACTTAGCCAATAAACCCCTCTCCGTCATCGCTTCGCGATGCCACCTCTCCCCAAGGAGAGGCTTTATATCGTCGCTGGGCGATGTGCTTCTACGCTGCCAGCAGCTCAGGCTGCTCTACTTCAGCTTCATGTGGCTGCAGCAGCTTGTCCATAAGCATACTATGCAAATACGCCAGAGCTTTTTTCCGCAGCAGCACGCCTCCCGGGCGCAGGGCCCTCGTTTCCGGCATGCCTTTTAGCATGTACAAATCCCAGCGCATATCGGGATCACCTTGACCGGGACCATATTGGTCGCGACTGGCTGCTTCGGCATGCGTCAGAACTGTATCGTTATTGATTTCCAACTCCAGCTCATGACACAGGATAGCGACTACCATCGCCATCTGTTCCACTTGAAGTTCAGTCGGTGGATATGCGCCAAACACAGGATTGCATTTGTAGGCAAGGATTGCATCCTTAGCGCAACAGAGAGTGACGCCAATGGAGCGACTGTTGCGACGCCAGGTGTGCGACTTATATTCGCGCAGCATGTTGCAGGTGAGGTAAAGCTCGCCCTGCTCGCCGATGTTGATGTGGT
>NZ_FR892826.1 GCF_000434895.1 Phascolarctobacterium succinatutens CAG:287
CTATCCGTGAAGGCGGCCGTACCGTTGGCGCTGGTGTTGTTTCCGAAGTAGAAGAGAAATAATTTTCCGGCATAGTAATGCAAAATACAAGACCGGTCAGCTTATGGCCGGTCTTGATTTTTAAGACTGATTGTCAAAGAAACGTTTTAGAGTAACTAAGCACTGTTTGTGCAGAAAAAATTTGCGTCAGACGGATATTTATAGTTGACATAAAGTGTTAACTGTGTTACTCTATATTAGCGACAATTTGTGATTGGTTTTATTATTATGTACGTAAGCGAGGTGTAACTAAATGCGTAACCTGATTACTTTGGCTTGCACTGAGTGCAAACAGAGAAATTACCAAACCAACAAAAACAAAAAGAACGATCCTGATCGTATCGAGCTCAATAAATATTGCAAGTTCTGCAAAAAACACACTCTGCACAAAGAGACCAAATAATATTGGCTCGTGCGTAACCGGGTAGTAATAGCAAGGATGTGACAAGATGGCCGTTCCGGAAACTACAGACACTGAGAATAAGGGATTCAGCATTACAACCTTTCTTAGTGAAACTAAAGTAGAATTAAAAAAGGTTACCTGGCCTACCAAACAAGAGCTTATTGCTAACACTATAGTGGTAATTATTGCAGTTGTTTTGTGCGCAGCTCTAATCTGGATTATTGATTCCATCTTTAGTATGTTATTCCGCATGATTTTGCAATAATGAGCTGTAAGGCTTAAGTAAGGAGGGAAGGGGAAGCGTTGCTTTCCGTTTATTCATGGAAGAAGAAAAGCAAGGAAAACATTGGTATGTAATCCATACCTATTCTGGCTACGAAAATAAAGTGCGCGCAAACCTGGAACGAAAAGTTCATTCCTTGGGTATGGAAAATGAAATTTTCCGTATTGAAATACCTACGGAAAAAGAGGTTGAAATCACTTCGGATGGCAAGAAAAAGCTTGTCGAGCATAAAGTTTTCCCAGGCTATGTGCTGGTGGAAATGATTGTCAATGAGCGCAATTGGTATGCTGTCCGCAATACTGCAGGTGTAACTGGTTTCGTCGGTTCTGATTCTACCCATCCGACTCCGCTTACAGCTGAAGAAGTAAGGCAGATTATGCCTTCGATGGGTATGGAAGTTGAAGCAACTGAAAAACCCGCAAAAATTGATTTTCAGTTACATCAGAGAGTCCGCATCAAGACTGCGCCCTTCATGGATTTTGAAGGCACAATCAGTGAAATCAACGAAGAAAAGGGTAAACTGAAGGTACTCGTTGATATCATGGGACGCGAAACTCCTGTTGAAATTGACTTTACACAAGTTGAAGAAATTGAGTAAGGAGGTGTAATTAAATGCCGAAAAAAGTCGTTAAAATGGTAAAATTACAGGTACCGGCTGCTAAAGCTACTCCGGCTCCTCCGGTAGGTCCTGCACTTGGCCAGGCTGGTGTTAACATCATGGCCTTCGTTAAGGAATTTAACGCACGTACCGAGAAACAAGTTGGCCTCATCATTCCTGTTGAGATCACTGTATTCGAAGATCGTTCCTTTACTTTCGTAACCAAAACCCCTCCGGCTGCAGTTCTGCTGAAAAAAGCTGCTGGTCTGGAAAAGGCTTCTGGTGAACCTAACAAAAAGAAAGTTGCTAAACTGGGTCGTGACAAAGTTCGCGAAATCGCAGAAAGCAAAATGCAAGACCTCAATGCTGCAAACGTTGAAGCTGCTATGAGAATGGTAGAAGGCACTGCACGTAGCATGGGTATTGTAATCGAAGACTAATTTTAAGTAGTCTTCTCAATTTAGTGGGAGGCAAAAGCCGCTTGTACCACATAGGAGGATTTTATAACAATGGGCAAAAAGTATGATGACGCTTTGAAATTAATCGAAGCTGACAAATTCTACTCTCCGAAAGAAGCAGTAGCTCTGGTTAAGAAAACTGCTGCTACCAAATTCGACAGCACTGTTGAAGTTGCTTTCCGTCTGGGCGTTAACCCTAAATACCCTGATCAGCAAGTTCGTGGTGCACTGGTTCTGCCGAACGGCACTGGTAAATCCAAGACTGTTATGGTTTTTGCTAAAGGCCCCAAAGTTGCAGAAGCAGAAGCTGCCGGCGCAGATTTCGTTGGCGGTGAAGAATATGTTGATAAAATCAAGAACGGCTGGATGGCATTTGACGTGTGCATCGCAACCCCTGATATGATGGGTCTTGTTGGTCGTCTTGGTAAAATCCTTGGCCCTCGTGGTTTAATGCCTAACCCGAAGGTTGGTACCGTTACCATGGACGTAACCCGTGCCGTTAAGGAATCCAAAGCTGGTAAAATCGAGTATCGTACCGATAAATCCGGCAACGTACAAGCTCCTATCGGTAAAGCATCCTTTACTGAAGAGCAACTGTTACAAAACTACATGACTTTGGCTGACACCCTGGTTAAGGTTAAACCGGCTGGTGCTAAAGGTCAGTATATGAAGACTATCACCATGTCCTGCACCATGGGCCCTGGCGTTAAAGTTGACGTCCTGAAAGCTAATAGCGACAAATAATTGTAGTTTTACTTAATTTTACTAAATCAGAAGATAATCGGGCCATAGACAGCAGGTGCCACGTGCGTAAGTTTTAACTACGCCTGCCGAGGCTGGAGCGTGAAGATATATTAGACCTTCCGACCTCCGGCTACGGCCGAGAGGTCTTTTTGATTTAATAAAAACATCAAAAAAAGGAGGTGCAATCTAAATGGCAGTTATTAGACCTGAAAAAGTAGCTAAAGTTGCTGAGATTCAAGAGTTGCTTTCTAACTCCAAATGCACTATTTTAGTTGACTTCTGCGGTTTAACTGTTGCTCAGGATACCGAGCTGCGTCGCAAAATGCGTGAAGCTGGCGTTCACTACAATGTAGTTAAGAACACTCTGTTGCGTATTGCTGCAGAACAAGCTGGTATTGAAGGTCTGGAACCTTCTCTGGAGAAAAACACCGCTATCGCTGTTTCCCCGGAAGATCCTGTTGCAGTTGCAAAAATCGTTTGCGAATTCGCAAACGAAAACAAAGAACTGAAAGTTAAAGTTGGCGTTCTTGATGGCAAAGTTATCGGTGCTGACGAAATCAAAGCACTGGCTTCTCTGCCGCCGAAAGAAGTTCTTATTGCCAAGATGCTGGGCAGCATGAATGCTCCTATCAGCGGTTTTGTCAATGTACTTCAAGGTACTATCCGCAATGTCGTATACGCTCTGGAAGCTGTACGCAAACAAAAAGAGTCCGCTTAATTTGCGGCATGCTGCATAAGGCAGCTTAAAAAATAAAAACTTACTTATTATTGGAGGTAACTATAATGAATAAAGATCAAATCATCGAAGCTATTGAATCCATGACCGTACTCGAGCTGTCCGAACTGGTTAAAGCTCTGGAAGAAAAATTCGGCGTATCCGCAGCTGCTCCGGTAGCTGTTGCTGCTGCTCCGGCTGCTGGCGGCGAAGCTGCTGCAGCTGAAAAAACTGAATTCGACGTAATCCTGACTTCCGCTGGCGCTTCCAAAATCGGCGTAATCAAAGCTGTTCGCGAAGCTACTGGCTTGGGCCTGAAAGAAGCTAAAGAGCTGGTTGACGGCGCTCCGAAAGCTATCAAAGAAAAAATCTCCAAAGCTGACGCTGACGCTCTGAAAGAGAAACTGGAAGCTGCTGGCGCAACTGTAGAAGTTAAATAATCTCGCTGCTACGCTAGTAGCACAATAGATTGTTGATTCGTCTGCAATCCTGACTCCGATGCACTATATATAGTGTGTCGGAGTTTTTTGATTTTGTGGATTGAGATCATTTTGGGATCATCTTTGACAAATCATATTATATCGTTCAGTTTTTGCACTGTTTCATTTTGCTTATTTTGGTATATATGGGTATATACGTCTAATGTAATTTTTACACTAGAGTGTCCTAATCGTTCACTTATCTCTTTGATTGGAACATTAAGTTCATAAAGTAGTGAAGCATTAGAATGTCTAAGGTCATGTAAGCGTATTGTTTTTATGCCTGCTAATTTTGCACCTGATCGTAATGCTCGCCACATATTGTGTTTGTTCAACATAAGAAAAATTTGATCATTACGTGATATACCATCAAGTTTATTTACATATTGAGATAACATCGACATGATTTTTGATGGCATAGGAACAACTCGGATACTAGTTTGAGTCTTTGGAGATTGAATAATATTTTTCTTACCAATGCGCACTAGAGATTTGTTGATTTTTAATGTATTATTAATAAAATCTAAATCCTCAGGTGTTAGTGCAAGTAATTCTCCTAACCTTAATCCGGAGTAAAAAAGCGTATTGAAAGCAACTATGAGTGGTAAATCATCAATGTGCCTTTTAATACCAGCTGTTTTATTAGCTTCTTTATCGCTTAATGCTAAAATAAATC
Source organism: Phascolarctobacterium succinatutens CAG:287 (assembly GCF_000434895.1). Lineage (GTDB taxonomy): Bacteria > Bacillota > Negativicutes > Acidaminococcales > Acidaminococcaceae > Phascolarctobacterium_A > Phascolarctobacterium_A succinatutens_A. Next base: position 4,396 of record NZ_FR892826.1, read on the forward strand.
TTTTAAATTCGTCCTGTGTCCAATAGTCAATATGATTATTTCGCGCTTTTCCAATAGTATCTAGCAATTTTGCTGGGTTAGTTGTTAGATTACAGTATTTTTCTGCAAAATTAAACATTGATTTTAAGATATTGTTTGTTGTATATAAGTATGTACCAGAATAAGGTGATGTGTGTCTGAGCATTATATTTTGCCATGAAATTAATGTTTCTATTGTTATAGCATCAATTGTTAGATTTTCAAAATATGGCATAAAATGTTTATAAATCAGATATTTTTTATTCTCGATTGTCGTTACTTTTCTGCGTAACTCACAGTAGGTTAAGTATTTATCGACTAATTGACTAAATTTAAAATTACAACAATTAGCGTATTTTGCTTTAAAATCTAATTCATATTGT
>NZ_FR892827.1:0-13486 GCF_000434895.1 Phascolarctobacterium succinatutens CAG:287
CGCTAGGCGGTTTTTTTCATGCCGTAATTACTTACGATACGTAAGGATCAGCACGACCAGAGTTGCGAAAGCAATCATCAGAGATAACGCTTCGAAAACAGTCATAACATCCCCCCACTCGCTAGGGAGTAGAAAAAACGACTACCAGTTGTCTCAAAATGTATTATAACATAATATTGATATTTTTAAAATGCACCTCTAAAGGTGTGTTTTTTATTTTGCATTAGTCCATTACTTGTGGTTGGGTCGACCTAGTCCAATTTTTGTGCTCGATTAAGACCTGGTACATTTTGTGGTTTCGCTAGTACATTCTTGTGCTCAAGCTAGTCCAAATCTGTGGGTCAACCTAGTACAACTTTTGTGGTCGTAGGCAAAAATACCCTGTTCAACAATAAGCAAAAATGGCTTGTACAGACTAAAATTTCTGTACAAGCCACATCTAAACAAATAAATCCTCCTTCGTTAAAATAGTAATTGCCTATATTACTAAAACGAAGGAGGATTTTTTATCTATGCGTCAGTTTATCACAAATATGCTTAACATTCAAGAGGATAAGATTGAGGAACTACAAACCATTGCGCAGTCCGACGGCTCAATCATTATTAATCTTAAGCTAAAGGTTACCTCTAAGATCTGTCCGTTCTGTTCCGGACCTATAAAAATTCATGGATACTATCCACGAACTCTCACACACTCTACACTGGTCAATCGTAAATGTAGCATTGTTTATCGCCAAAGAAGATTCCGTTGTCCCAAGTGTTCTTATTCTTTTAACGAACTTAATCCCTTTACTAAAGCCAATGACGGACTAACTCACGAAACCAAAATTAATATTTTGAAAGATTTAAAGCATCCCGAAGACACTTATACCAGTGTTGCTGAACGATACCATGTTTCCAAAGCTACTGTTCTAAGATTATTTGACAAACACGTAGATATTATGCGTAAGCCTTTACCAATGGTATTATCCATGGATGAGCACTATTTCCCTGAATCTGATATGGATTCTCTTTACTGCTGCCTGCTCATGAATTTTATCACGGGTGAAGTAATAGATGTACTTCCCACACGCAGAAAGCATTACCTTATTGACTATTTTTCCTCTATCCGTGGAGATATTCAAAACTACACTCTCAAACGCAGCGAACTCAACAATGTAAAGTATATATCCATGGATCTGTATGACAACTTTAGGGATATTGCACAGATATGTTTTCCGGATGCCATTGTTTGTGCAGACAGCTTTCATGTAACCAAACATCTTACAGATGACTTTAATAAGATTAGGCTAAGATGTGCACGAAATACTGAAAACCATACCTATGAGTATCTTCTAAGAAAATTTAATTTTGTATTTAACCATACTACGGACTTGGATAATGAACCAAAATACAACAAAGCCTTAGGCCGTTATGTCAATTTAAGAGATATCCGAGACTTACTGTTTGCTCAATTTCCAGAGTTGGAAATTGCTTATAACTTAAAAGAATTATATCTGAAATTTAATCAGAGTGGAGAATATTACAAAGCTTCCGGCAGTCTCGAAGAAAAATACGATATACTTAAGAACCGATTTGGTGACTCCGGAATACCTGAATACAATGAATTTTATGGCCTTCTGGTTAATTGGAAACAAGAAATACTAAACTCATTTACAACGATTAATGGCAGGCGCATAAATAACAGTTACATTGAATCGAAGAACAGAATTCTGAAGAAACTTATTATAAATGCCAACGGCTTTAGAAATTTTAAACGAACCCGTAACCGAATCCTTTATTGTCTCAACAAATACGATAAATTCACTCTTTAAAGACGAAAATGGCTGGAGCAATACGCTCTAGCCATTGAAACCCAATAACATGGACTAGGTCGACCACAAAATTTGTACTAGCACGACCCACATATTGTAATAGGTCTACCCACAACTACGGACTAGGTCGACCCACACTCATGTAACAGCCCAACCCCAAAATTTGGACCAATGCCTTTATTTTAAGCATATTTAAAAACAAAGAGGCCGGGTTTTGTCCCAACCTCTTTGTTCATAAAGTCAATCTTACATTTTTTGTAAAAAATCTTTTAGTGCCTCCAGCTCTTCTTTACTGAGCGTCACACCCTTACCCATTTTGTCGTGCTCCGGAGACCATTCGCGAAGGTCGTACTTAGGCGCACGCCCGTTCCAGGATATCAGGTTAAGCTCTTTAGTCCAGCCTTTAGAACCGGTGCTCAGAACACCGATATGTTCAACAATTTCAAAAGATATTTCTGTCTTAGGCATATGTAAAACCCCCTATAAAGCTATTCATCTTCCTCGTCAAAACCGCTTTCGATAACATAATTATCATATTCTTCTTCGGCAATTAAACATAATCTGTTAAAGATTTCCATAGCCAAATCAGTATGGAGCGGGATATTATCGAGATCATTCTCATCATCCACTATATTATCAATATAACGGCCATCTTGCCACATAGCCCACAAAAACTTTTCGGGAATCCTATCCAGGTACTTTACAGTCATGTCCTCTACCGTCTTCACATAAACATCCCAATAAACCGAGCCACCATTAGCAACCTGATCACCTAAATCTATCAAAGCGTTGTTATTCTGCATCCCTTCTTGTTCTCTAAGTTCATCAGCAATATTATCAACAATGGTAGAATACAAAAAATCTGCTACTTCCGTTCTAGTTATATCGTCCATAAAATCAGCGGAATCTTTTACCAGCATAAGCATCGCTCCAATCATTAATCAGCTTCAGTTCCAAGCGCACTCTTACGATAAATATCAATAGTCTTGCCGGCAGCATTTTTCCACTCTATCCAACCGTCACATGACTGATTCAAAACAACGCTTCCAGCACAGCTCGGGGAACAGTCCCCTAAACTAAAATCATCTAACAGGACACCATTAGCATCCATAGGCAACTGCGTACGCAATTTTCTTGACTTATTAGAAGTACCTATATCCTCATGAATACCTAGACTGCTTCCTTTAAGCAAAGTCCAGTAGCCATTAATCACTCTGACCGTTGCCTTTACCAGCTTATTATCAGACTTCTTCTTACGTGCAAAATAATAAACACCATCAGGGATTATCCCGCACGTAATATTCTCCGTCGCAGCTTCAAAAATTTCCTGCTTAGTTTCTGATATCGGGAACACCACAGTACCTTCAAAGGAAGACAGAAGCTGTATTACAACGTTTACATCAATAGCAAACAACTCAGCATCAGCTACACGGCTCTTCTCAAAAATAGTATGCAAAAGTAGCTCTTTTTCATCGTACCCTTCCACTTCAATAGCAAAAACACGCTTCAACGAAGAAACATTACGATAACCGTTGCTTTCTAGATTATACATGCGCTGAGAATAATTAGCCATTGTAGTCTTTCCGATTTTTATCAAACCGGGAACAGCTGTACTCATAAGATAAATTATACCTTTTGCCATACATAAGCCTCCAATCAATCCTTCTTACTGAAAAAACTTCTGTTGCCGCCGATGCCAAAGTATTTCTCAAAGAAAGCCTTCAAACGGTCAATAATGCCCATCTTCTTTTCTTCACGCTTATTATTTTTCGTGAAACGGCTTACAGGCGGCATCATGCTATCAATATCTGTACCGGCAGTTTTGATTTCACCCTGTTGAAATGCGTTTTCAAGAAAGTTGCGTGTAGCTTCAGGCTTCAGCTTTTCAGCCTTAATGATATCCTCAAGCTCTTCTTCGCGCTTTTCAAAGACAAAATCATTCCAGTCTCCTATTATGTCGTTACCATCACTATCGTTGACATCCTCAATAAACGCTTCAATAAGCTTTTTCTTGCTGCGCAGAGTCGGACTGGAATCAACAGCCTTTTGGATAGTAACCAGTATTTCCTTATCCTCGCAGTTGCTCTCATGGTACTGTTTGACCAGCATAAGGATATAGTCAATGTTGACTTCAATCTGCTTTACAAGCTCAACCTCAAAGACAACATCATCGGTGATGTCGGTTTTCTCGCCTTCCGGTCCTTTAGGAGGCCAGTTTTGGCGTAAATCCTCATAAATACTGAGGTAATCCTGCATATCACGCTCGCTGATGCCTTTCTTGCCGACAAATTCATCGAAGCAGCTAAGCAAATTGCGCATACGAAGCACTGCACCGAAAAGCATAATAAAGTTCTTTTGGTTCTTTTCGCCAATAATCTGATGCTCAGAGGCAGGATATTTTTCCTGTAGCTCAGCAATCATATCAATATAGCCGCGTACAGGCTTGCCATCATCGTCCCTGCAGCCATAATAATATTCTTTAAATGTACGCACAAGCACAATGCTGCTCGCATCACGGTCTCCGAAAAGCGCAATAGCACTTTCCATGCGTGGCTGTAACCGGCGGAAGCATACAATGTTGCCGTAGGTCTTAATGGAATTCAGGATACGGTTTGTACGACTAAACGCCTGAATAAGCCCGTGCATCTTTAAGTTTTTGTCAACCCAGAGCGTATTGAGCGTGGTCGCATCGAAGCCTGTAAGGAACATATTTACTACTATAAGCAGGTCAAGCTCCTTGTTCTTCATGCGGAGCGATACGTCCTTATAATAGTTTTGGAACTTGTCAGAGGAAGTATCATAGTTCGTATGGAACATGACGTTATAGTCACGGATAGCATCTTCAAGGAAATCTCTTGAATTTTGGTCAAGGGCTGATGTATCCTCGGAGTTCTCGTCATCAATAACGCCGTCAGCTTCTTCTTCATTAGCTCCATAGCTGAAGATAGTTGCTATCTTTAAAGACTTGGAAGGATCCTCCGCCATCTGCTTTTTGAACTCCTGATAGTAGAGCTTAGCCATCGGCACAGAAGCTACCGCGAAAATAGAGTTAAAACCGCTCAGACGCTGCTTACGCTTGATTTCTTCAACCTCCTGACGGCCTGCAGAAGCAACATCCTTAATGTTGGTCAGAGCGTTGAACACATAGGTCTTGTCGCCACGGTAGGTCTTACGGTCAAAGTTATTGAGAATGTACTTGGTTACAAGCGAAATACGTTCGGGAGCCATCATTGGCTTCTCACGGTCAATGCCCCATACATCTTCGTCCTTGATATCCTCTTCCAGCGCCATAGTCTTGATAAAATCAACACGGAAGGGCAGGACGTTCTTGTCATTAATAGCATCAACGATGGTATAGGTATGGAGCTTATCACCGAAGGCCTGCTCCGTAGTCATAAGCTGTGCGTTCTTCCTTGCGCCTGCGTTCTTGGCAAAGATAGGCGTACCAGTGAAGCCGAACAGGTAATACTTCTTGAAATGCTTGATAATATCGGTATGCATATCACCGAATTGAGAACGATGGCATTCATCGAAGATGATAACTATTTCCTTATTATAGACATCATGCTGCTGGTTTCTCTTAATAAAATTAGCAAGCTTCTGTATCGTAGTGATAATGATTTTAGCATTAGGATTCTCTAATTGCTTTTTCAGAATCGCCGTGCTGGTATTGCTGTTGGCAGCGCCCTTCTCGAAGCGGTCATATTCCTTCATGGTCTGGTAGTCTAGGTCTTTGCGGTCTACGATAAAAAGAACCTTATCAACGAAATCAAGCTGTGAAGCCAGCCTTGCAGTCTTAAAGCTGGTCAAGGTCTTACCGCTGCCGGTAGTATGCCAGATAAAACCGCCTCCGGCTACGTTGCCGTATTTCTTATAGTTGTGCGCAATCTCAATGCGGTTCAGAATGCGTTCCGTTGCCGTAATCTGATAAGGACGCATAACCATCAGCATCTTTTCAGAAGTGAAAATACAGTATCTGGTGATGATGTTAAGCAACGTGTGCTTGGCAAAGAAGGTTTTGGCAAAATCTACTAAATCAGGAATTACCTTGTTATTGGCATCAGCCCAGTAGCTTGTAAACTCAAAGCTGTTGCTTGTCTTGGACTTCTTGGTCTTACCGCTCACTGCATCCTTGATTGTATTGATACGTGTAGTATTAGAGTAATACTTGGTTAGCGTACCGTTGGAGATAACAAAAATCTGCACATATTCGAAGAGTCCGCAGCCCGCCCAGAAGGAATCACGCTGGTAACGCTCAATCTGGTTAAAAGCTTCGCGGATAGGCACTCCCCTGCGCTTTAGCTCGATATGGACCAGCGGAAGACCGTTGACTAGCACAGTCACATCATAGCGGTTATTATACTTTGCACCCTCTGCCTTGCCGTTTTCGTACTGATTAAGCACCTGCAGGCGGTTGTTATGCACGTTCTTCTTATCAATAAGGCGGATATTCTTGGAAGTGCCGTCCTCACGCTTCAGAACCTTTACATAGTCCTCCTGGATTGTCTGCGTCTTATCTTCAATCTTGTCATTAGGATTAGCGATAGCAGTAGTAAAGAACTGCTGCCATTCGCTGTCGGTGAACTTAATATTGTTAAGCTCTTCCAAGCGTTCACGCAGATTAGCGATAAGGTCAGCTTCCTTATGAATGTTCAGATAGGTGTAGCCCTGTTCAGTCAGCAGACGGATAAATTCCTTTTCCAGCTCCGCTTCGCTCTGGTAGCTGTCCGAGCGTCTTGGCACAGGCTCATATTCGGTTATAACCGTGCTTTCCGTAGTTTCCGCTACGATATTGAAATAAGGCATGGCTTACGCCTCCTTTTTAAATTCCTTAAAGGTTAAAAGCTTGTCACGATAGTATTCATACTGTTTTTGGCGCGCTTCAATTTCTGCCGGCAGACCGCTGGAGATGTCGTTGCAAAGAGTGTCGAAACGGTCGAGGATGCCAACGATGCGTTGTTGGACTTCGAGAGATGGGACGGGAATTATTAAGTTTTCTACAACAATTCTTGAAAGTCTTGGTATGCTAGCTTTTCTTACATTAGCTAACAAAATATTTTTTCTAACCAACAAAGAATAATAGATAAATTTATTATTAACATTCTTAGTATCAGTAAAAATCAAGCAATCATCTGCTGCCCAAAACTTTTTATTACAAAAACCTATTTCTCCTGCTGCTCCAGCACTAATAACATATGTTGTTTCAGCTTCACAATTATACTTATTAAAATATCCCATAGGTTCAAGACTATTTTGATATACAGGATATTTCCCTTCTGTAATAAGTTGTTTTTTTACGACACGTATTCCACGCTTAATATCAGCAATATCCCCCAGCTTCATCCAGCGTACAGGCGCATTAAGCTCTAGTTCGTTCGTTCGTTCGTTCAAAATGGTCCTTTCATTCGGTTTGAACGTCAACAGTAAATCCCTATAATATTCATACTGCTTCTGCCGAGCTGCAAGCTCGGCTGCAAGCTCGGCTGGTTAGAAACGGAAACTGCAAGCTCGGCTGTTAAGAACGTGAAATTGTCCAGAATACGGACAATCTCACGTTGTACCTCCAGAGGAGGTACAGGGAGCTTAATACTCATTAAATCTTTCATTGAAATACTTTTTACTGTACCACCAAATATACGCTTTAAGCATTCTGTTTTTATTTCGTTCGACTGAAGCATATACATTAAAAATTTAGAATCAATAATATCAGAACATGGCTTAATAGCATATACACCTTCTTTTATATTCCAATTTATTGGCTCCTCATCAATCAAAGCTGTCATACCAATAGTACCAGTACCGGAAAATAAAATATCTCCAACTTCAAGATTGGAACGGTTATTACAAAGTTTCAATGCATCATCATTAATTCTATCAGTCGAATCGGAAAACACAATTTTATTACCTCTGATTTCCCTAATCGTGACATAATAATTTTTTGCATCTTCAGTATTTAATTTAAAAAATTTTCTTGGATTCAAGCCAGTATTTAAAGATTTTATAATATTTTTAAGCTCTTTATATTCCACCCCATCGGGGCACAGCTTTTCAATTAACTCTTCCAAATTACTCATTGTGTTTCACCACCATCTTCCTTCTCCTGCGGATGTTGCATATAAAATATATCCTTCTGCCTTTCAATTTCCGTGCGCAACTGCTCCTTCGTCGGCAGATAGGTCAGATACTTCGACATGAAAAGCCTGTCATTGTCGTGCAGCACAGAATAACGTGCGATATCTTCGCTCGTTTCGCTGCAAAGCAAAATGCCAATCGTGGGATTATCGCCCTCTTTGCGTTTCAACTCGTCATACATACGCACATACATATCAATCTGTCCCACATCCTGATGCGTAATTGTGCCCATTTTCAAGTCAATCAGCACATAACATTTCAACTCTATATTGTAAAACACCAAATCAATATAATAATCCTGCGTATCCGTCACGATATGCTGTTGGCGTGCAACAAACGCAAAACCTCTGCCCATTTCCATAAGAAAATCGCGGATATGTGACAGAATCGCTGCTTCAAGATCAGATTCCACAAAAGAATCCTCGGTACGAAAGCCAAGAAATTCGGCGATAATCGGACTTTTTAAAAGCTCAAACTTGTTCTTTTGATACTCTGCGGTTTTTGCCTTCATTTCCGCAATAATCTTTTCTTTTTGCGGCGATTGCAGCAGGCGGTAATAATATTGTGTGCCAATGTTCCTATCAAGAGTGCGTGAACTCCAACCTTCGCTCGTTGCTTCTTTCATATACCAAAGGCGGGCAGCTTCGTCAGGAACACGAAGAAGGCTGCAAATATGCGACCAATTAAGATTTGGCAGACATGTCTGCCAAATTGCTTTATCCGGAAAAAGTATATAAAACTTTCTAAAATTACGCAGATTTCTTTCCGAAAAACCTTTGCCATATTCTTTAGTCAGCTCTGCTGATAATATCTTAATTAAATTTTCTCCATATGCCGCACGTTCTTTACCATTTTGCTCTTCTTTAAAAATCCTTTTCCCGATTTTCCAATAGGTATCAAGCGTTGCGTAACTAATAACTTTGTATGCCTTATCTCTACTTTGAAATATTATATTCTTAATATCAATAAGAGTAGCATTATATTCATCAGTCATTAAATTTTTACCCATTACCCTACCTCTATTCTGTAACATCAGAAAATGGCACGCACGCGTGCCAAATATTTCAACTATACTAAATAGCAAGCTTCTATTCGGTAGCTACGGCTAGCGATTTACCCCTCAATTTCCGCAATAATCTTGTCAATTTCGCTGCGCAGAACCTGCTCACGGGCAACAATCTCCGCGATTTCCGTATTGAGCTTTTTGATATCAATTTTCTCACGGGTGTCCTCAGGCTCCACATAGGTAGAAACAGAAAGGTTGAAATCGTTCTCGGAGATTTCCGCATAGTCCGCCAGATGGCTGAAATGAGCAACATCCTCACGTTTAGCAAAAATATCAACGATACGGTCAATATTTTCTGGCGTCAGCTTATTGTTATTCGTAACCTTAATGCATTCCTTGGAGGCATCAATGAACATAACCTTGTTATCACTTTTGCCTTTTTTGAGCACCATAATACAGGTAGCAATGCTCGTACCGAAGAAGAGACCGCCGCTAAGCTGAATAACCGCATCTACATAGTTGTTGTCCACCAGATACTTACGGATTTTCTGTTCCGCACCGCCACGGTACATGATACCGGGGAAGCATACAATGGCAGCCGTGCCGTTGGCAGCGAGCCAGGACAAACTGTGCATGATGAAAGCCATATCAGCCTTGCTCTTGGGGGCAAGCACGCCTGCAGGCGCAAAACGCGGATCGTTAATCAAGGTAGCATCGCCGTCACCAACCCATTTTACGGAATACGGCGGGTTTGATACGATTAGCTCAAAGGGTTCTTCATCCCAATGCTGCGGATTGGTTAGCGTGTCCTCGCAGGCAATATCAAACTTATCAAAGCCTATCTTATGCAGGAACATGTTAATACGGCAGAGGTTATAGGTCGTAATATTGATTTCCTGACCATAGAAGCCGTTACGGACAGCATCCCTGCCCAAAAGCTCAGCACATTTGAGCAGCAAGGAGCCGGAGCCGCAGGCAGGGTCATAAGCCTTGTTGATTTCCTTCTTGCCCACCGTGCCCAAGCGCGTAAGCAGTACACTTACTTCCGGTGGAGTAAAGAACTCGCCACCGCTTTTACCGGCACCGGATGCATACATGCCCATAAGGTATTCGTAAGCATCACCAAAAGCATCAATAGAATGGTCATTAATATCACCAAGGTTCATATCCTTCACGCCGTTAAGCAGCTTTGCAAGGCGCTCGTTGCGCTTCGCTACGGTCGCACCTAGCTTATTGCTGTTAACGTCAAAATCATCGAACAGACCGGAGAAATCCGCCTCAGACTCACTGCCCTTGGCAGAACCCTCGATGTTGTTGAAGATACGCTCTAAGCGTTCGTTAAGGTTCTCGTCATTGGCTGCATTAGCACAAACATTACAGAAGAGTTCGCTGGGCAGCATAAAAAAGCCCTTTTCCTCGATAAGACCTTCACGGGCTTCCTCTGCGTCCTCGTCGGACATTTTAGCGTAATCAAAGTCAGTGTCACCTGCTTCAATCTCATTTTGGTTAATATAATTAGTCAGATCCTCAGAAATAAAGCGATAAAACATAGTGCCAAGCACATAGTTTTTAAAGTCCCAGCCGTCTACTGCTCCGCGCAGCTCATCCGCAATCGCCCAAATAGCACGGTGAAGCTCTTCTCTTTCCTGTTCCTTCTTGATATCAGTCACGTCAAAACCTCCTAGATTTATCTTAATGTATAGTAATTACTCAACAAATAAATTCATAATTATATTATACAGCCTTAAGCAGATAAAAGAAACGTTCTAAGGGTTTTTATTTTTTTGAACGGCACCAATAAAAAATCCTATTGCAGACTAACTCAGAACATCTGCAATAGGATTTTACGCTTATCTCATATTAAATTATGCAACAGCGCCGGCTTTCCCCTTACTTGCTCAGGTACTCGTCAATAGCAGCTGCAGCCTTCTTGCCAGCGCCCATAGCGCTGATTACGGTTGCAGCACCGGTTACGATATCGCCGCCGGCGAACACGCCCGGAATAGAGGTAGCACCTGCCTCGTCAGCAACGATGTTACCGCGCTTGTTAACCTCCAGATCAGGGGTAGTCTGTTTAATCAGCGGGTTCGGACCTTGGCCGATAGCCATAACTACCATGTCAACGTCGAGCACATATTCGCTGCCTGCGATAGCTACAGGAGAGCGACGGCCGCTGGCATCCGCTTCACCCAGCTCCATCTTAATGCACTTCAGGCCGTTAACCCAGCCTTTTTCATCGCCCAAGATAGCAACCGGATTGTTCAGCAGGCGCAGCTCAATGCCTTCTTCCTTAGCGTGGCCGATTTCTTCCTTACGTGCGGGCATTTCCTCCTCGCTGCGGCGATACACGATATAAACCTGCTCCGCGCCAAGGCGCTTCGCGGTACGCGCTGCGTCCATTGCTACGTTGCCTGCGCCAACGATAGCAGCCTTCTTGCCAACGTATACAGGTGTAGCGTAGTTCGGGAATTCGTAAGCCTTCATCAGGTTTACACGCGTCAAAAATTCGTTGGCGGAATATACGCCGTTAAGGTTTTCGCCGTCAATCTGCATAAAGTGCGGCAGACCGGCGCCGGTACCAACATAAACAGCGCTGAAGCCTTCCTCCTCCATCAGCTCTTTGATGGTGAAGGTGCGGCCGATTACAGCGTCAACTACGATTTTTACGCCCAGCTTTTTCAGTGCGGAGATTTCATGCTGTACGATTTCCTTCGGCAGACGAAACTGCGGAATACCATACATCAGCACGCCACCGGCAGCGTGCAGCGCTTCGTACATGGTTACATCATATCCCATTTTAGCCAAATCGCCGGCGCAGGTCAGGCCGCTGGGGCCGCTGCCTACTACGGCAACCTTCTTGCCCTTGCGTTCTGCCGGAGCCTCAACATCGTTGTCCAGGCCATGCTCACGCGCATAGTCGGCAACAAAGCGCTCCAGGCGGCCGATAGCTACAGGCTCGCCCTTGATGCCCAGCACGCATTTGCCCTCGCACTGGTTTTCCTGCGGGCAGACACGGCCGCAGACAGCAGGCAGGGTACTCTTCTGCTTGAGAATTTTATAAGCCTCGGCAAAGTTTTCCTGTGCCACCTCATGAATAAACTTAGGAATATCAATATTAACAGGGCAGCTGCCTACACAACGCGGTTTGGGGCAGTTCAGGCAGCGCTGTGCCTCGTCTACTGCCATTTCCTTAGTGTAGCCAAGTGCTACCTCCTGAAAGTTTTTGTTACGCACATCAGCCGGCTGTTCCGGCATAGCATTTCTCATTCCTCCACGCATTTGCAATGACCTCCACAGCTATATTCCAGTGCTTCCTGGTCCTTGTACATCTGCTGACGCATTACCAGGTTCGCAAAATCTACCTCGTGAGCATCAAACTCCGGTCCGTCTACACAGGCAAATTTGTTCTCGCCGCCAACCATTACACGGCAGCCGCCGCACATGCCGGTGCCGTCTACCATGATAGTGTTTAGGCTGGCTGTAGTTTTAACGCCGAAGGGTTTGGTGGTCGCTGCCACGTTTTTCATCATGATAACAGGGCCGATGGCCAATACTAGGTCAATTTTCTCGCCTGCCTCCAGCATTTCACGCAGCGGGTCGGTTACAAAGCCTTTGCGGCCTGCACTGCCGTTATCGGTGGGCAAAAACAGCTCGTCGCTGAAAGGAGCAATTTTATTCTGCCGCTCGTCGCTGATAGCAGCCATTTTATCCTGCCAGATTACCAGATCCTTGTCGCGCGCACCGATGATGGAGATAACCTTGTTGCCCAGCTCGTGGTATGCACGCGCGATGGGATAAACAGGCGCAACGCCGATGCCACCGCCTACTACTACAACAGTACCGAACTTGCCCATCTCGGAAGGATGTCCCAAAGGACCTACTACGTCGAGAATATCGTCACCCTCGTTAAAGGTGTCGCACAAGTGCTTGGTGGTGTTGCCCACAGCCTGCACGATTAAGGTGATATAGCCTTTTTCACGGTCAAAATCCGCAATAGTCAGAGGAATACGTTCGCTGTATTCGTCAGTGCGGATGATTACAAACTGTCCCGGATGGCATTTGTGTGCCACCAGCGGCGCGTCTACGACGAACTCGTAAACAGCAGGTGCTAAATTTGCTTTGGTAATGATTTTAGCCATTTTCTTGCTTTTCTCCTTTTGCTGCTAATTGCTATTTATTCAAGAGCTTTCTGGTGCAAGCCTCAGCTTCCGCGTAAATCTTTTCTTCGTCAAAAGTCCGCAGCTTGCCTGCTTCCACAACCTTTTTGCCTGCTACGAAAACAGTGTCGGCGTCGGTACTGCTTGCTGCATAAACCAGCTGGGACAGCTTATTGTGACGCGGATACCAGTAAGGCTTATGCATATCCCACAGTACGATATCTGCCTGCTGACCTTCCTCCAGAAGGCCTGTATCAGCAAAGCCCAGTGTTTTTGCACCGTCAACGGTTGCCATCTCCCACGCTTTTTTAGCAGGAACAACGAGAGGATCAAAGGTGGTTGCCTTGTGCAGCATTGCGGCAGCACGGCATTCCTCC
>NZ_FR892827.1:13508-72363 GCF_000434895.1 Phascolarctobacterium succinatutens CAG:287
ATTCCTCCAGCATATCCAGATTGTTGTTGCTGGATGCGCCGTCCGTGCCCAGGCCAACACAAATGCCCTTGTTCAGCATTGCCGCTACCGGTGCGATACCGCTTGCCAGCTTCAGGTTGCTCTGCGGGTTATGCGCTACACGCACGTGCTTGGTAGCCATGATATCCATATCCTCGTCGGTCAGGTGTACGCAGTGCGCAGCAATGGTACCCAGCTCAAACATGCCCAGCTTATCCATCAGCTGAATCGGTGTCATGCCATGCTCTTTGACAACGGTATCAACCTCAAATTTAGTTTCGCACAGATGCATCTGGATTTCTGCCTTGTTGGCAGCAGCCTCGGCAATAACCTTTTCCAGATAATCAACAGGACAAGTATACGGAGCGTGCGGACCGTAGGTGATGCGGATACGGCCATTGTCATAGCCCTGCCAGTTCTTCGCCAGCACAGTGTTTTCTGCCAGCTTTACGTCCTTGTCCGGCGCTACGCCGATCAGGCCGCGGCTGAGGTTAGCGCGGATGCCGGTTTCGGCGCAGGCACGCGCAACATCCTCCATGAAGGCGTACATATCTGCAAAGCAGGTAGTACCGCCCTTCAGCATTTCTACGATGCCCAGCATTGCGCCCCAGTAGATGTCGTTAGCATCCATCTTGTCTTCAATCGGCCAGATTTTGTTTTGCAGCCAGTCCATAAGCGCCATGTCATCGGCATAGCTGCGCAGCAGCGTCATAGAAACGTGGCCATGGGTGTTGACCATGCCGGCAGTAGCCAGTTTGCCCTTGCCGTCCACGATTTCGTCGGCAGCAAAGTCTGCAGGCACGTCCTTGCCTACATAAACAATCTTATTATCTTCAACGGCGATATTCTGCATTTCACCGTTCGGAGTATGCAGAAGCTCGATATTCTTAATCAGTAGCTTAGCCAAAAGATTTCACTTCCTTGGTATATTGGTATAAATTAAGTCCTGCCTCCCTGTTTAATGCTTAGGTAGGCAAATGACAGTGATATTATTGTTGTCTACTCTTCGCCCTGCTGACGTTTGGAGTAATGCTTTTCGTAAAAATCATGCATCACGTCCACGTCCTCACAGCTCAGCTCGTACACCTTATTGCCGGTGCCTGCACAGATTACGGCAATCTGCGCCGCCTTTTCCAGAATTTCGGCAGCAAGCAGTGCCTCTGCCAAATTCTTGCCCCAGCACACAGCGCCATGGTTGGCCAGCAGCACAGCCTTTTTGCCGTTCAGCGCACGCACGGTGTTCTCCGCCAGCTCCTGTGTACCGCAGAGAGCGTACTCAGCGCACTCCACCCTGCCGCCGATAATCTGCACGATATCCTCGATAATCGCCGGCACTCCCTGATGCATAGCCGCAAGTGCACTGGCATAAATGCTGTGCGTATGGATTACGGCACCAGCCTCGGGATAAGCGTTGTAAATAGCGGTGTGCACCTTCAGTTCGGAGGAAGGAATGTGCTTGCCTTCAACAACTTCGCCATCACGGTTGATAATGACAACGTCCTCGGGCGTCAGCGTTTCATAACCATGACCGGAGGGTGTGATAGCAATATTCTGCGCATCAATGCGGCAGCTGATATTGCCCCAGGAGCCTGCAACGAGCTTTTTTTCAATCAGCGCATGGCCTGTTTCCACAATGGCGGCACATGCACTTTCTTTAGCAAATAACTGCGTTTTCATGATTATTCGGCAGCCAGATATGCCTTCTGCTCATCGCTCAGGGTGTCGATGCCTGCGCCCATAGCCTGCAGCTTCAGAGCAGCGATTTCGGTGTTCAGCTCTTCCGGCAGCACATACAGTTTGTTTTCCATTGCTCCCTTATGGTCGAGCAGATATTTCATAGCTAGGAACTGCATAGCGAAGGACAGGTCCATGATTTCAATCGGGTGACCGTCGCCGCAAGCAAGGTTAACCAGACGGCCTTCGCCCAGCAGGTTCAGCTTACGTCCGTCAGCCATGGTGTAGGTCATGATATTTTTGCGTACTTCATACGGAGCAACTACGGAAAGCTCCTCCAGATGATGTTTGTTGATTTCTACGTCGAAGTGGCCTGCGTTGCACATAACAGCGCCGTTCTTCATAACCTCCATATGAGGTTTGGTGATAACGTCCTTGCAGCCGGTTACGGTTACAAAGATATCGCCGTGCTTAGCAGCCTCCTGCATCGGCATTACTCGGAAGCCGTCAAATACTGCTTCGATACCTTTAATCGGATCAACCTCGGTAACGATAACGTTAGCGCCCAAGCCTTTGGCACGCATAGCAACGCCTTTACCGCACCAGCCATAGCCTGCAACAACAACGGTTCTGCCTGCTACGGACATGTTGGTGGTACGCATGATACCATCCCAGGAGGATTGGCCGGTACCGTAACGGTTATCAAACAGATACTTGCAGTAAGCATCATTAACGGCAATCATCGGGAATGCCAGATGACCTGCTGCAGCCAGAGCCTTCAGACGATGTACGCCGGTGGTGGTTTCCTCGCTGCCGCCCATCAGGTTAGGAATCAGGTCACGACGTTCGCCGTGGAGCATATTAACCAAATCGCCGCCGTCATCAATAATCAGCTGCGGTTCGCTCTTTAAAGCTTCGCGCAGATACATATCATATTCTTCGTTGGTGCAGCCATGGGTTGCGAAAACGGTTACGCCGCTGTCAACCAGTGCTGCGGCAATTTCGTCCTGAGTGGAAAGCGGGTTGCTGCCGGTAACAACAACATTAGCGCCTGCGTTCTTCAGCACGAGTGCCAGATAAGCGGTTTTTGCTTCCAGATGAATGGTTACAACCATGTTGATGCCTTGGAAAGGCTTAGTTTTGCTGTATTCATCGTTCAGATGGTTCAGCAGGGGCATATATTCCTTTGCCCACGCGATACGTTGATGACCTAACGGTGCCAATTTGATGTCTTTAATAATGCTTTGCATAAATCTAAAAATCCTCCTTTAAATATATGCTCTTTAGTCTTTTAAAAGAGCCTGCAATTTCTTAATACTTTCTGTATACGGCGCTTTGAGCACGCCATGCTCGGTAATAATACCGGTGATAAGCTCGGCCGGTGTCACGTCAAACGCAGGGTTAAACACTGCCACGCCCTCAGGCGCAGTCTGCTCGCTGCGGAAATGACGTACCTCGTCGGCCTTGCGCTCCTCGATAGGAATCTGCGCACCTGTAGCAATGGAAAAATCAAAGGTGCTCGTCGGTGCGGCGATGTAAAACGGAATCCCGTGCGCCTTCGCCGCCAATGCCACGCCATAGGTGCCGATCTTGTTCGCCGTGTCGCCGTTGGCCGCAATTCTGTCGGCACCGACAACAACAGCGTTCACGCCCTTCGTGCGCATGGTCCACGCTGCCATATTATCGGTAATCAGCGTAACCGGGATGCCGTCCTTAAACAGCTCAAACGCCGTCAGGCGCGCACCCTGCAGCAGCGGACGTGTTTCGTCGGCATAAACCATCTTCAGCTTGCCCTGCGCGTAAGCACTGCGGATAACGCCCAGCGCCGTGCCCCAACCGCAGGTTGCCAGTGCGCCTGCGTTGCAGTGCGTCAGCACTACGGCAGCGTCAGGCAGCACAGCAGCGCCGTATTCGCCCATACGCTTATTCATGGTTATATCGTCCGCATAAATCTGCTCGGCCTTCTCCTCCAGCGCCTTGATAATCGCCGCAGGGTACTTGTCCTCGCTGTTCAGACGCACAGCCAACGCATACTGCAGATTTGCCGCCCACGCTAGGTTTACCGCCGTCGGACGCGCAGTAATCAGATCTGCGCGCACAGCATCCAGCGCACCCAAAAAGTCAGGCTTGTCCGCAACCTCGCGCGCACCAAGCACCATAGCGAAGGCAGCGGCAGCGCCGATTGCCGGAGCACCGCGCACCTCCAAGCGTTCAATCGCCACTTTCACGCGCTTGTAATCCACGCAGGTAATCCATTCTATCTTTTGCGGCAGCAAAGTCTGGTCCAACAGCACCAGGCTCCCCTGCTCCCAACGCATAGTTTCTACCATAACAACCTCTTATAGCTTAAAGCCGCCGAACTCCTGCATAGCGTGATGGCAGTTGCACTTCGCCTCAGTCGGCTCTTCATAAGCGATGAAGGACAGAATCAGCTTTTCCATATTCTTAATGCTGAGTGCCATAGCGTCGCAAACCTCTTTATGAGAAAGCGGCGTCGGGGAAATGCCGGCAGCCATATTGGTAACGATGGAGCAGTTAGTGTAGCACATCTCTGCCTCACGCGCCAGAATAGACTCAGGCATATTGGTCATGCCAACCAGGTCACCGCCCAGCATAGCGAACATTTTAATTTCGGCAGCACTTTCAAAGCGCGGGCCTTCGGTGCAAACATAAACACCGTGCTTATGGAAGGTAATATCTGTTTTCTCCAGACATTTGATAACCTTCTCGCGCAAAGTCGGGCAATACGGATAGGTGAAATCGCAGTGCGCTACACCACGCTCGGGGGAATCATAGAAGGTGTTGATGCGGCTCTTGGTGAAGTCCAGCACGTTGTCGCAAACTACGAAGTGACCTGCCTTCATCTCCGGGTTGAGGGAGCCAACTGCGGTAGTAGCAAAAATCTCCTCCGTTCCCAGGCTCTTCATTGCCCAGATGTTGGCGCGATAGTTTACCTTGTGGGGCGGCACGGAATGGTCTACGCCGTGGCGGCTTACGAAAACCACCTGATTACCGCTCATTGTGCCGATGTTACACAAAGCCTTACCAAACGGTGTTTCTATAATTTTTTTTTCGAATCCCTTCAGGGTATCGGGATTATCAATACCGGTTCCGCCGATGATAGCAATTTTACGCATATGCTTTGCCTCCTTTATAGTTAAATGTGATAATGAAAACTGTTTGCTGAAGTATGTTATTACGCATAATATCTATGCAGATTCTCCACACTTTTTCTATTATATAATACCATAAATAAGGCATAATTTAAAGAGTAAAGAAAAAGCACTCTCAGCAGGTGTGAGAGTGCGAAGTGGGTGTGGGTTAACTTTTAAGCAATGCTCTTATTTTCTTATTAGCTTCTTCTAAAGTATTACAATTAGAAAGAATATATAAACATTGATATGTTACTCTTTCTTCAACTTCCTTGACCAGAAGTTCAACGCATTGTTCTTCTTCTAATTCTTCAATCTGTTTTTGAATATCATCCATTTTTAGCATCTCCTTATAATAATTTAAATTTTATTGCTGGCAAAGCTTAAGATAAGCTTGCTTAATTACTTTAGCCATCAGTATTCTTCTTTGTCGTAAAAACTCCATATAATCTAATTCGGCAAAATTTAACGGCAATGCATGCTCTGCACATGATTTCTTATAATCATCTTCGCCTAACTTATTTCTATACTTTGCAACATAAAATTCAGGTGCATTATCTGAAATATCAATATTAGTTGTATAATCAAGATATGTATAGTTTGCAATCTGATTTCTATCTCTGTCTGTTGTGTAACCAAGTTGCGTTAAATAATGTTTAGGAAAAATATGATGCTTATCAATTGCATTTTTACTACCGCTTGCTCCTGGCACAAAATATTTTGCCAACTGTGATGTACTAAATAGCATAGGAGTATTTAAGACAATTTGTGAAGCAATGTAAGCATTCCATGCAGGAGAATTTGCTGATGCACTGTTTAACTCATTCGGAAGCGTAATATTGAAGTAATCATCACTGAATCTTGCAGAAATAGTTTCTTCCAAATATGCAATGAACTCCTCAGCATTTTTAATACTACGTAAATCAGCAAATTGCTTTTCAACAGTGCTTTCCGTAGAATCCGTATAGAACGAAGTCACTGTACCCATAAAAAACCACTTACTGATAATATTTTTAAGCTGCATAGCAGTTACGTTAAAATCATACCTCGCAATAAGATATAAGATGTAGCTAAAAATTACAGCATTTTTTGCAGATATTTGGTTTTTATTGATGTAACCCGCTTCACCAATAATATTGAGGAACGAATGCCAATTATTGAGGTTCATTACTTTTTCTAATGCAGCTTTGAAAGTATCAAGATTTTTTTGTCTTTCTTCAGACGAGTATTTACCAGTATCTAAGTCTTTACCTCTCAATAACATATAAGCATAACGTAGCCTAGCTCTTCTAAAACCTACTCCGACAGCCATTCTAATCAAATGAGATGGCTCGACTGTTAAAATATTATTATAGGATGTTCCGTCACGAGGAATTCTTGATTCTTTACAAAATTGATTGATACAGTCATTAGTCGAATTTTCATATACAGAAATCAATGTTTGTATAAAATTATTTTCATTAAGGCTTTGTCCACCAGAATTTACACGAACAAAGATATCTGCAACATCTTCTTCCGGTGCATCATAGCTGATTTCAAGCGTAGGCAGTGAATAATCTGTTAAATTGAGCAGTGCGTTTATATTATTTTCGATTAAATCTTCTTCTGCATCTGTAAGACAATCCATATCTTTTTTCTCTCTGCTTTCATTTAACTCTCTTATATATCGTCTTCTCAATGTACTGATTGTATTATTTTCCTTAGCAAGAAATACATCTGATACCTTGGATATCCATTCTGGTGATTTTTCTAATGCAGAAGTAAAGACTGCAAATTCTCTTGTCAATGGATTAAAAGAAATTCTTATTTCATGTTCAGCAAAGTTCTTATCCACAATCTTTACACCATACATAGATGCTACAAGTGCTGTCAATCTTTGCTGTCCGTCAATCACCAATTCTTTTGCTTCTACATAGGTTTTGTCATTAGAACCAATAGAATTTTTTTTGCTTTCATAATTAGTCGGTGATTCCCACAGCATAATATATCCAATGGGGTATCCCCTAAGCATAGAGTCAAAAAGCTCTCTTACTTTGCTGTCTTGCCATACAAAAGGTCTTTGCAAATCAGGAAGGCCTATGCGACCGGATTTTACATCTCTAACTAAATCTCCGACTTTACTCGGTATGTTTTTAAAAAGCTCCTTTGTCATATATCAACCCTCTGTTTCTTATGCTAGGTATTTATGTACTTTCAAAATAGCACAAAATATACATATAGTCAACAATTGATTTTTTAATTATAATTTGTTAAAACGGTAAAAAAACCGAATGTAAACTATTTCGTAAATTATTTTTCAGTCTGCAATACATATTTTATACTTCTTGCTGCACCAACTCTTTTTATAATTCCCTCAATCTGCATATCACGCAATATGGTTCTTGCTCTTCTAGGCTTAACATTAAGAATAGTTGCTGCTATTTTTGCAGTAATAATTTCATTATGCTTAATATAGGACAATATTAAAGCTTTTTGCTCCTTACTTTCTTCCGGCACTGTTTGCTCACTATCTGGCACTGTTTGCTCAGTATCCGGCACTGCTTGCTCAGTATCCGGCACTGCTTGCTTAGTATCCGGCACTGTTTGCTCAATATCCGGCACTGTTTCCTTAGTATCCGGCACTGTCGACTCATTTATTAGGACATCAGAGCCTTCATTTGCATTTTTATTAGGACATTGGGCACTCGTCAGCCCAACTTCTCCCAAACTATCAACAGGTAATATCAAGCATACCCTGTCAGGATTTTCCTTTTCTGTAATATCCGGCATAGCAAAATCAGTACCTGTCCAAGCTTTAAAGATCATAGGTAAACCACTGCCAGCACGTTCGCCTATATTTATTAGACTAAACATCTTTATTAAGCCGGAATTACGTGGATCGGAAATTCCGCCATTTATTGCTTCATCTAAATCTATTCTGAATGTACCGGCATTAGTCATCGTTATACTGGTAATGTTTCTTTCAATAACAACACCTGTATTTCCATAGTAATCAGCGTTGATTAAGGTATTTGCCAAAGCCTCTCTTAAAGCCTTATGCAATTCTGTATCATCAATGCGACTTATCCCGTCTAAAGCAAACGGTACTTTAACAGACTGAGCAATGCGGTTATATACACGGAAATAAAAATCATATATATTACCGCTCCAATCACCGGAACTAGAAACAAACCTATCACTCCAACGAGTATCATCATCCAGCTTTTCGCGATAATCCAAAAAGTAATGCGGATATTCTCTTACAATCTCATACTCGTACCCGAACATCAACAAGCCTGCAGCAGTAGGATGTAATTTACCATCAGCATCTCTGCCGACTGCTCCTATACGATAGAGAAAATCAACATCTTCAAGTGCTTCCCAAACATGCCCCGGTCTTATCCCCTGCATTCTTATGCGGTAACGTTTAATAGTATCTTTATCAAAGACATCTAAATTCATGTTTCCTAACACAAGCATATCCTGTGTTTTAGGCGAAGCATCGCGCAGCATTGCCTGAATAACCTCTTTGGTACAGCGATAATCACCCTCGCCATTGCGTTTGTATGACGAAAACAAATTACCATCAAGGTATATAGGCTTATCATATCTCTGCGCGCGCGGTACACTAATAATAATGATCTTTTTACCGTCGAATTCACGAACTATAACATCTTTATCGTTAAGGACATTGATACTGATTTTGCTTTGATTGTTGATGATATTCCAAAAGTCTATTACTAATGTATCAGCATCATTTACACCTTCAACATGCAACTGATGTTGCGCATCTTCTGTAACACCAAGTAAAATTATACCACCATTAGTATTAGCAAATGCAGAATAAGTTGCCCACAAACTCTTCGGCAGGCCAACGGCAGCCGCTTTTGCTTCCAAACGATTATTTTCTTTGTATTTTTCGATGTTAAAAAAGTCTAGCATAGGAACTCACCTTCAAATCAGCAATTTATAATAAAAATAGCTTTAAAAATATTCTTGAAAGAAATTTCTTGTTAACGTATATAACACATAACTTCTTAAGTCCATTATACTCGATAAAAATAGTTTTAACAAATATATTTGCATCAAAAACTTTAATTACTTCCCCACTATCTCCAACAGCTCCTGCGGCCTTGCAATCACAAAATCCGGCCTGCCCTCCTCCAGCAGCTTCTCCCAGCCAAAGGCCGTATAGCGCACGGCAACGGTTTTCGCCCCCGCACTACGTCCGCTCTGCAAATCGAAAGGACTGTCGCCGACGCACAGGCACTCCTCCGGCTGCAGGCCCAGCTTGGCGCAGGCTGCCAGCATCGGCTCGGGATGCGGCTTGCTCTCCTTTGTATCGCCCAAGGCAACAGTCGCATCAAAATACTGCGTCAGCTGCAGGCAGTCCAGCCCACGGCGCAGCATCGGCGGCTTCTTAGAGGTAACCACTGCCAGCTTAATGCCCTGTGCCTTCAGTTGCTCCAGTGTTTCCTTCACGCCGGGGATAGAACGAATCATATCATCGTGATGTGCGTTATTATATTCTCTGTAAGCGTCGCGCATAGTTTCCACCAGCTCCGGCTTACCGGAAAGCGCAATCATTGCCTCCGGCAACGGCAGGCCGAAGGTAGCCACAATCTTTTCACGCTCCGGTGTAAAGCCCAGCACCTCCTGACAGGTGTGCTCAAAGGTGGCAATAATCAAATCTATGGTATTGGCAATGGTGCCGTCAAAATCAAAAAGTATTCCCTTAATCTGCATCTTCATATCCTCTCCGCTCTTTTAGCTCATCTTCATAAAATTTGCATAAGCATAATAAATTTATTATATCATATTTACCTGCCTTTGCGCACTAAAAAAGCACTCCAGCTTACGCAGAAGTGCTTATAAATCTTATTTTTCGTCTTTTTTCGCAAAGACTACTTCCTTAGGACCGTCATTTACTGCGTCCTCGGGAATAATTACATCGTCAAAGCTGATGCCGCGGGTGTGCAGCGTATGGCTCCACTCATGGTCATGGCGGTGCCACCAGCCAAGTGCTGTAATAGGAATCCAGCTGTAAATAAACAGCGGATACAGCAGCAGATACATCCAGGACTTGAAGGAAGCGCGGATTTTCCACAGTACCGCTACCGGGAAAATATACTGGCCGATACCAACCAGAGTCCAAACCTCTACCGGAATAATGGTATACAGGATATTGGTGTAGAACGGATAGAAGTTATAAATATAGCTGCAAAGCACGAAGAACGTGGAAATCATCAGGAAGTACGGCTGAATGAGGTTCACAGAGCAGTCCAGCATGACGATATTACGTGTCTTGATTGCTTTTTTGATCATCGGGATGAGATAGCGGTCCGCAACGTCAAAGTGGCCCTGCGACCAACGCTTACGCTGGTTCCAGGTCTGCTTGAAGGTCAACGGTTTTTCGTCATATATGATTGCATCATGCGCCCAGGTTGTAGGAATGCCTTCCATCATCGCCTGAATGGTGAACTCCATATCCTCGGTCAGGCAGGTTGCACGCCAGCCGTAACGCTTCAGCACCTCGGTATCAAAGCACATGCCGGTACCGCCAAGACAGCAGGAAAGGCCCATGTTATACTTTGCCAGGCTCCATACATGGTTAACAATCCAGAAGGAAATCGCAAATACGCCGCTTACCCAGGTATCAGTCGGGTTTTTGGCATCCATATAACCTTGGATAATGCGTTCGCCGTTGCACAGACGGCTGTTCATCTCCTGCAGGAAGTTAGGATGCACTAGGTTATCGGCATCGAAAACGCAAACGGCATCATATTTCTTATCCAGCTTGAACAGTCTGTCGAACATCCACGCGAGAGCAAAGCCTTTACCCTTACCGGTTTCGCTGAAGCGCTCATGCACCAGCGCGCCGGCCTTGCGTGCAACCTCCGCAGTTTTATCCGAGCAGTTGTCTGCAACAACATAGATATCATATAAAGCGTCATTATAATTCAGACGGCGCAGGTTATCTACTAATTGAGCAATAACTCTTTCCTCGTTATGCGCGCAGGCAATCAAGGCAAAGGTTTTGCTTTCATTATATATCTTAACTTCCTTCTTCTTGCCGAACAGGCCGAACCAAGAAACAAAAAAGTAGTAGAGCGTAAAAAATATAATCAATAGCTGCAAAGGTATCATGATTATATCAAAAGCTGTATACATCAAAAATCTCCTTTACTCCCCTAACGGCAAATTATTTGTTCTTACCTGTAAGAGCACGGTAAACATGGTTTACAATGCCTGCCAGCGTATAGGTGAACATTGCTACAAACGGCCACGCACCGGGACGCTCGTACAGCATTACGGCACCGACGATTACGGCAATAATTACAGGCAGACGGTACATAGGATTACCCTTGCCCTTGAAATCCGGAAATTTGACCTCACTGTACATGATGCAGGCAATTACAAGAGTAACTGCTGCCAGCACAGCCGGAGCGAACTGATAGCCGGAAACAACATAGGTTGCCAAGAAGCAGGCACCTGCCGGAATAGGCATACCCTGGAAATAACCATGTACAACACCGGTATTGCAGTTGAAGCGTGCCAGACGCAGGCAGCCGCCCACAGCGAAGAGTGCGGCGATAACCTGACCTGCAAGGCCCAGATCCTGCAGACCATACATATAAATCATGATGGCAGGCGCAACGCCGAAGGAGCACATATCACAAAGAGAATCCATCTCTTTGCCGAAGTCACCGCCGCCAACGCCAAGAGCGCGGGCAGCACGGCCATCCATAGAGTCAAAAATCACAGCGATTACGATGAAAACGGGGGCAAGGAAGAAATCACCCTCGATAGTTTTAAAGATAGACAGCACACCGAAAATAAGGCTCGCAGAGCTGATGCTGTTCGGAATCAGACGACGCCAGTTCATTGTTCTTTAACCCTCCCCACTACGGTAATACCGCCAACAACCTTATCACCTTTCTTAACGGTGATTTCAACATTTCTGGGCACAACCAGCTCCGTGCTGGAGCCGAATTTGATCATGCCGTAGGTTTCGCCCTGTTTGAGGTTGGTTCCTACAGTTACCCAGGAAACGATGCGGCGTGCCAGCAGACCGGCAATCTGGATTACCAGGAAGCGCATACGGCCGTTATCCATACCGATAGCATGACGCTCGTTTTCGAAAGAAGCGTTTTTCTCATATGCAGGCACGAACTGACCGCAGGTATAGCGCTGATATTTGATTTCACCGTCGAGCGGCGCACGGTTGGTGTGCACGTTGAATACGGAAAGGAAGATAGTTACCTTAGTCGCAGGCTCGTTGAGATATTCATCATCAAAAATTTCATCTACGCCCATTACCGTACCGTCTGCAGGCGAATACAGAATGTTGGGATCATAAGGCGTAACGCGGTGAAAATCGCGGAAGAAGTAGGCAAAGTATAACGCCAGCACTACGGGGATTACGGCCCACACAGCGCCGAAGAAATAATATACTATTGCAGCCACCAACAGAGAAACACCAACAAAAATATAACCATCTTTTACAATAAACATATAAAGCCTCGCTTTCCTGCGAATATTTCTTTTGATTTCAGCTTAAATCAGTAAACATTTCCAAACTGACTGTGCAGTCTGTTTTTTGCGGATATAAAAAGTGATGGAATGCTACTTCCATCACTTTATTATAATACACCAACCTGCTTTTGTCTATATAAGTGTAAAATTCTTAGCACTTTCGGCAAGCACAACGTTTTTCGGTATGTATCAGAACTTGGATGCCATTACCTTGATTACAAACTTAGGCAGTGCCATCATACGCATAAAACGGCTTGGCTGCTTGTACAGGCGGAAGGCCCATTCCAAAGAAGCATCCTGCATCCATTTTGGTGCGCGCTCCATTTTGCCGGCGAGCACGTCAAAGCTGCCACCGATGCCCATCAGAATTTTTGCATTAAGCTCCGCGCGGTGTGCCACCAGCCATTTCTCCTGCTTCGGTGCGCCCAAGGCAACGAAAAGCATATCTGCACCGCTGGCGTTGATGTCCGCAATAATCTGCGGCACATCCTCATCCTTAAAGTAACCGTTGTGGCAGCCTACTACCTGTACGCCCGGATAAAGCTCCTCGGCCTTCGCCTTCGCAGCTTCGGCAACGCCAGGGCTACCGCCAAAGAAGTACGCCTTGTAGCCCTTGTGCGCCGATAAATCCAACAGCTCGTTATACAGGTCAAAGCCTGCTACACGCTCCGGCACCTTGTAGCCAAGGTGTCTGCCTGCCCACACGGCACCGGCGCCGTCGGGCAGCACCAGCTCCGCATCCTCGCAGATTATTTTTTGATACTCTGCGTTTTCCTGGCACATCATGATGATTTCGGCATTGGCAGTAACAACAAAGGTCTGCTCCTTGGCGAGCATTCTTTCTTCAAGTGTTTTCACTGCCTCCTGCATAGTCATTGCGTGTACAGGCACGCCTAATATTTTAATCGGGTCTTGCATATGTTTTGCCCCCTCTTTTCTGCATAATAATACTACTATTGTACACTACTTTAACGATTATTTCAAATTTGTATAAGAAAAAGCGAACCCTCAGACAAATACTGCCGAGGGTTCACCTGAATTGCTTTACTGTATATATGCCTTCAGCACATCGCTCTGCTTGTCAAGGCACAGATACTTGTAGACCGGCCTGCCAACGCTGCCGCGGTGCAAATCCAGCTTCAGCAGATGCAGGGATTTCAAAAACTCCAGATATTTACGGATAGAAACGCGGGAAATTCCCACCATGCCTGCCACCTCTTCGGTAGTAAACATGCCGTCAATACCGCAGATGCAATCCCAAACAGTGCCTAAGGTGTTTTTATCAAGTCCCTTGGGCAAAGTTACCGCAACCTGATTTTCCTGACGCATAATAGTAGTGTCAAGGTCAGCCTGCTTAATTACGCCCTGCTCCTCAACAATCTGATAACGCTTCAGATAATTATTCAGTGCAAGGTTAAAGCGTTCAAACTCAAAGGGCTTAATAATATAATCAACAGCGCCTAAACGCAGCGCCAGCTTAATTTTATCCTTATCGTTTGCTGCCGAAACGATGATAACATCTACATCATAACCATTCTCGCGTATTTTAGCCAAAAGCTGTAAACCATCCATAGTAGGCATAAAGACATCAAGAATGATTAAATCGTATTTGTTCTGACGCAGCAGCTTCAGTGCAGTATCTCCGTTGCCGGCAATATCACACAGCTGAAACCCCTTGATCTGGCTAAGATAGTGCTCATGCAATTGGGCAACCATCGGGTCATCTTCTACAACTAACACGTTAATCATCTTAATCCCCCTCTTTCCTGGTCGGAAGCCTTACGGTAAAGGTAGTGCCCTCACCCGGAGCAGACTCCACAGTAATGGTGCCATTAAGGTTATTGATGCTTTGCTTAACCAGATATAAGCCAAAGCCATGACCGCTTTCGCACTTGCTGCTGAAGCCACGCTGGAAGATATGTTCGCGTATCTCGTCACTCATACCGGGACCGGAATCCTCCACGACGATAACAATCTCGCGGTCAAAATCCAGAATGGAAAGATTAACAATGCGTTCACCGTCAAAATTCTTCAACGCATCAAAGGCGTTTTCAATAATATTGCCGGCAATCAGTACAATATCATGTACCGAAGGCACATCCAGCTCACTGTGCAGCTCGCTTTCCTCTGTCAGAGAGAAGTCGATATCAAGTTCACGGCTGCGGCTTATTTTACCGAGGATAAAGCCTGATAATGTAATGTCTTTCAGGCGGGTTACTACATAAGAAACCTCAGATTGTCTGTTATAGGCAATTTCCTGCGTAAAATTCTTCAGCTCGTCATAGGCCTTCATATCTATCAGGCCCATAATCACATGCATTTTGTTCATAAACTCATGTGTCTGCGCTCTTAAAGCAGTAGCATAATTTTTAAAGCCTGTCAGCTGGTTAGCCATCTCTTCTACTACAGATTTTTTACGGAAGGTAATCACGGCACCGATAATGTTCTTGCCATCCAGCAGCGGTACTGCAGTAATAATAAAGACGGTATTGCCCATCTTGACACTGGCATCAACTAAAGTTTTACCTTCTTTTATAATATCATCCCACGGCACACGTTTCAAGACATCTTTTGCAGATTTTCCAAATAGTTCATTAACTCCTTCAATACCGGCATTCTTCAAAAGCAATTGGGCCTCGGTGTTAACAAGCGTAATGCAACCGTTGCTGTTGATATTGATAATGCCTTCACGTACAGAGTTAAGAATAACATCGCGTTCCTGCAGCATTCTGGCGATTTCCTCCGGCTCATAGCCGAAAAGTACACGTTTAATCCTCTGCGCCAGATAAATTGCACCCCAAATGCCGACAATCAGGCCAAGCAGCGTCATAGACAGCAAGAATAAAACTGCATCTATTGTAGAATTATTAACGATTTCGTCGGAATAACCGGTAACAACATAACCGATGGTTTTTTTATTGTCATCTTTAACAAAGCCAATAGCCTTATTGGGAATCGAGTAGTTTTCCTTATAGGAAATATTGTCGCGTCCCGCGTATTTGTCAACCAGATTACGCGCGCTATGCTCGAAGTCCGGCAGCTTGCCGGGATTGTACAACACGCGCAGATGGCGGTTCTTATCGTAAATCGCTACGCCCGCTTCATCCGAATGGTCAACATCGTTAACAAAGGCAGCCATAAAGCTGTCTACGGAATCCTCCGGCCTCTTGTTCTGCTTCTCCAGGCTCTCCCTGATTTCCGGAGAGTTACAGAGAATGTTGTTGATGCTTACGGCATTGATACTTACGCGGTCATAAATTACCCGTGCCACCTTTTGCGTTGTAAACAAAGACGTCGGCAGCAGTGCGATACACACTACGAGCGTAATAAGTACTACTATTTTCTGTAAAAGTGAAAGCGTTTTTCCTGATTTGTAATTGTAATTATCTTTAGATTTTCTCCACATCAGCAGGTACCGTCAGGAACTGAATACCAGGATTTCGTTCCAGAATCCAATTCAGGGACCACTCGTTATTTACAAGAATAACAGGTCTGTCCTTTTTATCATAAACAAGCATTCCGTTATCCAAGCCTTTAATGTTCTCAATCAGCTTCTTATCCTCAGCATATACCCAACGTGCAACGGAGTACGGCAGCTGGTTCATCAGCAGCTTAGAGCTGTACTCGTTAAGCAGACGGTATTCCAGAACCTCCAGCTGCAGTACACCGACTACGCCGACGATGTAGCTTTCAAGACCTACGCCCTCCTGACGGAATACCTGAATAGCACCCTCCTGCGACAGCTGGATGATGCCCTTTTCAAACTGCTTGCGTTTGAGGGAGTCCTTAGGCTGTACGCGGGCAAAAATTTCCGGCGGGAATACTGGGAAGTCTTCAAATTGCAGCTTCAGGCTGCTGTCGCTCAAGGAATCACCGATACCGAAGATACCCGGATCAAAAACGCCGATAATGTCACCTGGATATGCTTTTTCCACTATTGTGCGCTCCTGAGCCAGGAACTGCTGCGGCTGTGCCAGCTTAACCATCTTACCGGATTGCTTGTGGTAAACGCTCATTCCCTTATCAAAGACGCCGGAACAAATACGCATGAAGGAAATTCTGTCACGGTGAGCAGGATTCATATTAGCCTGGATTTTAAAAACAAAAGCAGAGAATTTTTCGTTCTCCGGTGACAATATTGTACCATCCTGCAGCATTCTTGGCTGTGGCATGGGAGACATTTTCAGGAATTTTTCCAGGAAGCTCTGTACGCCGAAGTTGGTCATAGCACTGCCGAAGAACATCGGAGTCAGCTCGCCAGCGTTAACCTTTTCCATGTCAAACTCATCGCCTGCCATGTCAAGAAGCTCGATATCGTTGCACAGGTTTTCGTACAGCTCGTCGCCCAGCAGCTCTCTGATTTTGGGATCATCTAAAGAACCGGTAGTGGATTTCAGCTTTTTGGCACCATGGCTGGTGTCGTCCTCGAACAGCTCAATGGTGTTTTCCAGACGGTTATATACGCCTTTATAATGGCCGTCGATACCGATAGGCCAGTTAATCGGATATGCGCGGATGTTCAGCACCTTTTCCAGCTCGTCCATCAGGTCGAAGGGGTTACGGCCGTAGCGGTCCAGCTTGTTGATAAAGGTAAATATAGGCAGACGGCGGCGGTGGCAAACCCAGAACAGCTTCTTGGTCTGCGGCTCTACGCCCTTGGCAGCGTCAATCAGCATAACAGCGCTGTCGGCAGCCATCAAAGTACGGTAGGTATCCTCGGAGAAATCCTGGTGACCGGGGGTATCCAGAATGTTTACGCGGAAGCCGTCGTAATCAAATTGCAGTACGGAGGAGGTAACGGAAATACCACGCTGCTTTTCAATCTCCATCCAGTCTGATACGGCATGCTTATTGCTCTTTCTAGCCTTTACGGAGCCTGCCAGGTGAATAGCTCCGCCGTAAAGCAGCAGCTTTTCAGTAAGGGTTGTTTTACCTGCGTCAGGGTGAGAAATAATAGCGAAGGTACGGCGTTTCTTAATTTTATCCATCAATTCTGTCATTATGTATATGCTCTCCTATTTCTTTAAATTTTTAGTAATCCTGGCAATTTCATCCTCATCGGAAACCAGCTCGTCTACTGCCGGATAATCGGCGTTCTGCTCCTCGTACAGCTTGTAGGCATCAAGAATCTGCATTTTGATGTAGTCGGGAACAGGGATTTCCGTCTGCAGCTCACCGCGCATGGTTACGCGGAAGGCAACGTTCTCGTAGCGTTCACCGCTGTAGGTTTCGCAGGTGAAGGAAGTACGCATGAATTCATCCTTAAAGGTGCAGTCCTTCAGGATGTGCGCCTTGCGCTCCTTATCCCAGGCTGCATAGATTTTATACAGCTCCTGCTGTGCCTCCACCGGCACGTCCTCGCCCAGGACAACGGTTTCGGTTTCATCTATCGGCGTGCAGTCCATGTTGTTATAGACGGTGCCGTCCTCCAGCTCCAAATCAACTGTCAGTACATAGTCAACCTCATGAAAGCTGGCTGTTTTAATCTGCCATTTCTGCTGCCAGCGGGCAATGCAGTCCGGGCAGATAAATCTAGTATCGCGAATGCTGTTATTCATGTAATTATCACGATAATACAATTTTTCTCCGGGCACAAAATGTTCGCCGCATTCACTGCAGACGAATTCCAATGTACGAATCATCGGTCCAAACCTCCCAATATAATATGAAAAAGCCCTTACTTCGAATGCAAGGCGCTCTGCTATAACAGTAATCAGTAATGCCGTGGCTGTCGTGAAGCTGTGCTCCAGCACTGTAAGCCTTCGGCTTGATGTTTTGCAGCTTTTGCTGTCAATTACTGTTCAAATTGCTTTATTATGCCGTCAGCGGCAGTTGTATTCACCTCTGCTGCCCGACAGCTGCGCAAAATATATTCACACGTTCTATATTATAACATATCAGCTTGTTTTTCCCTAATAATTTTTCTTTAAAATGAGGGTTGTTTTAGATATTCAAGCGTGTAAATTTCGGTGAATGAAGGTTGAAAGGGAGAAAGCGAGCGTAAAAAAGCAGCTACCGTTTTTTTCGGTAACTGCTTAAAGACCGACTTTATTATGCATGCGTTCCGCCAATTTACTTGCCTTATCTGTGAGCTTGCCTATTCTAGTTTCTTTTCGCTGAGCTCTTCCTTGCTTTTTCTCTTTCTTAAGGCGCTTTTTATACTTAGCATAATCAATACATTCAAACGGACAAGGCCATTCGGTCAATTCTTTGGATTTTTCAAGCTCTTCCTGAATATCTTTTTCCAACTGTTCCGGTGTAAGTTTACGGTATTCGGGATCAATATAATTCTTTAATATATAAACCTTCACACTCATCACCTTAATTCTATACTGATACTTGGAAAAACTTCAATCCGTAAAAGAAATGTCCTCCGGTATATTTTCTCCCATATTTTTAATTTGCCTTAAATCCGCTCTATCAAGAAAATACCCTTTTCGGCAATCTTTACAAAAAATCGCTCCATAGCCATAGCCTTCCGCAGTAATTTTTCTATATCCGAAAGCTGTATTCTGCGAGTTGCAATACGGACATTTCCCAACTGTATTATTTTCAGCAAAGCAAAGTAAGTTTTTTTGCCATCTCATAACTTTTTCATCCCTAAAAAGGATGTTGGCACGCTGCGTCTTCAAAAGATTCACGAAGTTTTTCAGCTAACTCCTTTATTTCATCCGGTGCATCTTCTTTTAATTTGCAATGTTCGTCTAAATAAGGCTTGATAGCCTTCATCATCATATTTTCTTCTTTTGTTGGAAACCTCATAATCTCACCCCCGGTAAATCATAACTGTTTCATCTATAGTATAGACCTTTTTTATCAGCAAGTCTATAATCTCCTAAGACTGAATATATTATACTTGATATATTTTTATTCTTCTTGTTCTGAGAGTTTAATATTTTACTTTTTTCACTTTGCGAAATATATCAGGTAAACATGAAAAAAGCCTTTACGATAAACGTAAAGGCTATAAGTCCGACATTGGTCGGAGCGGCGGGATTCGAACCCACGACCTCTTCCACCCCAAGGAAGCGCTCTACCAAGCTGAGCCACGCCCCGAATCACAAGGAGTATTATACAGGTTTATTTGGATTTTGTCAACACTATTTTATAAATTATTTTAAACTTTTTTTACACCCTCTGTATCGAGGTCTAAAATATGATAGCAGGCATGCTCATTATTGGCCGCAAACACGTCTACCATAGCCTTGGCAATGCGCTCACAGTCTGCCTCCGGCGAAGCATAGGCCATCACTGTAGAGCCTGCACCGCTGATAATAGCGTTATAGGCACCTGCTTCCTTGGCTGCCGCAAAAACATCGGGCAAGCCCGGAATAAGATGCGCACGGTACGGCTGATGCAGCTTGTCCTCCAGCGCCATTCCCAGATACTCATAATTGCCGCTCAGCAGCGCACCGACCAAAAGCGACGCTCTGGAGGTGTTGTAAACTGCGTCCTTGTGCGGTACAGTTTTGGGAATAGCCTGACGTGCAAGTGACGTAGGCAGCTTGCTGTCGGGAACAACGGCGATGAACTTCAACGGCTTGACAGGCAGCAGACGCAGGGAATGCGCCTTCTCCTGCTCCATATAGCTGATGGTGAAGCCGCCGTACAGCGCCGGTGCCACATTATCGGGATGGCCTTCGATTTCCGTCGCAATACCGAGAAGCTCATCCTTGGTATAATAGTCATCACACAAAGCGTTGGCTGCAAACAGACCGGCAACAATGGCGCTGGAGCTGCTGCCCAGACCGCGGGACATTGGTATGCGGTTGAGCATCTTTACCTTCAGACCGATGCGCTGGCCGTCGGTTACGGCGTTCCACACGCGCAGAAAGCTGGCGAAAGCCAAATTACGGCCAAACGGCTTCAGATAATCTGCACCCTCGCCTTCTACCTCCAGCTGGAAGCCCTTCTTATCGGTTATTTCATAGCTTACTTCGTTATACAGATTGCAGGCCAGGCCGAGTGTATCAAAGCCAGGGCCGCAGTTGGCTGAGGTTGCGGGAACCTGAATAAATACTTTTTTCATGCTGCCGCCTCTTTATGCCAAATGTCTGTCTTCTACACGAATCACACAGCTGATTGCTTCTACTACCGGCAGTACGCGCAAAATTTGCAGCGCCATCTGCAGATTAGCCTCCGAAACACTGTGGGTAATTACAACAATCTCCGCCTTATTGCTCAGAACATCATTAGTCTGCACAACATTGCGCAGGCTCACGTTCTGTGCGCCGAAGGCTGCAGCGATGGCTGCCAGTGCGCCCGGTTTATCTGCTACCTGCAGACGGATATATGCCGGTGCGGACATCTTATCAGGCGGGCAGAGGCGTTTTTCCTCAAAGCAGGTGCAGCTGATGCGTCCGGTGGACTTGTGCTGCATATTGCGGGCAATATCAATAATATCGCCGCAGACAGAGCTTGCAGTCGGCAGACGGCCTGCACCGAGGCCCAGGAACATTGCCTCACCGATAGCATCACCGTTGACGAATACAGCGTTATAAACGCCGTTTACGCCTGCCAGCGGATGGGAAAGCGGAATCATCGTCGGGTTAACACGCAGGCTTACACCGTTTTCGGGATCGTTCTTGGCAATCGCCAGAAGCTTCACTGCGTAACCGAGGTCAGTTGCATATTTTATATCGCAGGCTTCGATGCTTTCAATGCCTTCAACCTGTACATCGTCCAAATTGAAGCGAGTATTGAAGGCAATAGATGCCAGAATAGTAATTTTACGCGCAGCATCCAGACCACCGACATCGGCAGTAGGATCGGACTCTGCATATCCCTTTGCCTGCGCTTCCTTCAGTACCTCGTCATAATCAAGGTGTTCGTTAGCCATCTTGGACAGCATATAGTTAGTGGTGCCGTTCACAATACCCATGATAGAGGTAATCTGATTGGCTGCCATACTGGTTTTCAAAGGTCCGATGATAGGAATACCGCCGCAGACGCTGGCTTCAAACATAAAGTCGCAGTTGTGCTCATGTGCCAGCGGGAACAGCTCGGAGCCGAATTTGGCCAGAACGTCCTTGTTGGCAGTAACAACATGCTTGCCGTTGGCAAAGGCTCTGGCGATAAATTCCTTGGCAGGATGCTCGCGGCCCAGCAGCTCAACGATAATATCAATATCCTTATCCTCAAGCACCTCATCGGCGTTGTCGGTAAAAATATATTTATCACCGTATTCCTGTTTCAGGCGGTCTACATGGCGGTCAAGCACCTTGGTGATTCTTACCGGCTTGCCTACCTCTTTGGCTATTTTTTCTGCATTTTTCTCTAAAACCTTCAGCACGCCGCCACCGACAGTGCCGGCGCCCAACAGACCAACATTTACAAAATCCTTCATTTAGTACCCCTCCAATACCTCAATCAGTAATCGGTTATACCTGACCTAAAACTTCCAGACGTTTTACGCCGTCAATCATGCGCAGCTTGTCCAGCAATGCCTCCAGATCTATCGTCAGATGCTTGGTTTCGATAGAAATAGTGGTGTTGGCAACGCCCTGCAGAGGAATACCCTGGTTGATGGTCATGATGCTGCCGGAATCGTCGGCAACAGTATTCAGAACCTTGGACAGCACGCCGGATTTGTGCTCCAGCAGTAAGGACAAGGTAATAATTTTTTCCTTGCTTGCTTCATAGAACGGGAAAACGAAATCCTTATATTTGTAATAAGCACTGCGGCTCAGGCCCATTTTTTCAACTGCTTCATTGATAGTTTTGATTTCGCCGCGTTTGAGGATTTCTTTAACCTTTATAGTTTTTTTAATTGCTTCAGGAAGAATTTCTTCGCGAACCAAATAGAATGTGGATTTTTCAGACATACTAGTGTCCCCTTTCTTCATACAAAGTTCTTTTAATATTATACCACTGTTCTCTTGAAAAGTACACTTGTTATTTTTGTAAATTTTGAACAAATTCAGTGCATAATACACGCATGCAAATATACAAAAAAGCTGCCGCAGGCAGGTTCCGTCACCGTAAGTAACAGAACAAGCCTGCAGCAGCTGCTGCGTAATTCTTAATTAAAATTAAGCGCGGGAAATGTAGTCGCCGGTTCTGGTATCGATAGCCAGAACGTCGCCCTCGTTGATGAACAGAGGAACTTTAACAACATAGCCGGTATCCATGGTAGCGTTCTTGCTGCCGCCGGTAGCGGTATCGCCTTTGATGCCGGGTTCGGTTTCAACTACGGTCAGTTCTACAGTGTTCGGCAGGTCAACGCCCAGTACACGGTTGTCATAAATCATGATTTTAACATCCATGTTCTCTTTCAGGAAGTTCAGTGCGCTGCCCAGAGTTTCTTTGCTCAGCTCGGTTTGTTCGTAGGTTTCATTATCCATGAATACATACATGCCGTCGGATTCATACAGATATTGCATTTCGCGACGGTCGATGTGAGCCTTCGGCAGACGCTCGCCTGCGTTGAAGGTACGCTCAACAACAGCACCGGTGCACAGGTTACGCATTTTTGCACGTACGAAAGCAGCACCCTTACCAGGTTTTACGTGTTGGAATTCAACAACCTGCCAAGCGTCGCCATCGATGGTAACAGTTACGTTGGTTTTAAATTCGTTTGTGGAAATCATTGGAAGCCCTCCTATAAATTTAAATATTAGACAATTTCAATAAGCTGCTTTTTGACACCGTTCAAGGCTCTCGCCCCATCCTCTGTCAAAACAACAGTATCTTCTATACGTACCCCGCCTTTACCGGGAATGTATATACCGGGTTCAATAGTGAAGATCATGCCTGTCTGCAGCACTGTAGCGCCACGCTTGTTGATCATCGGCATTTCGTGGATTTCCAGGCCTACACCGTGACCTGTTCCATGCACATAATAATCGCCGTAGCCGCAGGCGGTAATGCTGTCACGTACAATGGCGTCCAGCTCTCTGCCGGTCATGCCTGCTTCGGCAGCCTTCAGGCCCTTGCGCTGTGCTTCTTCAACTATAGTGTAAATTTCCTGCTGCCAAGAATTTGCCAGGCCCACTACCAGTGTACGCGTCATATCGGAATGATATCCCTTA
Source organism: Phascolarctobacterium succinatutens CAG:287 (assembly GCF_000434895.1). Taxonomy (GTDB): domain Bacteria; phylum Bacillota; class Negativicutes; order Acidaminococcales; family Acidaminococcaceae; genus Phascolarctobacterium_A; species Phascolarctobacterium_A succinatutens_A. The sequence goes on from NZ_FR892827.1 coordinate 36,898, forward strand.
TAAACAGCGCCGAAGTCAAAGGTAAGAAAATCACCGACCTCGATAACCTTGTCGGATGCCATGCCATGCGGCAAAGCACTGCGTACGCCGGAGGCTACAATCGTATCAAAGGAAGCCTTTTCGCTTCCCAAGGCACGCATATAGTATTCCAGACGGCCTGCCAGACTGCGCTCGGTACAGCCGGGCTTGATATCCTCCAGCAGATGGATAAAGGCTTCGTCAGCAATGCTGGCAGCCTTCAGCAGCATGTCCAGCTCTTTCTTATCCTTAATCATACGGATATCGCTGAAATCAATGCTCTGCATATAGGTTTCGCCCAAAAGCTCGTGCAGCACAGTATAATCATCATAGCTGTAATACGCTCCGTCAAAGCCTACTACCTGCGCTTGGGCATTCTTTGCCAAATCAGCGGCGGCAGCCCAGATGCTGTGCGCACCTGTCGGAGTATACTCCAGCACCTTGAAGAACTTCATTTCGTTTCTGGCCTGCTCTGTATAACGGCCATCCGTAATCAGCACGCCCTGTTGTCTGTCAAGATACAGCAGACTGGAATCTCCTGTAAAGCCGGTCAGATAACGGATTGTGGTAACATCCTTAATAATGACACTGTCTACCTGCAGCTTGGCCATATGCTCCAAAACTCTATTGATACGCGTCATGATATTACCCTCTTTCCATAAAACTAGTGACAGCTATGAATCACCTAAATATTTTACCACTCATTGGCAAAACTTTCAACTATTATCTTTGCTAAGGCACTTTTTTTGTTAACTTTGTAGCATAACCAGCAAAAAAGCAGGCCGTAAGCAGCGCCCTGCAGCGTTGTCGGCCTGCCTTTTCCAAGACATACTTTAAAAATTATTTACATTCTGCAGGAGCAATGCCTTCTGCGGTTTTGATGTTCTTGCGTACATCGTCGCAGCATTTGTGGAAGTTTGCCAGCTCCTCGGCAGTCAGAGGCAGCTCCAGCACACGCTCTGCACCGTTTTTGCCCAGCAGAACAGGAACGCCTACAAAGACATCCTTTTCGCCGTATTCGCCGTCAAGCAGCATGGAAGCAGGCATAATGCGTTGCTCGTCGTTGAAAATGCAGCGTACCATACGTGCTGCGGTAGAGCAGATGCCGTATTCGGTGCAGTGCTTGCCGCTGTAGGTTACCCAGCCGCCGCCGATAGCGCGTTTTTGCAGCTCCGGTTTGTCAAAAGCGAATTTAGGATCCTCGTGTTCCAGAGAGCTTAAAGGAATGCCGTTGAAGTTTACGCAGGACCATGCAGCCATTTGGGAAGCGCCGTGCTCGCCAATCATGTAAGCGCTGATGGATTGCGGAGAAACGCCAGTCTGCAAGGATAAAGCAGATACCAGACGGGAGGTATCCAGACCGGTACCGGTGCCGATTACATGGCCTTTCGGCAAACCGCTTTCACGATAAAGGATGTTGGTGATAACATCGCAAGGATTGGTGATGTTAACAATGAAGCCGTTGAAGCCGCTGGCCATAACCTTGTGGATATAACCTTTAACCTGTGCTGCGGTAAAGGTAAGTTCATCTAAGCGGTCACCGCTGGCAACCAGGTCGATATCGCCGATGCAGTTTACGATAGCATCGCAGTCGCCCAAGTCAGCGTAGGTACCGCCATTGATTTTTACATCATGCGGGCAATACAGAATTGCGTCGCGCAGGTCCTGTACCTCGGCAGCCAGCTTGGATTCTTTCGGATCTACCAGCACCAGCTCGGCAGCAATGCCCTGAATAGCCAGGCTGTATGCAACGTGAGCACCAACGTGACCTAAACCGAGAATACCAACTTTTCTTGTTTTCATAATTAAGTTCCCCCCAAATTATTCTTTAATATTTTATTTGTCCAAAATAGGCAGCGTAGCTGACGCATGACCCATAATGGTAATATTGTAATCCTTTTTGCCCTGCTCTGCAAGCTTTTCCTGAGCCAGATCCCAGGCCTCCTGCAAGGATGCACAGGGAATATGACCTGTCTTGCGGACAAAATCGAAGTTCTCCGGGCGTGTTACCAGATAAGCCGTTACATCGTTGACAATGCAGCGCGCCTTGAAGGCAACAAAGGCCGGAATAGTGAAATTAGCACGGATATCCTTTTCAAACTGCTCCATATCGTTACGGCTGAAGCAGTCCGTAAAGATAGCAGGCTCCTTGATATCCGGGCAGTCCAAAGTGAAAATCATGATGCCGCCGTGCTTAACCGCAAACTGTGCGTTCATGTGGCACTTGGTAGCCTGATACAGGTTCAAATCCTTGGGATAACCGCCTGCGGAAGCAATTACTACATCAGCCAGCTGTTTGATGTGTACGCCTGCCATAGCCAGTAAATCCTTGCAGCCCTTCTGCCATGCCTCGTACCAGTGGCCTGCAACAACCTCGCTGATTTCTCCGTCCGGAGTAAATACGGTATTCACCAGAAAATCGGGATTCAGCAGCTTGCAGGATTCATACATATCCTGATGAATAGGATTGCCCTCCAGCAGACTTGCGTCACAAGCCTTGTTGCAGCCTGCGCCCTCTACCGGAGACATAGTCATGCAATGGTTTTTCATAATGCTGTCATATGCCGCTACGCCCGGCATAACAGCCTTGCGTCCGCCGCCGAAGCCGGCAAAGGGATGCAGTGTTACGGCACCGGTCAGAATAACTCTGTCGGCATTAGCAACATATTTGCTGATAGCAACATCATTGCCGAAGGAGGTTTGGCCAAGCAGTACCATATCCTCGCTCTTGCGGGAGTCATGTTGAACGATTTTCAGACGGCGCACCATCTCCTCGCCGCAAACGGTGATATCCTCTTCATGTGTATGACCGCGGTGGGTACCGGTAGCAACAATAACAGTGATGTCCTCGTCCTTTACGCCCACACTGTTCAGCTCGGCAACAATAACCGGCAGAAATTCGGACGTGCCGCACAGACGGGTGATATCGCTGATGACAATGGTTACAGTTTCGCCTGCATGCACAATTTCGCGCAGAGGCTTGGTACCGATCGGGTTACGGATTGCTTCGGTAGTAGCGGCAACAACGTCCTCGCAGACGCTGGATTCATTGCCGTGTATATCATATATAACGCGCTCCTCGGGGAGCACTACCTCTTCCTGTCGTTTGCCTATTGGCAGAAAGTATTTTTTCATCGACATCCCTCCATTTGAAAAAACTAAATCTATTATACATGAAATCAGCTAAATATACAAGCTGACAGTAAAACTGTAAAGAAAATTCAGCCTTTGTCTAAAATTGTGTTATAATACTACTATATGAAAGCGAGGTTCCCATTATGAAGAAAACTCTTATCGCCTATTTCACACGCACAGGCATTACCAAAAAGCTGGCCGAGGACACCGCCAAGCAAACCGGCGCCGACCTTTTTGCTATCGAGCCGATAAAAGAATATTCCTCCTCCTACCTTGTTTGTGTAGGCCAGGCCAAGCTGGAAAACCTGCAGAACGCCCGTCCTGCGATGAAGGCAAAGCCGCAGAACCTGCAGGACTATGACACCATTGTGGTGATGTTCCCTATCTGGTGGTTCACCTGCCCCAATATCATCCTCACCTTCCTAGAGGAAAACGACCTGAGCGGCAAAACAATTATCCCTGTCTGCACCTACGGCAGCAGCGGTAAGGGCAGCAGTGAAAAGGCTATGACTAAAGTTTGTAAAAACGCAACATTCAAGCCCTGTATCGAAGCAAACGGCCTCAAGGACAAGGCTGTAGCAACAATCGCCGCAGCTATCGACGAAGCATAAAAAGAATCATAAGCGTAAAATTAAGGCTTCCGCAGTTTGGCAACACCTTACTGCAGAAGCCTTTTGCTTTATAATTTTTCAGGATATGCTTACGGCTTTACGCATAAAATACGCTGCGTAAGATTTGTCAGCACGTTGATGGCATTAGCCAGCGCGCTGTGGTCAAAGTGCATATCGCGGTCATGCAGACGCGGCTCCAGGTCGCAGCCTATGCCCAAGCTGGCAGTTTTCAGCTGCGGACGCTCCTGCTTGAAGAAGTTGAAGTCCTCGCCTACCGTAATATTGGCAGCGGGAATCAGTCCCCCCGCTCCCAGCTCTGCGGAAATTACCTCCTGCGTCAGCGCCAACAGTGACGGGTCAGCCTCCGCCGCCGGGCAGGTGCCGACGATATGACAATCCGCCTCCGCGCCATACACCTTCGCCGTATTCACAACGATATCCTCTACTTTGCGGCGCAACTCGAGCATCTCTGCGTTCGACGTACTGCGCAGGTCAAAGCCAATGCTTACCTTGTCGCAGATAGCGTTGAGCGAGCCTGCACCGCCCATGAAGCGGGTAGTTTTGATACTGCCGCCCAAAAGCGGATTGCTGTGCAGTGCGTTGATGGCATTGACGATGGCGGCACCGGCATCAATAGCGTTCACGCCCAGATGCGGCTGGGAGCCGTGCGCTGCCAACCCACGGATTTCGCCTTCCATCAGGGTGCAGGCCGTCCAATTGATCTGGGCGATAATCTGACCGCTGCGTGCCATATCCTTCGGCATTACATGATAACCCAAAGCGTACTGCACATCATCCAGCGCTCCTGCCTTCAGCATCGCCAACGCGCCTCTGCCGATTTCCTCCGCAGGCTGACAAAGAATCTTTACACGGCCGCAGGCAAGGCCCTGCTCTTGCAGCAGCTTGGCTACACCCAAAGCGATAGTCATATGCGCATCATGACCGCAGGCGTGAATAGGCTCCAACGAACCGTCCTCATTTTTAAACAGCAGGCAGTCCATATCTGTGCGCACTGCTACCGTAGGTCCCGGTTTACCGCTGTCGAGCACAGCGGTAAGTGCGGTAGTATTGCCGACGTTTTCGGTTACATCGTAACCAAGCTTACGCAAAAAATCTGCCAGATAAGCTGCTGTCTTAACTTCCTTGAAGGCAGGCTCCGCCAGAGCATGCAGCTTGGGCCAGACCTCATTAATATGTGCTTGAATATCCATAATTAAAACCACCTTTGCATAGACAAAAGGCCAACGGCAAAGCTCCCGCAGGAGTTTGCGCGTTGACCATGAGCTCATTATTTATTATCCCAGCCTAAGTATACAGAACCGGGGAATTTCTTCTCGATGAATTCTGCATTTTCCTTAGATTGATATGCTTCCTGGAAAATCTTCAGACGCGGATCGTTCAGGTCTTTTTCCTGTACGGCAACAATGTTTACATACAGAGAATCCTTAGTTTCACGCAGGATAGGATCCTTGGCGGGGTCCAGGCCGGCGCTGATAGCGTAGGTAGTGTTGATAGCTGCGCAGGTCAGGTCATCCAGACTGCGGGGAATTGCAGCAGCCTCCAGCTCAACAATTTCGAAATGGTGCGGATTTTCGGTGATATCCTTAACGCTGGTAGTAACATCCTTCGGGTCTTTAACCTTAATCAGGTTGTTGGCAGCAAGCAGCAGAATGGCACGGCCGCCGTTGGTCGGATCGTTAGGAATACCGATTTTCGCACCGTCAGGAATGGTGTCGCCAGGTTTCAATTTTTTAGAGTAAATGTTAATCGGGAACAAAGCGGTGTTGAAGGCCTTAGCCAGCTTGAAGGAAGGCTCCTTATTCATGGTTGCCTTCAGGAAGGGCTCATGCTGGAAGCAGTTAGCCCAGATTTCACCGGCAGCCAGTGCGGAGTTAGGAGTTACGAAATCGCTGAACTCTTTAACTTCAATCTTCAGGCCTTTTTTCTCGGCAATCTTCTTTACGTTATCCATAATTACAGCATGCGGACCGGGGTTTACGCCTACGATAACGGGCTTATTCATATCTACCTTGCCGTCATCCTTAGAACCGCCGCAGCCTGCAGCTACGATAGCAAACATGGTCAGTACGCCTACAAGAGCGTATTTTAAAAACTTATTCATTTTCCATTAACCTCCCCAGCAGTTTACTAGACTGCTAAAACAAAATACGTTGTTATTATATTCTTTTGCAGGAGTATAGTCAAGAAGGAAAAATGTATACTATTTTACACTTTTTAAAAGTTTTGCAATGCAAAAAAGGCTACCACAATTGCTTGTGATAGCCTTAAATGTTCAGTTGCAGTCCAAACTAAACGGATTATTTAATTTGAGACATAACCTCTGCAGCGAAGTCCTCTTGTTTCTTTTCGATGCCTTCGCCCAGTTGGAAGCGGGAGAATGCCAGAACTTCAGCGCCTGCAGCTTTTACCAGTTTGCCAACGGTTTGGTCCGGATCTTTAACGAACTCTTGGTCAACCAGGCATACTTCTTTATAGTATTTGTTGATACGGCCCATAACCATCTTCTCGATGATTTTTTCCGGTTTGCCTTCGTTTTTAGCTTGCTCGGACAGAACTTCTTTCTCGTGCTCCAGCTCAGCAGCCGGTACTTGAGAGCGTTCCAGGTAGCTCGGGTTAGCAGCAGCAACATGCATTGCAACGTCTTTACCCAGTTCAGCATTGCCGCCTTTTAATTCAACAATAACGCCGATTTTGCCGCCGCCATGGATGTAAGCAGCAACAACGCCTTCCGGAGCTTCGTACAGAGCGAAACGACGAACGGAAATCTTTTCGCCGATCTTAGCAACGCTAGCGGTTACCAGAGCTTCAACGGTTTGGCCGTCCAGCTCGGAAGCCAGCAGAGCTTCAACGTCAGCCGGTTTGGTAGCTACGATATGAGCAGCAATTTTTTCAACGAGTTCTTTGAAGCCGTCGGTTTTAGCAACAAAGTCGGTTTCGCAGTTAACTTCTACGATTGCACCGATCTTGCCGTCAGCGCTTACGAAAGAGCCAACAACGCCTTCAGCAGCGATACGGCCGGCTTTTTTAGCAGCAGCAGCCAGACCTTTTTCACGCAGGAAGTCGATTGCTTTGTCCATATCGCCTTCTACAGCGGTCAGTGCTTTTTTGCAGTCCATCATGCCAGCGCCAGTACGCTCGCGCAGTTCTTTAACTAATGCAGCAGTAATTTGAGCCATCAGTTATTCCTCCTCAAAATGTAATATATTAACGTTAGGATTATTCAGCTTCTTCGGTTGCCGGAGCTTCTTCAGCAGCAGCTTCTTCAGTTTGCATACCTTGACGTCCTTCCAGAACAGCGTCAGCCATTTTAGCAGTCAGCAGTTTTACAGCGCGGATAGCGTCGTCGTTTGCAGGGATTACATGATCGATTTCGTCCGGATCGCAGTTGGTGTCAACGGTTGCAACGATAGGAATGTTCAGTTTGTGAGCTTCCAGAACAGCGATGTGCTCTTTGCGGGGGTCAACGATGAACATAGCGCCCGGCAGTTTTTTCATGTCTTTGATACCGCCCAAGTATTTGGTCAGTTTTTCCATTTCATGTTTCAGGCCGATAACTTCTTTCTTCGGCAGCAGGTCGAAGGTGCCGTCAGCTTCCATAGCTTCCAGTTTGCGCAGACGTGCAATACGGGTTTGGATGGTTTTGAAGTTGGTCAGCATGCCGCCCAGCCAACGCTCGTTAACGAAGAACATGTTGCAGCGGGTAGCTTCTTCTTTCATAGCTTCTTGAGCTTGTTTTTTGGTACCAACGAACAGAATGTTTTCGCCGGCAGCAGCAACCTCACGGATGAAGTTGTAAGCTTCGTCAACCTTTTTTACGGTTTTTTGCAGGTCGATGATGTAGATACCGTTACGCTCGGTGAAGATGTACGGAGCCATTTTAGGGTTCCAACGACGGGTTTGGTGACCAAAGTGTACACCAGCTTCAAGTAATTGTTTCATAGAGATAATAGCCATTTTTTGTTTCCTCCTGTTTTTTCCTCCGCAGGAATGGGTTATAATTCTTCTCTACGCGGCAAAACGTAGCAACAGATGAATTTTCCTGCGTGTGTTATTTTTACACCAAAATATTTTACCATAAATTCCGCAAGCAGGCAAGAGATTTTTACTGCTTGCGGAGGGTAAATGTTAAATTTTTTACATTATAATGCTGTGCTTACAGAATATATCCCAGATACGCCGCATAGCACACCAGCATCAGCGCCCCGGCCCAGCGTTGCAGGCGCTGAGTACGCAGCACGCACAGCCACAGAAGTACTGCCGCACCAAGCGCTACATAGGTATCAAAGTTGAAGGCAGATGCGAAGGGAATGTCGATAATCAGCGAGGACAAGCCTACTACGAAAAGGATATTGAAAATGTTGCTGCCGACGATATTACCGATGGCAATATCTGCGTTACCACGGCGTGCCGCCGCTACAGATGTGAACAGCTCCGGCAGCGAGGTGCCCAAAGCCACAATCGTCAGGCCGATAAAACGTTCGCTGAGTCCTGCATAGGTTGCAATAGAGGTTGCTGCACCTACGGTAACATTGCTGCCCGCAATAATCAGCGCCAAGCCGCCAACTGCACCCAACAGGCAGCGTCCCAGCGGCAGGCCGGGCTCTTCCAGATCACTGTCGACATTGCTCTTCATCGCCATGGTGTACAGATACATCATATATGCGGCAAAGGCTACCATGAGCACGCCGCCGTCCGCCAGACTGATGCTGCCGTCGCGTCCCTGATAAAACAGCAGTGCGGTAACACCGATTATGAAGGGGATTTCGATGCGTACGGTAGAACGCGCTACCGCAATCGGCACAATAGAAGCCGCAAGGCCTAAAATAACAAGTATGTTAAGAATATTACTGCCGACGATATTACCGATGGTAATATCCGCATTACCCTTAACTGCAGCAGCGATACTTACCGCTGCCTCCGGTGCGCTCGTGCCCATTGCTACGATAGTAAGGCCGATTACCAGCTGCGGAATGCCGAAGCGCATGGCAATACCTGCCGCGCCCTCTACAAACCAATCCGCACCCTTACCGAGCATCACAAAGCCTAAAGCCAATAAAACAAACTGTAAAGCTATTTCCATTTTCTTCCTCCTTGATTTGCAGCCGTCTCTAAAAACAAAAAAGCGAGACATTGCTGCAATAAAATTACAACAAAGTCTCGCTACTTAGTCACAAAGCCGGATTGCCGAAGCAATCGTACTGACGACAGAGTGAACACGCCATGCGTGCAAGCTACTCCCTTTATATGCATAGTTTAGCCAAACACAGGAAGTTTGTCAAGTAAAATTTAGCTTCTTTTGAACAGCTTGCCGAAAAGCGGTGAAAGCAGTGATAAAAGAGCTGCTACCAGGAAGAACAGGCACAGCGGACGCTGGAAGAAAATAGCAAAGCTGCCGTCACTCATAATCAGCGAGCCGACAAAGTTTTGCTCTGCCATACCGCCGAGGATAATGCCGATGATAATCGCCGACATGGAAAAGCCCAGCTTGTTCATAAAGTAACCCAGGAAACCGCTTGCCACCATCAGATAAACATCGTTCAGAGAATTATTGTAGGAATAAGTTCCGACGAAGGTCATCATCACAATAATCGGCAGCAGAATGTGTACAGGCACGTTAACGACCTTCATAAAAAGTCTGATTAACGAAAAGCCCATGATACCCATAATCACGTTAGCTAAAAGCAGACCGATGAAAATGGCATAAACATCAGGCGCCTTCTCCACAAAAAGCAAGGGACCGGGCTGCAGACCCTGAACCATCAGCGCGCCCATCATAATTGCCGTTGCGCCATCGCCGGGGATACCCAGCGTCAGCACCGGGATGAAGGCACCGCCGGATACAGCGTTGTTGCCTGCCTCGGAGGCTACAATGCCCTCGGGCTCACCGTTGCCGAAGTTCTTGCTGTGCTTAGACCAGCGCTTCGCCTGATCATAAGAAACAAAGGAAGCAATATCGCCGCCGGTACCGGGCACGCAGCCGATGAAGGTACCGATGAAGGACGAACGCAAAAGCGTGCTGAACACTCTCTTGATATCGTCAAACGAAGGCAGCAGACGGTCCAGCATCATATGCTGCTCCTTGCGTTCATTGTGATAATAATCCTCAATACTGCTCAACACCTGCGCAAAGGCGAACACGCCGATAAGCACAGGGATAAAGGACACACCGCCCATAAAATAGTTGGTGTCCAGGGTGAAGCGGATAGCGCCGCTCATACCGTCAATTCCGACCGTTGCTAAGAAGAGGCCGATGAGGCCGCCCATAATACCCTTGATAACACTGCCGGAGGAAACGCTCGTAATAATGCTAAGGCCGAAAATAGCCAGAGCAAAATATTCCGGCTTGGAAAACTGCAGCGCAACCTTCGCCAGCTGCGGTGCCAGCAAAATCAGGCATACGGTACTGAAGATACCGCCGAAGGTGCTGGCCAAAGTAGAAAGACCGAGAGCACGTCCGGGCTGCCCCAGCTTCGTCGCCATCGGATAGCCGTCCAGCGTTGTCGCTACGGAAGCAGGCGTACCGGGAGTTTTCAACAGAATTGCCGAAATACTGCCGCCGTAAATCGCACCGCAGTAAATGCCCAGCAGCATCAGAATACCGCCGATACCATGGAACGTAAAGGCCAGCGGAAACAGCAGCGCCAGACCCATATTAACGCTCAGGCCCGGCATACAGCCGAAGGCAATGCCCACCAGCACGCCGAAGAAAAGTCCCAGCAGATTCATGGGGACGAAAATCATATTTAATGCGCTCATTATATCTACCATCAGTATGACCCCCTACTCCATGAATACAGATTGCGGCATCTGCGTATGCAACAGCATGCCGAAAACAAGATAAATAAACAGCAGACACAGCACCGTTGTCAGGCCGATTACCTTATAATTGCGATAATCCATAAGACGCATAACAGCCGCAATCATAAGTGCCGCTGCCGGATAAAAGCCAAGAATGCTGATGAGCACACAGAACAAAACAACAAAACCCATCATTAAATAAACGCGCTTGTTGCCTGTCGAGGAAAGCTGCACCTTCACGCCATGTAAATCAGTTTTATTGACAAAGGTATAAAGCAGCAGCAAAACCGAAACAGCGCCCAGCACCGCTCCCAGCGTAAAAGGCCAGAAACCCGGACCGGGGCCGTTCTCCGTAAACTCCAGCGGAAAGGCTGCAGCCGCCTGCATAATCAGACCACCGATAACCGCGCCCAGCACGCCCACTATATAATTACATACTGCCATGTTATTCATATAAATCATCCTTAAACAACTCCGCCATCAAAATTGATGTCAATTCGATGCCAGACTAAATTGAGTAACTGAAATTTTATTGCAAAGCTAAGAGCAAACTAAAATGGATAAATGAACTCTTATTGCAAAGCTAAGAGCAAACTACATTGAGTAATTAAATTCTCATTGCAAAGTTAAAAGCAACCTACATTAAGTAATTAAATTCTTATTGCAAAGTTAAGAGCAATCTAAATTGAGTAATTAACATATCCCAAAGCGCATTTGCAATTTTAGTCAATAAAGGTATGGAACAACAGAAACGAGGGTACGTAACAACAGGTTACTATCTGTAAAATTTTACCGAAGTTTCGTCTTTGTTCCACCTGAAATTGACGTTATGCCCTTTGGGCATAGGAAAATTGCGCATCGCGACGGGAATGTTAATTACGAATCACTAACATTGCTTTAATTCATTACGCCTCTTTAGGCCCAACACGCTTAGCCGCCGCCATAATCGCCAGACGACCATGCTCAAAAGTCAAACCGCCCTGGAAGAAAACATTAAACGGCTCACGGCACGGCCCATCAGCGCTCAGCTCAATAGAAGCGCCCTGTACAAAAGTACCCGCAGCCATAATAATCTCATCCTGATAACCCGGCAGCGGACTCGGAACCGGCTCAACGTGCGCATCAACAGGAGAATTGCCCTGAATAGCAACACAGAAATCGCACAAACGCTGCTTGCTCTCCAAGGTAATGGCCTGAATAATATCGCTGCGGCGTTCCTCCGGTAGCGGCTTAACAGCATAGCCAAGGCCTTTGAAAACAGCAGCCGCAAAAACAGCAGTCTTAACAGCCTGCACCACAATATGCGGAGCCAGGAAAAGTCCCTGATAGAACTCACGCGCGGTATCACCAAGAGTTGCGCCCATCTCGCCACCCAGACCGGGAGCGGTAAGACGGTAGGAAGCGTTCTCTACCAAATCGGCACGGCCGACAATATAACCGCCGGTCGGAGCCAGGCCGCCGCCCAGATTCTTAATCAGAGAGCCTGCCATCAAGTCAGCGCCAACCTCGGTAGGCTCCTGCTTCTCGATAAACTCGCCGTAGCAGTTGTCGACAAAGCAGATAACATTCGGGTTAGCTTCCTTAGCAGCACTGCAGATACGGCCGATTTCCGCAACGTCAATAGTCTTACGTTCGCTGCTGTAGCCGCAGGAGCGCTGAATATGAATCATCGTAGTCTTGGAGGTAACAGCATTTTTTACAGCCTCTAGGTCGACATGGTCGCCGGTCATCGGCAGCTCCTTGTAAGTTACGCCCAGGTCAACCAAAGAGCGGGGAGTTTTAACCGGAGAGCCGATAATAGTCTGCATAGTGTCATATGGAGCACCTGTTACGGCAATCAGCTCATCGCCTGCGCGCAGGTTGCCCAGCAGAGCAACTGCCAGCGCATGAGTGCCGCTGACGAACTGAGAACGCACCAATGCTGCCTCAGTCTTGAACAGCTCCGCATAAATCAGATCCAGAGTATCGCGGCCCACATCACTGTAGCCGTAACCTGTAGTAGGCTTCAAGTAGTAGTCGGAAACCATATTATTACGGAAAGCCGCAATAACCTTTTCAGTATTGTACAAAGCTGCTGCTTCCAGCTCTGCGGTATGTTTAGCAACCTCAGCTAAGGCTGCCTGCTCTAATGCATTGTAATCAACCAAAATTCTCACCTGATATTTTTATATTTTTCGGCATAACGCCAATTCATCCTAAGCCTTGGCATCTGCAGCAAGATACTTGGCAAACTGCTGCACCTGCTCCGCGTCCAGACGCACCTTCAGCAGGGTGCCCTCCGCCAGATATTCCTGCTCCAGTACCGTGCCTGCATCATGCAAGCGTCCTACCGCAGCGGAATCGCTGTAAGGCACGAGGAAGCTCTCCTCTACCGCCTTCAGCTTCAGGTTTTCTGCAATCAGCGCCAGCAGGCCGTCAAGATTATAACGTCCCTTTGCGGAAATGCAGATGCTGTTTTCTTCCTTGCTCAAACGCTCTGCCAGACCGGAATCCGGCGGCAGCTTATCAATTTTATTATAAACCGTGATAATCGTCTTATCCTTGGCACCCAGCTCATCCAGAACCTGATAAACTGCTGCAGCCTGCTCCTTATACAGCTCGTGGCTGACATCAATAACGTGCAGCAGCACGTCGGACTGCACAACCTCCTCCAGCGTAGACTGGAAGGCTGCAACAAGCTGATGCGGCAAGCGTTGGATAAAGCCGACGGTATCTGTCAAAATAGCCTGCTGCTTATTCGGCAGGTCTAATTGGCGCGTAGTCGGGTCCAGCGTTGCGAAAAGCTGGTCCTGCGCATAGATATCCGAATTAGTCAGCGTATTCAAAAGCGTTGATTTGCCGGCGTTGGTGTAGCCCACAAGGCTTACCGTAGGCACACTCGCCTTCGCGCGTCCGGCCCTGTGCAGAGTGCGCACACTCTTAACCTTGCCGATGCATTCCTTAATATAGGCAATGCGGTCACGGATGCGACGGCGGTCAACCTCCAGCTTAGTTTCGCCGGGACCGCGGGTACCGATGCCACCGCCAAGACGCGACAGCGCCAGGCCCTTGCCCATAATACGTGGCAGTGTGTATTGCAGCTGCGCCAGCTCAACCTGCAGCTTACCTTCATTAGTATGCGCACGCTGGGCAAAAATATCGAGGATGAGCGCCGTGCGGTCAAGCACACGCACACCCATTGACTGCTCAATATTACGCTGCTGTGCCGGCGACAGCTCATCATCAAAAATGCACAGGTCTACGTTCTCCTGCTGCACATAAAGCGCCAGCTCCTGCACCTTGCCGCGGCCAATAAAGAACGCCGGGTCCGGCTTGGGACGCTTCTGCAGGAAGCGTGCCACAACCTCCGCACCGGCAGTATCTGCCAGCTGCTTCAGCTCCTCCAAAGAATCCTCGGCCGTCCAGCCGCTGCTGTTGGGGGCACCGTATTCCATGCCCACGATAATCGCCCGCTCCGTTCCCTGCGCCAGACTGGCACTGCCCGTCTGCTTATCAAGGATGCGCTCCACCATCGCCGCCAGATTCGGGAAGAACACTCCCTCCGCCTCCTGCAGCGTCAGCGGTCCGTAGCATTCCACCTGATATTGCTCGTTATCGTCAATACCGGTAATCATGCCGAAGCTCATCTGCGACTGGCTGATATCCGGCGAAGTAACGCCGACAGCAATCATCGCATCAAAACGGTTATTCTTCAGTGCGGAAATATCCACACCGCTCAGCAGCGGATTGCCGTTGGGATGGGTATGCACGCAGCGCACACCGCTAAGACGGCTGGCACCGCGTCTGCCATCTACCGGAGGCAGCTCCACACTCTGATCATTGCCCACCGATACGGCAAGCACCTGACCGTTGCGCGCAACATAAACGCTCACCTCGCGGTTAATAAAATCAGTAACATCCGCCATACGCAAAGCCAGCTCGCTTGTCAGCAGCTGACCGCCCTCCAGACGGATATCATAAAAAGTTTTTAATTCTTCAATAACGGAATTACGGATACCCTTCAGGTTGCCGTAAATTTCATTAGCCATGGGTATTCACCTCCAATTGGGGGTTAACTTAGCAATTTGCTTATCGAAAGGCTACCCTTGGGGAGTAGCTTAGCAATTTGCTTACCGAAAGGCTCCGCTTGGGGGGAGCTGGCGCCCGTCAGGGCGACTGAGAGGGGCCTGAAAGAAACGTTGCTTTAGGCAGAACCCCTCTCCGTCATCGCTGCGCGATGCCACCTCTCCCCTAGGAGAGGCTTTTCTTGCCCTGCCGGCAATTCACCTTGTCTCCCAGAGGAGAGGCTCGGTCGCCCTTGTTATTATCTTCTTGCCTTCGCCGGCTCAATATTAACCTTATACCCCTTGATAAAGTTCTTGTTCATCGCACCGATAACCTTTTCGGCTACATCCTCCGGTACTTCAACAAAGGTAAACTTATCATAAATATTAATCAGGCCGATATCACGCGCCGGAATGTCTGCTTCGATAGCAATGGTGCTGACAATATCCTTAACCATAATCTTCTGGCTGCGGCCGATGTTGATGAACAGGCGCACCATGCCCGGACGGCCGCCGGTGTTGCGCAGGTCCTTGGAGAGGATATCCTCCTGCGGAGCCTCCAGAGCCTTAACACCCTCCTGCATCAGCTTCAGAGCCGCGGCAGCAACCTCTTCGGCGCTGTATTCATCCAGCAGGCTTTCAGCAATCGGCATATAGTCATGGTATGCGTTCAGCTCCAGCACAGTCTGCATCTTGCTGATAATCTGGTCGCGCTGACGCTCGATAACGTTAGCAGCGGTCGGCAGCTGACGGCGTTGGATTTTAGTCTTGACGGTACGCTCAATCAGCTTCAGCTGACGGAACTCACGCGGAGTGATGAAGGTCATAGCTACACCGGTGTTGCCTGCACGACCGGTACGGCCAATGCGGTGAACGTAGCTTTCCGGATCCTGCGGAATATCAAAGTTGATAACGTGGGTAATATTATCAACGTCGATACCGCGGGCAGCAACGTCGGTTGCAATCAGCACATCAACAGCGCCCTCGCGGAATTTCTTCATTACGCGGTCACGCTGGTTCTGGCTCAGGTCACCATGCAGGCCCTCAGCCATGTAGCCACGGCTGGAAAGTGCGATAGACAGGTCGTCAACACCCTTTTTGGTACGGCAGAAGATAATCAGCTTGCCGTCGATTTCTGCATCCAGCAGACGGCACAGGCCTTCAATCTTATCCTTGGTTTCGAAATAGTATTGCTCAATCAGAGGAACAGTCAGCTCTTCCTTGGAAATAGTTACATTCTTCGGCGCCTTCATGTACTTCTTGGTCAGGCTCAGAATCGGACGGGGCATAGTTGCGGAGAACAGCAGAGTCTGGCGTTCAACCGGCAGGCTGCGCATAATCTCTTCGATATCATCAACAAAGCCCATATCCAGCATTTCGTCAGCCTCGTCCAGTACGAGGAATTTGATATGGTCCAGATGGATAGTACCGCGGTTGATATGGTCAATCAGACGGCCCGGAGTACCGATAACAATCTGCACATTGTTGCGCAGCGCACGGATCTGGCGTTCAATCGGCTGGCCGCCGTAAACAGGCAGTGCACGCACGCGGCGGGTACGGCCGATTTTGCCTACTTCTTCCGCAACCTGAATAGCCAGCTCACGGGTCGGAGTCATAATCAGCGCCTGAATATGCTTGAAGTCGGTAATTGCCTGCACCAGAGGAATACCGAAAGCAGCAGTCTTGCCGGTACCGGTCTGTGCCTGGCCGATAACGTCGTTACCTTCGAGCACCAGGGGAATAGTAGCGGCCTGAATCGGAGAAGGCTCTTCGAAGCCCATGTCAGTCAGGGCGGTTACAATTTTTTTGTCCAGCTCTAAGCTGCCGAACATCTCTTTTTGAATGGTCATTAATGTTTATCCTCCATATTGTTTTTTTCTTCTAATAATTTATCAATAGCCATGGAAATAGCTGTCTGAGCTATTCTCAGCTTATTTTCTGTTCTTGTAGACATAAAACGGTGCTCCTGACAATATACCACATCGTCGGTAGCAACGGCAATATATACAAGGCCTACCGGCTTGCCCTCGCTGGCTCCCGGTCCGGCGTTGCCCGTAATGCTCACACCGTAATCGCTGCCCAGCTGCTTGCGTACGCCCAGCGCCATTTCGCAGGCGGTTTCGCGGCTGACAGCGCCGTATTTGGCCAGCGTATCTGCCTGCACATTAAGCAGCTTCTGCTTAGCCATGTTAGTGTAGCTGACGATGCTTCCCAGCAGATATTCACTGCTGCCCGGCACATCTGTAACCAGGCTGCTGGCAAGACCGCCGCTGCAGGATTCCGCAAAGGCAATAGTTTTGCCCTGCTTCAGCAGCTCCTGCCCTAAGCAGGCAGCCAGAGTGGCATCATCCACACCGTATATATAATTATCAACGCTCTTGCGTACCTTGGCTTCCATAGCGTCGAGCATTACAGCTGCCTCTTTATCATTGGCAGCCTTCGCTGTAAGTCTGATGAGAATTTCACCGTAGCTGGCATAAAGTGCAATCGTCGGATTTGTCTGCGCCATAATCAGCTCGTCGAGCTTAGCAGCAACCATAGATTCGCCGATACCGCGCAGATGCAGGGTACGCGACATAATAATGCCGTGCTCGCTGAAGCGCTGCAGCATTCGCGGCAGCAGCTGCTTTTCGCACACATCCGTAAGCTCGCTCGGAGGTCCTGGCAGCATAATGAAGATTTTGTCCTTATATTCCAGCCAAAGTCCGGGAGCGGTACCAACATCGTTCTGCAGTACCTCGGCCCCGATGGGCACATACGCCTGCTTCTCGTTATTTTGCGAAGGGCAAAGTCCCTTCTTGGCAAAATATGCATCTATGCGTCCCCATGTATCCAAATCGAGATAGCCTTCGGCATGACAAACCTCCATCACCATCTCCTTGGTAATATCACCGCGCGTCGGCCCCAGACCGCCGCTGGTAATGATGATATCGGCGCGCTGCATAGCCTGTTCCAGCACTGCGCGCATACGCTCCGGATTATCTCCGACCGTAGTTTGATATAAAACATCAAAGCCTATATTGTTCAGCTTGCGGGATAAATACTGCACATTGGTGTTTAAAATTTCACCCAGCAGCAGCTCCGTCCCGGTAGTAATGATTTCAACCTTCATCTGCTGTCACCCTCTCACCGGTTATTTTGACTCTTACAGCAACTCTCTTAAACCAGCTCTGCCACCATTTCATAGGTAAAGCCTTGCAGAATGCGCACTCTTACCATCTGGCCTACCTCCAGCTCGGCGGCATTTTCGATAAAGATGTTGCCGTCGATATCAGGTGCCTCGTGATAGGAACGTCCTACCGCAAGAGCGGGGTTTTCTTCATCAAAGCCTTCGACGATAACGTCCAGCTCCTCATCCTCGCGCTCCTGATGGATTTCTTCGGAAATACCTGCCTGCAGCGCCATCAGCTCATGATAGCGGTTTTCCTTAACCTCAGGCTCAATCTGGTTTTCCATAGCGCCGGCCACAGTACCCTCCTCCTGGGAATACTGAAACACGCCTGCGTTTTCAAAGCGCTGCTTTTCAACAAAGTCCATCAGCTCCGCAAAATCCTCGTCGGTTTCACCGGGGAAGCCCACGATAAAGGTAGTGCGGATAGTAATTCCCGGAATACGCTCACGCAGCTTGGCCAGAAGCTCCTCTACCTGCGCGCGTGTATCGTAACGGTTCATGCTGTCAAGCAGTCTGTCGCTGGCATGCTGCAGAGGAATATCAATATACTTGCACACCTTGTCGCATTCGGCAAAGGCTGCAATCAAATCGTCCGTAAAGTTGTTGGGATACAGGTACATAACGCGAATCCACTTAATGCCCTCCAGCTCGTTGAGGTCACGCAGCAGCTGCGGCAAAAGCAGCTTGCCGGTGAGGTCCTCGCCGTAGCGGGTAGTGTCCTGCGCAACGACAATCAGCTCCTTGACGCCGTGAGCAGCAAGGCTTCTTGCCTCTGCCATAACCTCATCATAAGGGCGGCTGGTGTAGGGACCGCGCAGCTGCGGAATAATGCAGTAGGAGCAGCAGTTGTCGCAGCCCTCGGCAATTTTCAGATACGCCATGTAACCAGGCGTAGTCAGCATTCTGGGCGGAGCCTGCACATTTTTGCTTTCCAGCTTCTGCAGATGCTTTACGCGCTTGCCTGCCAGCACCTGGTCGATAACCCAACCGATATCGGTAAAGCTGTCGGTGCCGACGATAGCGTCTACCTCCGGCATGCTTTCGAAAAGCTCGTCTGCATAGCGCTGGCCGAGGCAGCCTGCCATAATCAGATACTTGCAGCTGCCCTCCTCCTTGTATTGCGCCATTTGTAAAATTGTGCTGATGGATTCCTCCTTCGCACTTTCGATAAAACCGCAGGTATTAACAATAATCAGTTCGGCATCTGCGGGATCATTGGTAATCTCCAGCTGCTTATCCTTGATAATACCCAGCATAACTTCAGAATCTACCAGATTTTTGGGACAGCCGAGGCTGACCATACCTATTTTCATTCTTTACCTCCAAAACCTGCTGCCCTCACCCAAGCTGTCGGGACAGCAAGCAAGAGCATAAATCACTATAATCTAATCACTAATCACTGATGACTGATGACTAACGACTAATCACTGTTCACTAATCACTGATGACTAATCACTATTTACTGAATCTAACCTTACTCAGCCACTTATTTGTCAGGCTGTCCTGCTTAACAGGCTCCAGATAGCTGCTGTTAAGCCAGATTTTATCAGCATCGGCGGCAGCCTCATCAAAGCCGCGCGGGAACAGGAAAAGATAGCCTGTAGCGTTTTCCTGTGCTATCGCCTGCACCTGCTCGCTTGTCAAAAGCCATTCCATAACCGCAAGGCCCTGCAAATCATCGGCAGTATTCTTAAAGAGGCCTACGCAGAAAAGATTTACCGGCGTGCCCTCCTTAGGATAGACAACATAAGCGGGAAATTTATTTTCCAGATATTTAAAAACGTAGCTTTGTCTGGTTATGGCCACATCCGCATCACCCACCGCCGCCATGCGCACAGGTGTAAAGGGGAACTTGGAATATTGCCCGATAAAGCGGTTGATATTGCCTAAATACTCCAGCGATTCATCCTCGCCGAAGCGGTCCGCCAAACCTGCCAGAAAGTTTTGCGTGCTGTTGCTGTCGGATAAATTTTCCAGAGCAATGCGCAGCTGCTCTTTTCCTGCCAGATCCTGCCAGCTGCAGATATTGGCCTGACCGACAGTACGGGCGTACTGCTGGTTGACCAGAAAAACTATCGGATCATAGAAAACGCCGTACCAGCTTAAATCCGCGTCACGGAACTTCTGCGGCAGTCTGTCGCCATCGGCAAAGGCCACAGGCTTCAGGCGTCCCTGACGCTTCAGGCCGACAAGCGTGCGCTGTTCGGCCAGCACAACGTCCGGCAGCTCATCGCCGGGCTTCAGCTCGTAAACAGCCTTCAGCTGCAGCTTATCCTTCTGCTCCTTGTTGAAGGCATCCACCAGATTTTCAGTAAATTTATTATCAAGCTCGGAATACAGGATAATGGTTTTTGCTCCTGCGTTCTGTACAGGAGCAGGCTGCTCACCGCAGCCTCCCGTCAGTATTCCGGCCAATATCAGCACTAAAAAGATACAACGGATCATCTCATCCCTCCGTTACTATCTGCGGCGCTTATCCTCACGCCTTTTTCCACCGGTACTGCCTGAAGCGGTACTGCACGTTGCCTTACGCGCTCCACTGCCGGCAGCACTGCGGGTTGCATTACGCTTCGGTCCGCGAGATGCATCACGCTTCGCGCCACGCGCTCCGCCGCGCTGCTCCTGCTCCGTATGCAGCAGGCATTTAGGCCCGTTGCCCACAAGGTCCATACGGCCTGCCTTCTGCAGCGCCTCCAGCACCAGCTTGCGGTTACGCGGAGCACGGTACTGCATCAGCGCACGCTGCATTGCTTTATCATGCGGATTGCGGGCCACAAATACGGTTTCACCGCTTTCCGGGTCGACGCCGGAATAATACATCGCCGTCGCCGCACTGCCGGGAGTAGGAATGAAGTCCTGCACCTGCTCCGGATTGTGCTTGATATCACGCAAAAACTCTGCCAGCTCAATGGCATTGTTCAGCGTGCAGCCCGGATGGCTGGAAATAAAATACGGCACCAGATATTGCGGCAGCCCGATTTCTTTATTTTTTTGCGCATAAAGGCGCATAAACTTCAGATAAACATCCTTACCGGGCTTGCCCATACGCGCCAGAACCTGCGGTACGATATGCTCGGGCGCCACCTTCAGCAGACCGCTGATGTGATAGCGGCACAGCTCATCGAGGAATTCCTGCTTTTTATCCGCCAGCATATAATCATAACGGATACCGCTGCGGATAAACACCTTCTTGACGCCCGGTAAAGCGCGCAGCTTGCGCAAAAGCGCTATATAATCGCTGTGGTCGGCATCAATATTGGGGCACGGCTTGGGGAACAGGCACTGTCTGTCCTTGCACACGCCGTATTTCAGCTGCTTGGCACAGGAAGGATGGCGGAAGTTGGCCGTAGGGCCGCCAACGTCATGGATATAGCCCTTAAAGCCGTCCAGCTGCGTCAGAATCTTAGCTTCGCGCAGAATAGATTCATGGCTGCGCGCCTGAATGACGCGTCCCTGATGCGCATGAATAGCGCAGAAGGAACAGCTGCCGAAGCAGCCTCTGCTGCTGACAAGGCTGAACTGAACCTCTTCGAGCGCTGCCACGCCTCCCTTGGCATCATAGCTCGGATGCCACTTACGCATATAGGGCAGATCATAGATAGCGTCCATCTCCTCCATCGTCAGCGGGAAGATGTTCGGATTCTGTACGATATATTTCTTCTGTCCCTTTTGGACTACGATTTTGCCATAAAACGGGTCCTGCTCCTTGCTCTGCAGCTTGAAGGCTCTGGCAAATTCCTTGCGGTCGTCTTTAATAGCCTTCCAGTCAGGAAGCTCCACATATTCGTCATCGGGCAGAGTGTCGGACATATACGCCGTACCGCGGATGTAATGCATATCCTCGGCAGAAGCACCGCCTGCCAGATAATCGGCAATTTCCATAATCTGCTTTTCACCCATGCCGTAAATCAAAAGGTCCGCGCCGCTGGCCTCCAGAATAGAGGGCATCAGCTTGTTTTCCCAGTAGTCGAAATGCACAAAACGGCGCAGGCTGGCTTCAATGCCGCCGATAATTACAGGCATATCAGGCCACAGCTGCTTGACGAGCCGCGCATAAACAGCCGTAGCATGGTCGGGACGCTGTCCCACCGCACCGCCTGCGGTATACTTGTCGACAGAACGCTCATTCTTGGCTGCCGTATAACGGCACAGCATGGAGTCAAGGTTGCCGCCGGAAATAAGCACGCCCAGTCGCGGCTTGCCCAGCTCTGCCAGATATTCTGCTTTATCCCAACGCGGCTGGCACAGCATAGCTACCTTGTAGCCCTGCGCCTCCAGCACACGGCAGATTACTGCCGGACCGAAGGAGGGATGGTCTACATAAGCATCGCCGCTAATAAACAGAAAGTCAATCTGCTCCCAGCCACGCTCGGCAATTTCTTGAGCGGAAATCGGTAAAAACTGTTTCATTAAAAACTCCTGAACAAATTATTATTTCTTCTTATCGGCCTTCGCTTCGCCGGCAGCCTGTGGCTGCTGCGGCTCAGCCTGCTTAACCTCAGCCTGCGGCTTCGGTTCTTCTGCCTTCGGCGCAGGTGCGGCTGCAGCAGGCTGCGGCGCTTCCTCTACTGCGGCAGCAGGTGCAGCCTTGGTTTCGGCTACGGGCTGCGGTGCAGCCTCCTCTGCCTTAGCTGCGGCTGCAGGCTGTGCGGGAGCGTTGCGCAGATAGGTCTTCACGGCCACGCCATGCTCGCCCTTCAGGTCAACAGCCTCGCCGTTCACCTTGATGCGTACAACGCCGATATTGCCATATTTGACAATCAGCTTATCCTTAGCCTCGAAATGCTTGCTTTCCTTAGCATGCAGAATGCCGGCAAAAAGCTCCTTGCCGTCGGCACTTGCCTCCAGCCAGCAGTCACCCTCGGCCTCCAGGTCAACAGTAACCTTATCCAGCACTGCGGGTGCTTTAGCTTCAGGCTTAACCTGCTCGGTCTGCTTAGCCTCTTCCTTAGGCATATTTTTAAAATAATCAATCGTAGCGGGAATAGCAAAATAGCCTGCTGTGAGCACCGCTACCGCTGCTAAGCCTGCCAGGCACTGCTTCATCGGCAGCTTCGACAAACCCGGCATTTCAAAACGGCCCGGTCCGCCGCCGAGCATTTCAAAGCGGCCTGTACCGCTGCCGATATCACGCTTATCCTTCAGCTGGATATTGAGACGGACCTTTTCCACCTCGCGGATACCCTGGCTGCGTACAGCCTCTGCCGCCATACCGGCAGCACTTGCTTTATATTCATTAACAAGCTCCGGACCGTTCAAGCCCAGATAATTACCGTAGTTGCGGATTATTCCCTTCAGGAAAACCTCGCCCGGAGTCTTGTCATATTCGTCATTTTCTACAGCCTGCAGATAACGGCTGCGGATACTGGTAGCCTTTTCGGCATCAGCAAGAGAGATACCCTTAGCCAGTCTTGCTTCTTTCAAAATTGCGCCGACAGTCTTTTCCTTATCATCCATTTCGCCTGCACCTCCGCTTATTCACGGCGCAGGAAGCGTTCCTCTGCTTCCTTACGCGACATTATAACCTCTCGTGGCTTGCTGCCTACAGATTGACCGACAATGCCCAGCTCCTCCATGGTATCTACCAGACGCGCCGCACGCGTATAGCCTATGCGGAAGCGTCGCTGCAGCATGGAGCTTGATGCCTGCCCCATGTCCAGCACAAGGCTCAGGGCATCCTCAAAAAGCTCATCCTCTGCAGGCGCATTGGAGCCTGCATCCTCGGCATTATGGCCTTTATTATCACATTCCAGCTCCTGCTCTGTTACTTCTTCGCTGTAATTTACAGGAATGGACTGCTTGATAATGAAATCTACTATTTTATTCAGCTCATCATCGCTGACGAAGGCACCCTGCACACGCACAGGCTTGTTGTAGCCCATGGGGTAAAAGAGCATATCGCCCTTGCCCAGCAGCTTTTCGGCACCGCCCATATCAATAATGGTGCGCGAATCTGTCTGCGAGGATACGGCGAAAGCAATACGTGAAGGAATATTCGCCTTGACGATGCCTGTAATAACATCTACGGACGGACGCTGGGTTGCCAGAATCAGATGGATACCGGCAGCGCGGGCCTTCTGTGCCAGACGCAGAATGGCATCCTCCACATCAACCTTGGCTACCATCATCAGGTCTGACAACTCGTCGATGATAATTACGATATAAGGCATCTTTTCTGCGGCCTGTGCGTTATAGGTTTTGATGTCACGCACACGGCTGTCGGCAAACGCCTTATAACGGCGCTCCATTTCCGCTACCGCCCAGTGCAGTGCGCTTGCTGCCTTTTTCGGCTCGGTGACAACAGGTGTCAGCAGATGCGGAATACCATTGTAATTAGACAGTTCTACGACCTTAGGGTCGACAAGAATCAGTTTAACCTCGTCCGGGGTAGCACGGTACAAAAGACCGGCGATAATCGTATTGATGCACACCGATTTACCGGAGCCTGTAGAGCCTGCTACCAGAAGGTGGGGCATTTTCGCAAGGTCGGCGGAAATAATATCACCGCTGATATCCTTGCCCAGACCGATGCACAGATGCTCCTTGGCATTGCGCACACTGCCTGCCTCCACAACCTCACGGAAGCACACGGGATCGTTCTTCGTATTCGGCGCTTCGATGCCGATGGCGGATTTGCCGGGAATCGGCGCCTCGATACGCACACCGGGAGCAGCCAGACGCAGGGCAATATCATCCGCAAGGTTCACCACCGAGCTTACCTTCACGCCTGCCGCAGGCTCCAGCTCAAAGCGGGTAACCGACGGTCCGCGCGTTACGGCAACAACTCTGGCGCGCACCTTGAAGTCTGCCAAAGTCTGCTCCAGCACCGCACATTGGTCCATGATGTCCTTCTGATAGGTGGACGGGTCGCTGGCCTTCGGCGTATCGAGAAGCTCCAGCGGGGGCAGCTGATAGCTGCTCGCGGCCTGCACTTCAGGCTCATATGCTGCTGCAGTCTGCGGAGCAGGCGCCGCTGCGGCAATTTTATCTGCGCTGTCAAAAATCGTTACGGCTGGCTTCTCCGGTTCGGGCTCAGGCTGAGGCTCTGCCTTGGCAGGCGCTGCAAACGCTGCCTCCTGCTCCTCGCGATAGGTATTGCGGATTACGGAAGCGGGACGCTCCGGCTCCGGCTCAGGTTCAGCAGCCGGCGGCTCCGCATCATCCAAAAAGCGGCTGTCCGGCTCGTAATCATCGTCATAATTGATAATCGGTCTTACAATGACCTCGGGTTTGGCCTGCTCCCATTCGGGCAGCTGCACCGGGTCACGCTCTATTTCCTCTTTTAAAGGTGATTTTTCGTAAACACTCTTGTTTTTGGTAAAGCCTAAAATGCTTCTGAAAGCACTTTTCTTCTGCACGCCCTCGTTGAAGGCATCAAATTCGGGACTGGTATAGTTGCTGATAACGTTATCCGCGGGAGCGGCATGCTGTTGAGGCGCGGCACTCTTGCGCTTGAACACAGTTCTTACCGCAGGCTCCGGATGCACACGCTCCTCCCTTATCTTATCACCTGGGCGCACCAGCGTAATCTCGTCGGAGGTCAGATAATCCTGCCACAGCTCCCACCATTTGCGCAGCGGCAGCACCAGGCCAAGCAGCCACAGCCAGCCTAAGGCAAGAATAATATAAACCGTTACATCACCGGCAAAGGAACGCAGCAGCTTCAGCAAAAGGCCGCCTATAAGACCGCCGCCATCCGCTATCAGCGAAGGCTCCAGCTCAGAGCCAACAGGCACAAAAACATGATGAGCTGTGCCTGTAAGGCACAGCGTCACCAAAGTAAAAATTAATGTTCTCTTGTTAAAAACACCAAATTGTCCTCTAAGCAGCTGCCAGGACGCAGCAAAGAAAGCCAAAGGCAGCAAAAAGATACCCTTACCCAGCAGATACAGCTCCACCAGATAAGCAGAATGCATCACATCGTCCTCAGCCGTCATAAGAAGAGCGGCTGCAAACAGCAGACCCATAAGCAGGCAGACAACGCCGACAGGGCGCGAGTAGCTTCTATTCTGTTGCTTCCTTCTTCTTTCCTTGCGCAAGATAAGACAACTCCTAAAATCGCAGTTGCCGGCAGTCATCCTTTATCAGCTGACTGCTGACAACCGCTCACCAAAAACTAATCACTAATCACTAATAACTATTCACTAATCACTAGTCACTGAAAACTATCAGATTTCCATGATAATCGGCAGAATCATCGGACGGCGGCGTGTTCTTTCGAACAGGAAGCGTCCCAGAGAATCACGGACCGTGGACTTGATTGCCGACCATTCGGAAACATTGTTTTCCTCGCAGCGGTCCAGCGCAGCCTGCACCTTGTCGCGTGCTTCATCCATCAGGTCCTCGGCCTCGCGCACATAAACAAAGCCGCGGGAAACGATATCCGGACCGGAAACCACATGGCAGGATTCCTTGTCGATGGTTACGACAACAATCATGATACCGTCCTGAGAAAGCTGACGGCGGTCGCGCAGTACGATGTTGCCTACGTCACCGACACCCAAGCCGTCAACCAGCACCTTGCCTGCAGGCACCTTGCCGTTAATGGTAATGCTGCTCTTGGTCAGCTCGATAACGCTGCCGTTTTCACCGATAACAATATGGTCTGCCGGCATGCCAAGGGATTTAGCCAAGTTAGCATGCTTAACGAGATGACGGTATTCACCATGCACAGGCATGAAGAAACGCGGACGCACCAGATTGTGCATCATCTTGATTTCCTCCTGGCTGGCGTGGCCGGAAACGTGGACGCCGTTGCTCTTTTCATAAATAACGTCCGCACCCAGCTTGTACAGATGGTCGATAGTACGGGAAACGAGCTTTTCGTTGCCCGGAATCGGTGTAGCAGAAATAATTACTGTATCACCGGGCATAATATCAACCTTTTTATGGTCATTCATAGCCATACGGGTGAGCGCGCTCATAGGCTCGCCCTGACTGCCGGTGGTGATAATAACAACCTTTTCCGGCGTATAGTTATGAGTTTCGTCAATATCAATCAAAACGCCCTCGGGAACCTTTAAGTAACCCAGCTCCTTGGCGATATTAACAACATTCACCATGCTGCGGCCGATAACTGCTACCTTACGGTCGTACTTCACAGCAGTATCAATAACCTGCTGGATACGATGTACGTTAGAGGAGAAGGTTGCAACGATAATACGATGCTTGGCATAGCGGAACTCCTCGTCAAAGGTCTGGCCAACCATTTTTTCGCTGGGAGTGAAGCCAGGGCGCTCGGCGTTGGTGCTGTCTGCCAGCAGGCACAGTACACCGCGGTCGCCGTATTCAGCAAATTTATTGAATTCCATAACCTGTCCGTCAACAGGAGTGTGGTCAATTTTGAAGTCACCGGTGTGGATAATAACACCGATAGGAGTAGTAATCGCGATAGCAACAGCGTCGGGAATGCTGTGGTTTACGCGGATGAAATCGAGCTTAAAGGCACCGGCATTAATCTTGTCACCGGGTTTTACTACGTGCAGGTTTTCGTTGCCTACACCGTTTTCCTTCAAGCGGCCTTGTAAAATCCCCAGAGTAAGTGCGGTACCATAAACGGGACAATCAATTTGTTTCATAACATAGGGCAGCGCACCGATATGGTCCTCGTGACCATGTGTCAGAAAGATACCCTTAATTTTATCTTTATTCTCAACCAAATATGTAATATCGGGAATAACCAAGTCAATGCCGAGCATATCGTCTTCAGGGAACATCAGGCCTGCATCAATCAGGATCATGTCGTCCCCGTAACGGAATACCGTCATATTTTTACCAATTTCGCCCAAACCACCCAACGGGATAATCTGGACCTTATGTTGAAATTTACCCAAAAAAAATACACCTCCATTTTTTATTTTACATTCTTCCGTACAAATGTAGAAATTGAATTTGATACTGTGTCCGCACACATACTCTCTACTTTATTATACACTAAATATGGGCTATTGACAAATAGTGATACATATTTTTTGTGAAAAGTTTGTTGCCAAACGGATGATTTTTTAGCAGAGGAATAGCGCATACTGCCCAAAGGATGCTATTCTCTCGATGATATCGCTCAGCTTACAAATCTATCTCTCGCTGATGTGGAGAAACTGAAGAAAGAGCAAGCCTGATACGCACACACAACATTAAAGCAAAAGGCGTTCTACCGCAGTTGGGTAGAACGCCTTTAGTGTTGTTATGCTCTTATGCTGTCAGCTTGGACGCTAGCTCACGCACCTCTGCTTCCGAAAGTTTGGAAAGACGGACTGTTCTTTCGATCGTTTCGCCCTCGCTCAAAAGGTCTTTAGCTAATTCAATGTTACGTGCCTGAGCAGTCTTTTGCACTGCCTCTTTAGCTCTTTTCGCTGCATAAAGCTCAATAATATCAGTCATAGTCTTTTCTCCTTCCTTTGTCTTCTTGAAAAAGCTGACTCTGTCTGCCAGCTCTTTATAATGCATTTTATCGGGATTGGCACAGTTGAAATCCTGCATCAGACGGCCGAGTGGTGTATCGCCCCTGCAGGACGCATTTACATAGACTATTTTTGAGCCATCGGCAAAGGCTGTGCCATCCTCCTTAATCATTCGTTCTACATTATATATGGGATGATTACGGTGCAAAACATCATGCTCCGTAATAAAAATTACATATACATCGTTCAGCTTATCGTATTTCTCTCCTGCATCCAAAAAGTGCACGTCTAAAACGCTACTATAATAACGCGCTCTTTTAACCGGTGCGCCTTCATCATCTCGCTGGATTTCGACATTGAAGCGTCTGCCGTTTTCGTCTGTTGCCAATATATCCAGCTGTGCCGAATGACCATAGAGATTTTGGATAAACTGTTGCGTATTTACTGTCTTCACTTTAATTTTATCATTGTTCAAGATAATACGCAACAAAAGCTGCGTGCTTTTCACATCGCTGGCGAACACTTTATTCATAAAGCAATTATTCATTAAGGTTATGTCTGCGATGATTTTTTGTGGCTCGCTAAGATTAGTTTTTTCCATTCCATCAACTCCCTTCAAAAAAACGCCTTATGTACTACTCAATAATACATAAGGCGTTCGTGACGCTGCAGTGACCATGCTCCAGGCAGGTGTGCAAAATCTTATGGGTTTATATTATCAGATAATTGTGATAATGTCAAGAATAGCATGAAAATTCTTTAATTGTGTTTGAAAAGTAAAGGCGTTCTACCGCAGTTGGGTAGAACGCCTTTAGTGTTTTATGTTCTCCGTGCGCGCCACTTCTTTTTCTTGCGTCAGTTGCGTGTTCGCCGTACAGCACCACTTCTTCTTGCGTCAGCTTTACTTTCTCTTTACAGCACTTCTTCGCGCGTCAATGCAGCGCTGCACCTCTGCCACACAGCCGGCAAGGTGCTTTTTTATTTCCGTTTCCCAGAAGCGCAGCACAATCCAGCCGTTGTCGCGCAGTTCGATGGTGTTTTCGAGGTCACGCTCCACATTACGCTTGATTTTTTCGTGCCAATATTTTACGTTGGTCGCAACGTCATAGCGTTCCAAACTCTTTCCGTGCCAGAATTCGCCGTCACAGAATACTGCGATTTTGTATTTGGTAATGACGATATCCGGATGGCAGCTGCACACCTTATAATTCTTGCGGTAGCGGATGCCTTCGTGCCACAGTGCCTTGCGCAGAAGGATTTCTATTTTGGTATCCCTGCTGCGAATGGCCTGCATGTTTTTATGGCGTTGTTCCTTGGTCAGCTTGTCCATGATCGCTGCAATGCTCCTCGATGATTTCTGCCAGTTGCCGAATATCGGTTTCCGAACGCTTTTCGGCAATCTGCATCAGGTGCTTAACGTCTAGCAGAACACCCTGAATATGCTCGTACTCCTTGCCTCTGCCCTCGCCGGCCTCCTTCCACAGCGCCACAGCCTCGCCTGCATAATGCAGCGTGCCTGCGTTTTCTTCCGCCCAATGGTTTTTGTCAAACGGCATAAGAAATGCGTTGTAGATAACGCTGTCCGGATTTTTGAGGTCCGCCTGCGCATCAATATATTCACCGTAGGTTATCTGCTTGTTGATTGAAGCTGATTCCGGCAAATCGAAAGGGTTCTTCGTCGCACCGTATTTATAATACTTCGCGTCAAGCACATAGATATTATTGTTGTACAGCATAATAGTATCAGGCTCCAGCTTGGAGTTATCGTACTCCTTACCGCTGCGCGCCAGCTTCCACTTCGTTTTCGGGAAATAGCGCTGCTTGTCGCTGATGCCGAAGGCCGCGTCAATCATCTTTTCCCAGACGTATTCGAACCTGTTCGTGCCAAAGGTAAAGCTCGTTTCCCTCATGCCCTCGTCAGGCTCGTTGTTGATGATTTTCAGCATATTGGCAAAAAGCATCTTATTCGCATCGTTAAAGGTACGGCACAGCTTTTCCTGCAGCGCAGCGCTGAACCATTGGCGGTGGAACGGAATTTGCGGCTTGGGCGGTTTGTAATCCGTGAACAGCCAGCCGAAGCGGATAAAGCTGATATAGACGCAATACTGATGAATCAGGGTTATCAGGTCATTTTCGTTGATAACGTTCTTCTTCGTGATGAAGTCCAGATAATAGATATCCGCTTCCTGAATAACAGGCTTCTTCTGCTTAATTGTGCGGTTCCAGTGGATTTTACCGCGCTTGGATGAAGCATATTCCACAATGCCTTCCTTGTAGTAGCCTCGGGTGACAAAGTCCATAATGATGTAGATATAGGCATACATCGGCGTTTCCGTCGCTGCGTCCTTTTCGCGCTTAAAGCCGCTTTTGCTTTCCGTATGGCTGCTGTACAGCGCCAGTGTATGGAACAGCAGCAGCAAATCCTCGCGCAGCAGCTTGTCATCATCCTCGGACGCTATGGCGTACCCCAGCGGAAAGGAAACCGTGTAATCCTTGCCGTCAAATTCCAGGCCGACAAAGGTATCGGTTTTTCTGTTGGTGTTTATATGGCATCTGTCCTTGAGCAAGGTGCTCACTCCTCGCCTGCCTGTTTTTGAGCCGGATTATCTTCTGCAGCGCTCTCCGCTGCTTCTTCCTCGGATGTCTTTTCTTCCGCAGTTTGAGCCTGCTCTGCTGCCATTTCGGTCATCTTCTTCTGCATCTCGTTGTAAACCTCGGGCACCAGTACCATTTTCAGCGGGTCACCCTTGGCATCCTCGTAGGCTTCGATTACAGCGGAAAGACCTTGGCTGCAGTCATTGAAAAGTTCCTTTCTGCCCAGTTTGAAAGCATCGTCCCACAGGTATTTGAGCACCTTTTCCGCAAAGCGCTCTGCATCGTCCAGATCATTGTCCGTGGCGAAGTACACGCCAAGGCTTTTATCTTCTGTACCACCAAAGCCAAGGTTGGCCGTGTGCATTTTCTTGTTGATGGTTTGGGCGAATACGCCCCAGCTGATTTCGCTGTTGGGGAGATGTTTGGCTACATGGTTTATGGTTTTTTCATCCAGGGATTCGCCTGTAAACCTGTTGGGGATGTGCTTCATCTGCCAACGGCGTTGGAAGGCGGTGTCCATGGTGAAGACGTTTTGGTCGGAGGTGTTCATGGTGGCGACGATGGTGAGGTTGGGGGGAAGTTTTATGGGACAAAGTTTGTCTTTATGCACTTCATTAGCAATATCGCTGTTATATATAGCATATTTACTACTGCCATCGTCATTTCTGTCAAGTAATTGGAAGATTTCACCGAAGATTGCCGGTGCGTTACCACGATTCAATTCCTCGATAATAAGCAAACATTTTTCTTTATGATTTGCATAAGCAACATCTAAAATGCGTGTAAACGGACCGGGAACAAACTTATATTGGAGTTTTTCTTCTTTTTCTCCCTGTGCGTTTGGTACTTCTTTGAGAACTGGCATCAGTTGGCCAACAAAGTCGGAATAAGTGTAATCCGGATGAAAAACAACACGCACTTTACACTGATTGTTAGTTACTTGGTTTTCGTACCTTTGCTCTACCGAATAGCTTTTGCCACAACCGGGAACGCCGTAGAACAGAACATTTTCCGCAAAGATTGTAAAATCATCCGCCATTTGTGTTTTAATCAGATTAGAGTTTAAATTTCTGCATAAAGCTGCTTCATCCGTTTCGCCATGATTAACCATTACAGAAAGTAATTTTTCGGTAGGTCCGTAAACCTTATTCATAAAGGTTGTTGAGAAAATCTTCTCTAAACTATCTTTAATTTCCGGGAATCTGTCCAAAGCGCATCTTGTAACGGCAACAGCTTCATTATAGGTTATTGAACCGACAGCTTGTGTCGGATCTCTTTTAAGTTCCGGACCAATGAAGGTAACATTCCATGCACTCTTATAATCAAGAAAATCATTTCTCGTCATAGCTTCCGGCAAAACTACATCCAGTTTTAAATCAATCTTAAAATATTTTGCTTCGCTTCTGTAACCATGTCCGTAGGGCGCTTTAACTACATGAGCAATAGCCCTAAAACCCGGTTCCCAATCGACTTCGGAATTTCCCCTATCGCCACCAAGCGTCAAAAAGACTGTGTTATTCAAAGTAAGTTTATCTGCTAAGGTGTAGATATCTCTTATAGTTATTACAGGTTCACGGCTAAGCACTGCATGTGCGACATCAGGTTGAATACATTTCAAAGAAACAAGATTATCATAGTTCTTATTGCAGTTACGCTCATACATAGCAATAATTTTATCAACAGCCTTTTCCAGCACATCGACATCATAGTCTTTGTACTTTTCATAGACAGCTTTATGAGCAATACCTATGCCATCTACACTTTCGCGTTCCCAACCTTTTCTTCCGTTGGAATCGAAAAAATAGTCATAAGCATCTCTGTAATTTCTATATGTGTAAAATGTTTTCCCAAAGAAAGATTCTAAAACAGCAAAATCATCTTTCATCTTTTTGCTTCTTGGGTCAGAACTAGGTAATTTCGCATAATACATGCAAACTAAGGCTTGATGTTCTTCTGCGCTGAGGTTTTCAATTAAAATGTCATCCATCATATTCACCATTTCCTAAAAGACTATTTATCTAAATCTGTGCTTTGATTAGCCTCTACAAAAGGATAGTCAATATTTGCAAACGTTTTGAGAATTGCTTCAAAAATAATTTGCGCACCACGGCAAGGAACTGCCATGCCGATTTGTCTGCGTACAGATTCTTTCGGACCTTGGAACTCATAATTGTCAGGGAAAGTTTGCAGTCTTGCACGTTCTCTGTTGGTAAGCGCTCTGTTCTCCGAATAGTGATAGATATGAGTACCGCCACCGCCTGAGCCTGTAACAGTATAAGCAGGTTTTGACGGATCTAAGCGCTTGTAAATTTGGCTGATTTTAGCACCTTTTACTTTTAATTTAAGTTCTTCCGGCAAATCTGCTGTAAAAGCATTTTCTCCCGGTTTGATATAGCTTAATCTTTCAACAACTTTGGCTGATTGTTTTGTAAGCTCGTTATTGCAAGCATCTTTCGGAATAGGCGGACATTCCAAGGCAGTTTTGCAAGTGTTATCAATATTTTCGTAGGGTTTCGGAGAAGGAACTTTGAACTCATAAGGCAAATCTTCTCGGATGCCTACGATAATCATTCTATGTCTTGCTTGCGGTACGCCGTAATCTTCAAATTTGTACAAATGCGGATAAATCTTATATCCCGCATCTTTCATATCTTGAAGAATCTTTTTGAATGCCTTGCCTTCATTGGCGCTTCTTAAACCACCAACATTTTCGGCAAGAAACCACTGAGGCTGATGAATCTTTAAGATTTTGATACCGTATGTATAGAGCGGTCCGAAGGTACCGTCAAAACCTTTTTGTTCGCCAACAACAGAAAAGTCATTGCAGGGGAAACCGAAAGCGAGTGCATCAATCGGAGTTGTTGCATCTAAATCAAGTTTTCTTACATCCCCACACATAACGCTGTCAGGCGCATCGGGACAAATATTGTGAATGTAAGTATCACAGGTAGACCTATCATAATCGTTTGCCCACGCATGGACAATTTTAAAATCATCATTTCCGATATCGGCGTGTGTTGCGCCATATGCAAGTCCTCCCGGACCGCAGAACAATTCACCTAAGCGAAAAATCATAAATTTATACGCATAATGCTGCAAGCAACACTATGCTACCTCCCTTGCTAGTAGCAAAGAATTCTCAAGCAAGGAATCTGTTTTAAAGCAAAACAAAAACCCCCAAGGCTGAGAAAATTTGCATCAAATTTCCCCAGCCCCGGAGGTTGGAAGGTTCTTGGAACTACCACCCGAATTTTGTCCCCGGGGGGGAGTTACATGTCTATTATACAATTTTTGTCAAAAAAAAGAAACAAATTTTTTGTTATAAAGCAAAATTCACACGTTCTACGTATGCATCACCCTTTCATTTACGCCTAATAAAATTCATTTTATTATTTTTTATTATCCCTCAACACTTTATCCGCAACCCTCTTGCGCACATGAGGAAACTCCTCTCCCATCAGCTCCATATTCTTCTCCACAATCCTCCAAAAATCCGGCATCTCCTCACCAAGCGCCATCACCAGCTGCCTCAGCACATACACATTCACGTTCACCTGCCCCCTTTCAATTCTGCGCAGCGAACGCTCCGACACTCCCGACAGCAATGCCAGCTCTTTCTGATTAATATTCTTGTCAAGCTGCAGAGATTTAATACACTCACCAATCACGTTGGCCAATAAAATACGTTCATTGTCTTTATCCATGTAATCGCCTCCATATGGGAATAGCGTATTACATAAATTTATTTTGACGGCTAAAACGGACACATCTGTCCTCTTTTACAATTTTTTTAATTTTCTGTGATACAATAATCCCATCAAGACTTGATGCAGTACAGCACAGAATTCTGCCATACGCGGCATTGCGACCGCCTCAGAAAGGAACTGGACAACATAACAACAAAAAACTGCCCTGAACAGGAAAATACCGAACAGGTAATCTGCTGCGTGCCGGAAGGCACCGAACCGCAAGACTGCACGGAGGAAAAAACAACCTTCACTCTCACAGAATTTAAAGAGTTGGTGCACAGCGCCCAAAAGGGTGACCGCGAGGCCATCAATGTATTATGCACAGCCTTTAAGCCCTTAATCTACAAGGAGGCTTATCGCTACGAAGTGCGTGAAGCCTTAGGCGAGGATGCCGTCAATACTGCCTGGTTAATCTTTTTAGAGCAAATCAAGAAGTATGACGGACGCGACTTCGGGCATCTGACGGGACTATTGCAGTACCATGTCCATTACGGACTGCTGCACAAGTTTACGCGCGGGAAATCTGTCAAGGATTGCTATTATCTGGACGCAGAGGAAGAAGGCGAAGAAACACAGATTGCTGACAAGAAGAATGATATTGACGAGCTGATCCATAATCAGCTATTGTCTGATACGATGCGCAATCTCACTAAAGAGCAATTTACTGCTGTCAATGAGCTTGTTCTGCAGGATGTTGACTACAAAATATTTTGCAATAAGCATAAGTGTAGCGTAAAAACTGCTTACAAGCATCGTGCTAACGGTCTGAAAAAATTAAAAACAATAATTGCTTAATCCTCTAAGCGTTCTGCCCTACTATGGGCGGGACGCTTTTTGTTTACGCTCTACTTCTACCGTACTTTACGTCTATCCTTTAGGTAGTACTCTAAAGAACAAGGATACTACTAGCTACGCTAGTAGTTT
>NZ_FR892828.1 GCF_000434895.1 Phascolarctobacterium succinatutens CAG:287
TCTGTGGCTGCAGAACGGTGCAACCTGGACCAACGAGCAGCAGGGTACTCTGGCCAACGTATATCAGGGTGAAAAATTCAACGGCAGCTTTGTTACTAACCTGGTTGGCGGTACCAATGCTGATAACGCAGGCCAGATTTACCAGAAGGACAGCAACAATCTGACTATCGATACTCTGTCCGGCAGCATCAGAGTTATTTATGACCATGAATTTGAAGATGCCGTAACCCGCGCAGCCGGCGACAAGAAGATTGTTTATAAAGCAGGCGACACTGTAATCAACAATGCTAAGGACGGCAGCCAGGTTATCATGGCAACCGGCTCCAACGGCATTAACACCTTTGATAAGGATTCCGTTGAGGATGCATTCAAGGGACTGGCCAACAAGCTCATCTACAAGGATGCAGAAAAGAACCCCGGCAACCTGAAGGCTGAGCTGCAGCTTGGCGGCGGTCTTACCGGTTCCAATGTAAGCTGGAGCGGCGATATTGAATGGGACGGCAACAAAGGCTCCTACAAGCTGGATTCCGCAGAGCAGAGCATTAAGCTGCTGTATGATGAGGATGCGGTAAGTAAGGATACCCGTGCTGCTATTATGAGCGGTATGGTTGGCTGGCGTAATGCTGCAACCGACACCTACAGAGCTCGTGCCGGTGCATACGGCGAAGATAACCAGGGCGTTTGGGCAAGAACCTGGGGTGGCCAGAATAAATATACCGGTAACAACACCTCCTTCAAGAACAGCTACTGGGCAGGTCAGGTAGGCTACGACAAGACCTTGGCTAACGGCTGGAATGTTGGCGTAGCTTTTGACTACATGACCGGCGATGATTCCTACTATGCAGGCAGCGGTGACACCAAGACCTATACTCTGGGCCTCTACGGCAGTAAGGAAATCAGCAATAACGAATTCATTGATCTGACTGCTAAGGTTGGCAGAGTTTCCAATGATTTCGAAACCAAGGATATCCTTGGCAGAACCGTTAAGGGTGACTACAAGGCTAACGGCTTCAGCTTCTCCGGCCAGTACAGCAAACGCTTCGGCAGTGAAGCAGCAGGCTACTTCGAGCCTCAGGCACAGCTGACCATCGGCAGACTGGGCAGCTGCGACTTTGACAGCACCGGCACTCTGGAAGGCCATATTTCTCAGGATGCCTTCACCAGCATTGTCGGCAGACTGGGTATCGAAGCAGGTCAGGCAAGCGATCACGGCAGATACTTTGCCCGTCTGAGCCTGTCCCACGAGTTTGCCGGTAACGTTGATACTCACTTCAGCGACAGCTCCGCAAGCATGACCAGAGAGTTCAACCTCGACGGCACCTGGTGCGACCTGACTGTCGGCGGTACCTATGACCTGAGCGATAAGGTTTCCTTCTACGGTGATGTAACCAAGACCTTGACCGGTGATTACAAGCAGGATTGGAAGGTTAACGCAGGCTTGAGATTCACTTTCTAAAATAATTTTCCTGGCGGGGGCGCTAAGCCCCTGCCAGCTATAAAACAATCAGTGACAGGAGATAGAAAATAATGGCTGAAGAAATTAAAGATACCGAAGTTAAGGAAGAAACAGCAGAAGTAACCGCTGCAGCAGAAAAGGCAGAAGAAACCCTGGCAATGAAGAAGCTCACCGCTTTAAAGGAATTTGCCGATGCGCATGAAATCAGCGGTCTGCAATATCTGCAGATTAACGAGGCAAACCTGCTCGTCAACACCAGACTGCTGGTTGAAGGCCAGACCTTGCCGCTGTTTATCGTGGTAAACAATTCCGTTTACACCTATCTGCAGGCACATCTGGTAACTCTTACCGAGGAAAAGAAGGCTGCAACCTTAAGCTATCTGAACGAGCTGAACAACGAATTCAATATGCTTAAATACAGCATCAATCCGCAGGGTAACGTAATTCTTACCTTCAGCATTCCCGCAGGTGACGATAAATTCGACCCGGCATTGGTATTTGCTCTCGTTGACCAGCTGAAGGCACATCTGGATACGCATTATTCCGCTCTGATGGAAAAAATCTGGAGCAAATAATTTTTTGATTGTTGAGAAGGTATATCTATGATGAGAAAATCTTATAAAAAGAAATTTTGTCTGGCAGCAGCAAGCTCCATAATGGCTATGAGCTTTGCCGGTTATGCTTTTGCTGCCGATGCTACGGCAGATGATGCGGATACTATGGAGTTTACGCTTGACTCTATGGTTGTAACCGCAAGCCGTATCCCGACCAAAATCACCGAAGCTAAGGCCGATATCAGCGTTATTACGCGTAAGGATATCGAGCAGATGCATATGAGCAGCGTGGAAGAGGTATTGCGTACTGTTCCCGGCGTACAGTTCATGAACTACGGCGGCAACGGCGGTATGAACGCCAACATGAGCGGTATCCGTATCAACGGCAGCAAGGAAGTTGTCGTTCTGGTTGACGGTGTCCGTGTGAACGAATTTCAGGGCAGTGATTCCGGTTACTTCTTTGCGGCATTGACCAATAATACAGATAATATCGAACGCGTTGAAGTACTGCGCGGCGGTGCCGGTACGCTTTACGGCAGCGGTGCCAAGGGCGGTGTTATCAATATCATTACCCGCAAAATTAACGATAACAAAACCAGCATTGATGTTTCTGCTGGCAATTTCAGCACCAAACAATATAAGCTGAATACCCAAGGTCGTCAGGGCAAGGTGGGCTACCATGTTTATTATGATGATAAGCACAGCGGTGACTTTAAGGATGGCTCCGGTAAAAAATGGCAGAGCGATATTGACAGCAAATCTGTCGGCCTGAAGGTAAATTATGATATCAATGCGGATCATAAGCTGAGCCTGAGCTATGACAGGACTAAATCCGATTTTAACGGCTATGATTATATTTACCATAACAACTATAGGGGCGATTATAAAAACGATTCCATTACCTTCAAGGATGATTTAACCTTGTCGGATAAGTGGAGCAACAGCTTTACCTATCGCCGTAGCAACACCGAAGGTCAGTATGCGCAGAATAATCACACTCTGTTCAATGCCGATGCCGATTATACCTATGACTTTATCAGTGATCAGGTAACATATCTCACCAACAGACATAACGTAGTTTTCGGCGTTGATTATGCTCACGGCAAGGACAACGCTGCTAAAGCGTTGGTTGGCACAAGCGGTAAGCCGGCAAACTTCAAGATGAAGAACACCTCCTACTATGTACAGGATGACTGGAAAATTATTCCGCATGTAACCTTGTCCGGCGGCTTGCGCTATGACCGCCCCAGCAACAGCGGTCAGACAGGTGCAACCTTGGAAAGCCACACCTCCAAGAGCTACAAGCTGAGCTGGGATATTACCGATAAGGATATTCTTTATGCAGGTCGCAGTGATTTCTTTATTCTGCCGAGCATGTATCAGCTGACTAACAGACAATACGGTAACGCATCCTTGAAGCCCGCTTACGGCCGTACTTCTACCATCGGCTACAGCAAGAGCTTTGATGACTATAATATCTTTACCTTTAATTGGTTTGAAACCAAAACCGAACGCGGTATTGGTCTTACCGCTGCAGGCTATGTAAATACCAGAGGCATGTCGCGTGGCTGGAATGCACAGTTCATGACACAGCTGGGTGAGCACTGGAATGCCAATATCGGTTGGGGACATCTTTACCAGTACGAAGATGAGGATACCTATAGCTATGGTTATTCCCCGAAGGATTTGGCTACCTTCGCCGTATACTACGACTATGCCAAGGTTAAGGCAGGATTGGACGGCTACTACTTCTTCCGTCGTGTAAATCCGAATTACCCGAACGGCTGGCCGGCAGATGATTATGCTATCTTTAATATGAGTGCAAGCTATGCACCTACGAAGAATATCAATATCTACGCTAAGGTCAACAACCTGTTTGACAAGATGTATTCCGAGCGTACCCACGTTATTTATGCAACCGGTCGTCCCGGTGACTGGTATTCCATGCCGGGCCGCAGCTTTGTGCTTGGTATGCAGGTTACCTTCTGATTTTATTTCAGCTCTCTAATATTTTTCATAACAAGCTGTGGCGCTGCTTGTGCAGCGCTGCAGCAAACTCCAAATAAACTCATAAACTTTCATAAAGCAAAACAGCTCCGGAATGCGTGGTGCATTTCGGAGCTGTTTTGTTTGTGTTAAAGCTTAATTTGTTGCGATTTCTACTTTCTTGCCACTGAAGGCAATGCCGTATTTGTAAATAGTTTTGATACTTTTTTTTTGCTTTCAATCTGCGCTAAGGCGTTAGCTGCCAAAGCTTTCAGCTTTTCTTCCGTCGCATCCTTAGCAGCCTTGATTTCAATAATGATGCCTGGCATAGCAGCAGTTTTAGGCTGTAACTGGATATCATAGCGTCCTTCACCGCTCTCGCGATTGGAGAGAAGGTAATAATCAGAAGAAAAAATAATACTCATGCCTAGAAGCAAACCGTGATAATAGTTTTCCTTCAAACCGTCGTAATAGCTTATGGATTCCATGAGAAATGTTTTTAAAGCTATTTTGAGGGAAGCAGTATTTTTAGTGACTAATGCCTGGTTAAGCGTGTGGACGATATTTTCGCCGATATGGTTACTTAATAGGGAGAGTATTTCATTGCAATAAACGCTTTGAACCTCTTTATTGGGAATAGCAAGCTGGCAGATATACGTACCTTGCTCATCTATAGTAGTGTTAACGGATTTCAGATAGCCTGTCATGAGCAGGAAGCTAAAAATGTTACTTTCCATGTTCTTGAGATTAGGATAAATGATATTTGTGTTGATTATGGAGTCTAAAGTAATACCATTTAATAATTCTCTTAAACTTTCACAGGTATCGGTGTTGAGGTTTTGCAATATCTCATGAATAACTGCATTACCAGAGGTCTGCACCCAATAGGGTAGAGCTGTACAGTTGTTGCCGAAATAGTACAATACAGACCAAGGATTATAAATTTCCGTATTGCCAAACTTATAACCATCGTACCATTGTTGAATTTCTGAGAGCTTATCAACAGCGTGATAATAATCTGCCATAGTCTGTACTTCCTCGGCAGTAAAGCCAAAATAATTACTGAACTGAGTATCAAGAACTGAATATATACGAATATTATTCAGTCCGCTGAAAATACTTTCTTTGGCGATGCGCAAAATGCCTGTGAGAACTGCCAACGTAACATGGGGATTGTCTTTGAGTGCAGAGGAAAAAAGAATTCTGATAAACTCAACCACCTGCTGATAATAGCTATTGACATAGCCTTCCTGAATAGGTGTATCATATTCATCAATAATAATAATAGGCGCAAGCTTGTGATGTGCATGGAGCATTCTGCTGAGAGCGCCGAGACTGAAAAGATAATTGGCATCAGAGGCAGTGTCATTGACGATTTTTTGATAAAGGTTTGTGTCAGCCTTAGTGAGTTCAGTGCTTTTTTCTAGCTCTGGATGTCTGGCATATTCATTTCTGATGACTTCCTTTAACAGCTCTAAAGCAATTTCCCAATTAGAAAATTTAACGTCCTTTAGAGAAAGAAAAATAATAGGATATTTTCCCTGCTGACTTGTGTATTTTTCGCCTGCCTGCCAAATTTTTTTATCTTTGAAATATTTGCTGGTATCTTCAGGTGTCTTTTCAAAGAATGTGCGCAGCATGTCCATATTCAGCGTTTTGCCGAAACGTCTGGGGCGCGTGAAGAGGGTAATGACAGCGCGTTCGTCGAGAAGCTCTTTAATCAGAAGCGTTTTATCGACATAATAGTATTCCGTGCTTACGAGCTTGTAATTCGATGCGCCGATAGGCAAAGGTAATTTATTTTGCATGGAGTATAGCCTCCTCTCGTTCGTTATGCATATACATCGTAATTCGTATTTTCTTATATTATAGCATTTTTTCAGGGCTGTTAGTAGTAGATAGAAAATTTTCCTGAGCACGCATTAACACAAAACGAGATTTTTTAACAGCGAAAATCTACACAAAACGAGATTTTTAAAATGGCATTTTCTACACAAAACGAGATTTTTTAGCGTACTAAAGTAAAGGCGTCATATAAAGAGGCAAATATACAATGCCGTCTTCTTCCTTTAGGTCGCTGGTATGCAGGACGTAAGGCGTGTGTAGCTGTTCAGTATATTTATTGATGAATTTGCGGATAGAGGATAAGGTATAATTTTTGCTGGACTTTACTTCGATAGGGGAGATGTTATGCCTATTGCTGATTTTACTTTTGGCAATGAGAAAATCAATTTCCATACGTGAAGCTACATCATCACGGGAAGCATTGGCGTAAAAGTAGAGCTTGTGACCACTGGCAACAAGCATTTGTGCTACAGTGTTTTCCACAATCATGCCTCTGTTTACCTCCAATTTGTCGAACAAGAGCTTTTTATAAATTTCTTCACTGACCAGATTGTTTTCATCAAAGGCATGGCTGATGAGCAGACCGGTATCGGCCATATAGCATTTCAGCAGTCGTTTATCAAGATTTAAACGCAAACCTATATTAGGTTCGGTAGAATTATAGCAGTTATTAGCTATCATGGCATCAGAGAGCCAGAAGATGGCGTCTTTGTATTCATTGAAACGGGCGCCTTGCTTAATAGATGAAAGCTTGAAATGCTGGTGCTGATTTTTGAGCTGTGAAGGAATTTCCTCGAAAATAGCTTCTACGTCTAACGCATAATTGTCAGCGTGCTTGCGGATATCGTCACGATATAAATTCAGAATCCTGCGCTTAGCCTTATCGACTTTGTCGAAATTATTGGTCTTGATGAAGGTGTCAACAGCTTGTGGCATGCCGCCGACGATGATGTATTGGCGCAGATAGTTCATAGCTTTGCGATGCAGAGCCTGACCGAGAGGACGCTTTTTTTCAAAGCAGTCGCGAATTACATTCATTAACGTTTCGTT
The DNA here is from genome assembly GCF_000434895.1 of Phascolarctobacterium succinatutens CAG:287. Classification (GTDB taxonomy): domain Bacteria; phylum Bacillota; class Negativicutes; order Acidaminococcales; family Acidaminococcaceae; genus Phascolarctobacterium_A; species Phascolarctobacterium_A succinatutens_A. The sequence goes on from NZ_FR892828.1 coordinate 6,892, forward strand.
GCCTAGGGCCCAGAGAAATTCTTCAAAGTCAAGAGGGTACATTTCCAGATGATCTTCTTCTGAGGGAATGAGAATATCTTTGACATTTTTCTTTATGGATATTAATGAACCTGTTTCAATATAATCATAACGTCCGTCGGCAACAAGGTATTTGATAGCAGAACGTGCGCGGGGGAAGAGCTGTACTTCGTCTAAAATAATTAATGTTTGGCGAGGGTATAGCTTGACATTATAAATGCTTGATAAATAGAGGAAGAAGGTATCTAGGTCGGTAAGGAAATGCTCGAATAAATCCTTTACTTCGTTAGATGCTTGGTTGAAGTCGATTAAGATATAAGATTTATATTCAGCCTTAGCAAATTGCTCCACAATATAGCTTTTTCCGACACGGCGGGCGCCTTTGATGAGTAGTGCGGACTCGCCGTTATTTTTTTTCCATTCCGTTAATTTATCATAAATTTTTCTGCGCATGGCTTCAGCTCCTTATATAACATAAAACGCGATTTTTTAAACAACATTTTCTACACAAAACGAGATTTTTTCTACGTCTATTTTAACACAAAACGAGATTTTTTAACAGCGAAAATCTACACAAAACGAGATTTTTAAAGTGGCATTTTCTACATAAAACGAGATTTTTTAGCGTGCTAAAGTAATTTGCTACAAAAATCTTGATAGTAGAAGCACTATATGCAGCACTTTCCGAACTTTTAACAGCTCTAAAGCAATTTCCCAATTAGAAAATTCACAGTGAATTACTTGACACTACTACTACTATATACTGTAAACTATCTTCTGTATTATACACATTCAAGGAGGCTGATTATGTCGGAACATTTATGTACCTTGTCGACAGGAGATAAGGTTTATTTTTACGATAAAAGCATCGTTATCTATTTTTCAGGAGCGCGCAAAATCTTAAGCACATCGCTATATAATGGCGGTTACCATGATGATTACACTGCCGTATATAATTATGATGCCAAGCAGGGAGCAGGCATGCCCTGCGAAATGCTGGCGGATACCTATGTGGAGCACATGCGCCTTGTATCCAAGCGCCTGGCGCTGGACCCGGACAAGGTGAGCGGCATGGGTACGGCGGCAAGCATGGAAAACGCTGTTGTTGAAACACTGAGCTTTAAGGAGCTGACTGTAACTGCCATCGTAACCGGCGGCATTGAAACAAATGGCGGGCGCGCAGGTGACCCTGCTGATTACTACAAGCCGCAGCCTAAGCCGGTGAAGTACGGAACAATTAATATTATGCTGCTGTTGGACTGCGATATGCCGGAAGGTACAATGGCGCGTGCCCTAGTGACCTGCACCGAGGCCAAGACTGCTGCCATTCAGGAGCTGCTGGAGGGCAGTAAATACTCTAATGGTATCGCTACCGGCTCAGGTACAGACCAGACGATTGTCATTGCCAACAGTGAAAGCGAGTTGTATATGGAGGGCGCGGGTAAGCATTCCAAGCTGGGTGAGCTTATCGGCAAGGCTGTGAAGAACGCAGTAAAAAAAGCGCTCGCCAAGCAGTCCGGACTGACTCCGGCGAAGCAGCACGATGTTTTCCGCCGCCTCAAGCGTTTTGACATCAAGGCGGGCGATATGTGGCAGTCCTACAGCGCACAGGATGCTGCGGTAGTAAAGCCGGAATATCTGCTGGCAGCCGAAAAGCTGGCTAAAGAAGATATAATGCTGGTATATACTTCGCTGTATGCGCATCTTTTAGACCAGTATTTGTGGGAGCTTATCAGCGCTAAAGAAATGCAGATGGCAGGACAGCAGCTGCTGAAGGTTTTGGCTGAGCAATATGTTGTTGAAGCAGAGTTAATCGACGAAGGCACGCTTGTTGCTATGCTTGCGGCTTGGCAGAAGCAGTTTAACAAAATTATCGTACACCGTCTGCAGCAGACTACAAAAGAGAGCTGATATCATGTGATAAAGACAAAATATACGCTTGACCTTATAGCGGGAATATAGTGTATATTATGGTTGTAATCAAAGGAAGTGAGGTGAATAATATGCATCCGAAATTTGAAATTCCGACCGATCCGCACGGCAAGCATCGTTATGAAAGTGCTATGAAGCACGTAGAGGCTGCTAAAAAGGCTGGCAAATCCAGCGACGAAATCCATGCTATCTTCAAAAAGGTAATGGAGTTCAACCCGATGGACATCGAGTCCATTCCGCAGGATGAAGCACATGCTAAATATCGCACTGCAATGGTACATATGAAAAAAGCACTGGAAAGCGGCAAGAGCGCAGATGAAGCGCATGAAACCTTCCGTAAAATCATGAACGGTGAAACCAGTGGTCATTGCCACCACAAATAAGTACAAAAAGAGCTGTCGCATCAGTCGATGCGGCAGCTTTTTTGTAATATTCAAAGCGAAATTCAGTTTTGCTATTTAATGAAATATGATATAATGTTTGCAGTGCTGCCAAAAACGGTAGGCGGTTAGCCCTCTACGGAGGGACTGTGACCCTCCGATGCTATAGAAATCCGGCTTTGCTGGAAATCTCACCGTGAGGGGTGATTACCCATGTTGACCATAGATACCTTTTTAGGGATTATGAGCTTCGGCGTTGGCTGTTTTGCTCTTGGTTTCGCGTTAGGGAATTTACATAGTAAAAAATAACCGCCCACTTTTGCCCAGTAGCGGTTATTTTTTATAAAGAAACCATTAAATGCGGCTAGCCGTCTATCGGCAGCACCTTTTTCTATTAATATTTTAGCACTATTTTTTGTTATATGCAAGCGGAACCAAAAGAGCTGTCGCATCAGTCGATGCGGCAGCTTTTTACGTCAGTGAGGGCATATTCTTGTCTATAACCTTCAGAAAGATTTTGTTGACATACTGCTCACAGTCACAGGAGAACCAATGGTTTTCCAAGGGCAGGATATAGATATTGCCGACAGGCTCCAAATCATTGGCCTGCATAAAGCGTTCGATGCGCTGGGATAATTTTTCAGCGTTCTCGCAAAAGGTACCCGAAAAAATAATTTCCAGATACAGACCGGCAGGCAGCGTCAGTTTGATGGACTGCCGATGCTTGGTGGCGCTGGTGACGCAGGAAAAATATGCCTGTGAACGTTGAAATTCATGCTTTTTAAAAAAGCTTTCCTGGTCTAAAACCCAGCCTGCATGATTAGGCAGTGCTCCCTTGTGATGCGCGCGTCTTTGTCCATGGCGGGCAAATTTGGTAATACGGCTTTTGCCGTCATCACTTTCCGCAAGCGGCGTCAGGCGCAACAGACGGTCATTTTGCCAGCTGAGCGTCAGGTGGCGACATGGATTGAGCTCCTTGACGTGCATATCGTCCTTGATGCGTTCAATGGTGTCGCAGATTTCCTGATTGTTGCGGATAATGGCCTGACATTCGGCTGTTTTTTCCTGCAGCAGCTGCAGAAAATTTTCTTTGCTGCGGTTTTCCAGATATTTTTTGATGTTGGCGATGCTGATATCCAGCGCACGCAGGTTAACTATTATCTCCAAATCAAGAAATTGCTGGATAGAATAATTGCGGTAGCCATTTTCACTGACAAAGTCCGGTGAAAGCAGGTTAACCTTGTCATAGTAGAGCAAAGATTGCTTGGATATATTAAAAATTGCCGCCAGTTCACCGGCAGTAAAGTACTTTCTCTTGTCTTTGTTAATCATAATTGTTCCTCATAAGCTTGACTATAATACTAGTATATAGTTTAATATTAAAAGGAGTAATATCACTTCTTTTTATCTAGTAAATTATATCATATTTTTCCTGCTAGTTGAAATAGAAGTTTTTGAGTATAGGATGGAGGTCAATGTCTAATGAAAAAAATTGCGATTTATGGTAAGGGCGGTATCGGCAAGTCCACAACAACTTCAAATCTGTCGGCTGCATTCAGTGAAGAAGGACTTAAGGTTTGCCAAATCGGCTGCGACCCGAAAAATGATTCTACCAGACTGCTGCTGGGACGCATCTGCAGCCAGACTGTGCTGGACATGGTGCGCGATAATGATGAGGTTGCGGCAGAGGATATTGTTCATACAGGCTACAATGGCATTAAATGTGTGGAGGCCGGCGGTCCTGAGCCTGGTGTAGGCTGTGCAGGCCGCGGCATTATCGTGGCGCTGGAAAAGCTGCGTTCGCTGGAGGTGCTGACGGACGAGGACCTGATTATGTATGACGTTTTAGGTGACGTAGTCTGCGGTGGCTTTGCTGTGCCTATCCGCGAGGGCTACGCAACCGATATATATATTGTTTCTTCCGGCGAGCTGATGAGCCTGTATGCTGCCAACAACATCGCCAAGGGCGTTAAGCGCTTTGCTATGCGCGGTGGCGTGCGTCTGGGCGGCATTATCGGCAACGGCCGTAATACACCTAACGAACAGCAGCTGCTGCAGGAATTCGCCAAACGCCTGCACACCCAGCTTATTGCCTTTATTCCGCGTGACGTTATTGTCAACAAGGCAGAAAACAATCGCCAGACAGTGCTGCAATATGCACCGGAAAGCGCTCAGGCCGGTGTTTATCGCAAGCTGGCGCATGATATCTGGCATAATGAAAACATGGCTATTCCTACGCCGATGAGTTTTGAGGAGCTTGAAAAGCTGGTGGCCGAATATGGCAATTAAAACAAGACGCTTTTACAGTGCACGCAAAAGCTGCAGCTGCAGCATGCCGGGCGTGTGGCGCGCCGTTGCCTATATGGACGGCGCTGTGGTAGTCTTTCACAGCCCGCGTGCCTGCGCTCATGTAGCACGCACGATGGATATTAACTCGCAATACCGCACTTTGTCCGAAAATGAGCGCGAGCAGTGGGGCTCCGTGCCGCTGCTGAGCAGCCAGATGCAGGAAAAGGATGCTATTTTCGGCGGTGCGGCACGTTTGGAAAAATGTCTGCACTTTGCTATAGAAACATATAAACCCAAATGCCTGATGATTGCCAATTCCTGCGTTGCCGGTGTTATCGGTGACGATGTGGAATCCGTGGCACGCGAGGTGGAGGAGGAATACAATGTTCCTATCCTTACTGTTGAATGCTGCGGCTTTTTGGGTGCGGAATATTATGACGGTTATTTTGAAATTACGCAGAAGCTGTTGGAGCGCTTCGTCAAGCCTTGCGCCAAGCAAAAGGACAGTGTATTGCTTTTAGGTGATAACGGCGGCCCGTGGGGCCATTATGCGAAAGAGGTTACGCGGATTCTGCAGGAATTCGGTGTGAAGGTCATCGGTCAGTTCCCCGGCTATATGGCTATGGATGAGCTGGAAAAGGTGGCGGCTGCCGAATATGCTATTGTGCTTGGCGGCCGCGGGCAGACGCATATCGGCTTGCGTAAGGTTGCAGAGCAGCTGCAGGAAAAATACGGCACACATTATCTGGCCGATATTTATCCTGTAGGCTGGCAGGAAACACAGGACTGGATTATCAGCATCGGCCGTATGCTGGGACGTGAGCAGTTGGCACAGCAGGTGCTGAGGCTGGAGCAGCAGCGCTTAAGTGAGCAGCTGCAGCATTTTCTGCCGGTAACGGAAGGCAAAAAAACAGTGCTGTGCATCGGCCGTATCCTAAGATATTTTCATCCGGGGAATATCCTGCAGACCATCAGGCTTTTGCGCTTGAATCTTACAGGCATTATTCTCTTGGATTCCTATGACGGTGATGAGCGCGAAGCGATGCTGAAGGTTGTGCAGGAAAACAGCGATGTACCTGTTTATACTACGGCGGAGGGTGAAAAGCTGGTTGCAGAGGCAGATATCGTGTTGACAACGCATGAGCTGCAGAATAAGGAAGCACGTCAGATTTTCCTGCCGATGCTGCCGCAGGTTGCCGTTGCCGGTGAGGTAAAGATGATGCAAGGAATATATCAGAGCCTGTGCAGCAGGCTGAAGGGAGGCGTGCGCTATGTCTGAAAAGCAAGGTTGGGGCAATATCTGCGAGCGTGTGGATACCTGTGCGCTGACAGGTGCAGGTGCCTTTTTTGCTGCTATTGATAAGAGTGAGGTTTTGATTAACGGACCATTGTGGTGTTATTTTTATGCTTTACGCCATCTGGAAAAGGCGCGCCCTGATATGTATACGCGCTTTTACGGCTCGCAGCCTGATAATAACGCTGTTATTTACGGTTCCGAGGAATATGTGACGCAGGAGCTGCGGCGCATGCTGGAGGATGGTCATAAGCCTTCGGTGCTGCTTTTGGAAAGCAGCTGCTCGCTGAGCTTAATCGGTGATGATCTGGCAGGCATGGCGCGCAAGCTGGAGCTGCCGTTCCCAGTGGTTACATTGGACAGCGGCGGTATGGTCGGCGGCTTTGCCGAAGGCTACGCCAAGGCTGCCAAGAAGCTGTTTGCGCAGCTGTTGCCGCAGACTGCGACAGCAAAGCCCTTGGCTGTCAGTATTTTAGGACAATCGGAATTTTATCTGCAGGGTGCTGCCGATACGCAGGAATTAAAACGCTTACTGCAGCTTGCAGGCTATGAGGTGCTGTGCACTCCCGGCTGCGAATGCACGTTGGAGGAGCTGCAGAAGCTGCCGGAGGCTTCGCTGAACATTGTTACGAATGCGGAGCTGGGGTTGCCGCTTGCCGAATATCTGCAGAAGCAATACGGCACGCCGTATATTTTTGCCGGCCTGCCTTATGGTGTGCAGGGAACGTTGCGCTGGCTGCAGCAGATAAATGCGAAGCTGCCGGCTCCCGCGTTGGACAAGGTGATGGCAGAAGCACAGGCGCAGGATAATTATCTGCTGAGCCGTAATAATGAAGCCATCGCACTTTGGGGCAGCATGTGGTTTGATAACGTGCTCGTCAGCGCGCCTGCTACACAGGCGCTGTGCCTCGCACAGACGCTACGCACCGAATGGACTGATATCGGCAGTTTGACGGTCATCTGCCAGCAACCGCTCAAAGATGCGCCTGCCTGCAACACTGCAGAGGCGATTTATACTGTTGGCGTGGACGATGCTGCCATCAGCGAATATTTTAAAACCTGTGACAATGTACTGCTGCTGACGAGCAGCAGCGAAAGCTCGGTTCTTTACCGCAGAAAGCAGTGCAGCTTTGATGCCTGCAATATCTGCTATCCTACGAATGATGAGGTGTTTATTACCAAGCAGCCGATGGTAGGCCTGCAGGGCAGTGCTTACATGCTGGAGCGACTGTGGAATTGCTTTATCCGCAGGAAAAAGAATAAAGTAGAGTAGGTGGTCTATGAAAAAGCTATTGATGATTATAAGCCTGTTGCTTTTGGTATTTACTGCAGGATGCAGTAAGCAGCAGGCTGCCGATGTTCCTGCTTCGCCGGCGGCGGATGTGGCCTATAGCGTTACGGACGATGCCGGAAGGACGCTGCACTTTGAGCATAAGCCGCAGCGGATAGTTTCGCTTACATATGGTACGGATGAAATCCTTACTGATTTAGTTGACATAAAACGTATTATGGCCTACAGCCGTTGGGCGGGTGACAGTGAAATCAGCTTTATTACCAAGGAGCAGGCCTATACTGTGGGACGCAAGGTGCCGGAAAATACGGAAGCGGTTTACGCATTGCAGCCTGACCTTGTTGTTGTTTCGACTGCTACTTCAAGCGACTTGGTCCGCAGTCTGGAGGGCTTGGGCGTGCCTGTATATATTGCGCGCAGTCCGCATAATTACAAGGAGATGTGCGACAAAATCCGCGGTATAGCTGTAGCGGTAGGCGAAAAGCAGCAGGGGGAGCTGATGGTGCAGAAGATGGATACGCACCTGCAGCAGCTGCAAAAACGCTTGCGTCAGATTCCGTCAAGCGAAAGGCGCGTTGCTGTAGCCTTTAATTTTACCTCTGCCATGGGGCGTAGAGGAGATTTGCTCGACAGCATGCTGACGATGGCACATGTTATCAACGGCGCGGCTATTGTTGCCGACGAAAACAAGAGCGAGCATGGTATGCCTGCTATCAGCAAGGAACAGGTGGTACGCATTAATCCGGATATTTTTATGCTGCCGACCTGGAATTACAACAATAAACAGGATGTGCAGGGTTATGCTTATGCCGTAATGAATGACCCCGCTTATCGCGATGTTAAGGCTGTACGCAACAAGCAGATTAAGTTTGTTTCGGACAAATACCGCTATGTTGCCAGCCAGCATATTGTCGATGCTATTGAAAACATTGCGCATGCTGTATATCCGGAAATTTTTTGAGGAAGTGTGTTTGTAGATGATTATTAAACGTGAACGGAGTCCTTTGGCTATTATTCTATTAGCAGTTCTCTTAATTGTTATTGCCTGTGTATCTCTGACCTTCGGGCAGATAGATGTGCCTGTAGGCAAGGCGCTGGCAGTTATCGGCTCTCAGTTGAATCTGCCGGGCTTTACGGATGCTGATTACAGCAGGGAGCAGCTTGCCGTTATCTGGTATATCCGTCTGCCGCGTATGCTGGTAGGTGTGCTTGTTGGTGCGGCGCTGGGTATTTCCGGCGCTGTAATGCAGGGCATCTTCAGCAACCCGTTGGCAGATCCCGGTCTTATCGGTATCTCCTCCGGTGCTGCTACCGGTGCTGTGCTTTCTATTGCTTTGGGTGCAGCCTCCGGCAGTATGTTTGCTATGCCGGCCTTCGCTTTTTGCGGCAGTATCTGCGCTGTGTGCCTGACGGTATTTTTGGCGATGCGTAACGGCAAAATACCTGTTATGACGCTGCTTTTGGCAGGTGTTGCCGTGGGTATGCTTTTGGGTGCCATTACCTCCGGCCTGCTTACATTTATGAACGAGCAGAAGCTGCAGCAATATCTTTTCTGGATGGTCGGCGGTCTTGATTATCGTCGTTGGGAGCACGTATATCTGGCAGTGGGACCTGTGCTGTGCGGCATTATTATTATGTGCCTGCTGGCACGTCACCTGAACATTCTGGTGCTGGGCGAAACGGAAGCCAAAGCTGTTGGTATGCCTGTTACTGCTTTCCGCATGGGTCTGCTTTTCGTAGCGGCCATGACTACTGCGACCTCCGTTTGCGTCAGCGGTAATATCGGGTTTGTCGGCCTTGTTATTCCGCATATGATGCGTATGCTGATTGGTCCTGACCATCGCGTGCTTTTGCCTGCCAGCGCTCTTGGCGGTGCAGCCTTTTTGGTATTCTGCGATTCGCTGGGACGTGTTATTATGCCGCCGGCAGAGGTGCGTGTAGGTATTATGACGGCGTTTTTAGGTACGCCGTACTTCCTGTATCTGCTGCGCAGAATGCAGAAGCAGTTCTTTTAAGATGAGGTAGAAATTATGAAGGTTATTTTCTTGACGAATGTTATCCGCCGCATGGGTATGATGCAGCAGACTATGGAAAAGCTGCAGCAGGAGGGCAAGCTGGATAATGCCTGCGCCTGCCGTTGGATTACAGATGCGACGGTTTGGGATGATAAATGGCACAAGGAGCTTGTCGGCTCTAAGCTGGTCATTATGAAATGGATGGGTACAGGTCTGGATACACCGTTCCTGCAGCGCTGCGTCAGCCTGCTGAAGCAGCTGCGCCTGCCCTTTTATATTGATGCTTCCGGCAGCAAGGAGGGTGAGCTGGCGCAGGGACTGACACCTGAGCAGCTTGCTGTTATCAAAAAATATTGCATGTTCGGCGGCGAAATCAACTATTACAATTTGTGGCAATATCTGCAGCAGCTGCTGCAAGGTGAGACTATTACAGTCGATGAGCCGAATCCTATTCACTGGTGCGGTATTTATCACCCGAGGGCGAAAAAGGTATATACCGATTTAGCGGAATACCAGCGTGATTTTTGCGTCAGCGGCCGTCCGACAGCCGGTATTCTTTTTTATCGCGACGAATGGGTGTGGGGCGATTTGACCTACCAGACTGCGATGATAGAAGAGCTGGAGGCACAGGGCGTCAACGCTGTCTGCGTTTTCAGCAACGGCATGCCGCTTGAGGAAATGGGCATGCCCAGTCTGACGCAGGTTTTCAACAGCTTCTTCTGTACGGCAGACGGTGTGCCTGCAATCGACGTGCTGCTGAATGTCATGAAGTTTTCCATGACTACCGGCGGTTCGATTAATCTTGATTATCTGAAAAAGCTTAACGTACCTGTTTTGGCTGCCTATACGACAATTGCGCCCTTTGAGGAATGGAAGGACAGCTTTGAAGGCATGAACGCGATGGAGGTTTCCATCAGCGTTTCTCTGCCGGAATTTGATGGTATTATTCACGGCGTGCCTATAGCACACAAAAAAATTCTGGAAAACGGCGATGTCCGCTATCTGCCTAATATGGAGCGTGTAAAGCGCATGGCCTCCAAGGCGAAGAAGTGGGCAATGCTGCGCCATAAGGCTAACAGCGAGAAAAAAATCGCTATTATTTTCCATAACTATCCGCCGCGTAATTCCAATATCGGCAGTGCTGTCGGCTTAGATACAATCGAAAGCATCCGTCGCGTGCTGGCTGCAATGCGCGAGCGTGGCTATAAGGTAGATTGGATTCCTGAGGATACGAAGGAATTTATCAAACAGCTGACAGCCAATGCCACCAATGACCGCAGCATGCTGACGGAAAAGCAGGTTGATGCTGCCAACAAGCTGAAGGGAGCAGAATATAAAGAGTTCTTTGCCCTGATGGATAAAAAGGTGCAGGAGCAGCTGGTGAAGGATTGGGGCGAAGCGCCTGGCGCTGTCATGGAATATGACGGCGATATCCTGGTGCCGGGAACGATGAACGGCAATGTTTTCGTAACCGTGCAGCCGCCGCGTGGCTTTGGCGAGGACCCGGAGAAAATTTACCACGATCCTTACGTTGCACCGACGCATCAATATCTGGCCTTCTACCGTTGGGTACGCGATGTGTGGCAGGCAGATGCCGTTGCGCATATCGGTACGCATGGCAGCTTGGAATGGCTGCCGGGCAAGAACGCCGGCCTGGACTGCAGCTGCTACCCGGATTTGGCACTGGGAGATTTGCCGAACATTTATCCTTATAACATCACCATTACGGGTGAGGGTATTCAGGCTAAGCGCCGCGGCGCTGCCTGCCTGATTGAGCATCTGCCGGCGCCGCAGACACAGGCGGGGGTGTATGACGAGCTGGAGGAGCTGGAAAAGCTCATTGACGAATACGTGCACTTCAGCAGCACGCAGCCGGATAATCTGCCGCGCTTGCAGGAGCTGGTGCTGGCGAAGGTTGCCGAGGCCAACCTGCAGGATGAGGTTACTTACGATGAAGAAAAGCCCTTCGACGAATATGTGATGAATCTGCATAATTACATTACGGATTTGAAGAATATGGAGGTGCATACAGGCCTGCATATTATGGGACAGCCGCCGGAGGACCAGCAGCTGGAGGATTATCTGTGGCTGCTGCTGCGTCTTGATAACGGCAATATCCCCAGTCTGACACAGGCAATAGCAGCTCTGTATGGCTTTGATTATTACTATCTGCTGGAAAACAGCAGCCTGATATATGAGCCGCTGAATATTACCTACGGTATGCTAATCGACCGTATCGCCAATCAGTGCCGCGAGCTGATTCGCTGCCTGCAGCAGCAAGGCTTTGTTAAGGATGCGGTTGCTGATGCTCTGCAGCTGCCCTGGGTGCAGCAGGCACCGGCGGAAAGCAGAGAAAAGCTGGAAGTGGTCTGCAACTATATAGTAGATACACTTTATCCCAATCTGCTTTTGACGAAGCAGGAAATTACCAATATGCTGCGTGGCTTTGAGGGCGAATATATCGAGCCTGGTCCGAGCGGTGCTCCCTCCAGCGGCGGCGCTGATTTGCTGCCGACAGGACGCAACTTCTACGGTGTGGACCCGCGTTGCCTGCCAACCCCGGCGGCATGGGAAATCGGTCAAACGTTGGGCGACCAGGTGGTAGAGCGCTTCATTGCGGAGGAAGGCCATTATCCCGAAAATATCGGTATGGTGTTCTGGTCCGGCGCGAATATGCGCAGCCACGGACAGTGCATTGCTGAATTCCTCTATCTCATGGGTATTCGTCCCAAGTATCAGAGCGGCAGCCTGCGTATCAACGGCCTGGAGGTCATTCCGCTGATGGAGCTCAAGCGTCCGCGTATTGACGTTACGGCGCGTATCAGCGGCCTCTTCCGCGATACTATGCCGTCGGTAATGCAAGTGATGGATAAGGCGGTGCTGTTGGCAGCGGAGCAGGATGAGCCTGATGATTTGAACTTTGTACGCAAGCATATTCAGGAGGATACCAGGGAGCTGGAGCAGCAGGAGGGCATGGAGCACGCTGCTGCATGGCGTCAGGCGGCCTTCCGCGTCTTCGGCGATGCGCAGGGAACATATGGCGCAGGCGTTGCGGCGCTTTTGGAAAGCAAAAATTGGGAAACCATTGATGATATTGCCGATGTTTACGTGCGCTGGGGCGGTCATGCCTACGGCGGTAAAACAAAGGGCAAATTCCTGCCGCAGCAGTTCCGCAAGCGTATGGGCAGTTTGGATATTACGATTAAAAACGAGGATAACCACGAAACCAATATGCTCAGCAGTGATGACTACAATGCTTATCATGGCGGCATGATTGCAGCAGTGCGTTCGATTAAGGGCAGTGCGCCGCGCTCTTATTGCGGTGACAGCACCGACAGGACGCGTGTGACGATGCACAGCGTACAGGAGGAGGCAAAGCGCCTGTTCCGTAGCGAGGCGATTAATCCCAAGTTTATTAAGGGCATGATGCAGCATGGCTATAAGGGCGCTGCCGATATGGCCAACATGATTGCTCACAGCTTTCAGTGGGACGCGACGAGCGCCGTTATGGAAGACTGGATGTACGAAAAATATGCTGAAAAATATACCTTCGATCCGGTTGTGCAGGAATGGCTGCGTGATGTGAACCCTTGGGCGCTGCAGCGCATGACAGAAATTCTGCTGGAGGCAGAGCAGCGCGGACTGTGGCAGGCTAAGCCGGAGACCAAGGAGGAGCTGCAAAAGCTCTACCTTGATATGGAGGGCGAGCTGGAGGAGAGAGCAGATGAGCATTAAAATGTTAGTGCTGAGCCTGACCGGCCAGTGCAACTTTGCCTGCCGTTATTGCTATGCCTCTGAGCATGACCGCAGTATGATGTCACCGGAAACAGCGCTGGCAGCAGTTAAGCTGGCAGCGGACGGCGGTGAACGTTTCGTAATTCAGTTCAGCGGCGGCGAGCCGCTGCTGAACTTTGATTGCCTGAAGGCAGTGGTAGATTATGTGCATCAGGAAAAACTGCCTGCCGTACTGCAGCTGCAGACTAACGGTTCTCTGCTTACTGATAAGATTGCCAAGTATCTCTATAAAAATAAGGTTGCTATCGGCGTGAGCCTTGACGGCAGACCGGCAGTCAATGACAAGCTGAGGCTGAAAAAGAACGGCTATGGTGCGACCGGTGAGATTTTGAAGGGTATTGAGGTTTTACGCCGCAATAATATTGCCTGCGGCGTAACCTGCGTAGTGACGTCGGAAAACGTAGATACGCTGGAAGGCATTGTGGATTTTGCCTACTTTTTGGGCAACATCCGTAAAATAGGCTTTGATATTCTGCGTGGGCAGGGACGCGGACGCAATCTGCAGCCGCCTGCGCCTGCAGCGATGCAACAGGCTATGCAGCGTGTTTTTGCGCGCTGCGATGAGCTGGCGAAGCTCACAGGAATGCGCATAGCGATTGCACAGCAGGAGCGCGCGCAGCTTTTGTGTAAGGATTGCAGTCTGACCTTCGGCCATTGCTACGCCATGAACGGCGAAGCAGCCTTTGTAGATGCCAAGGGTGATATTTACGCCTGCTCCTCGCTGGTAGGCAATGCAGATTTTTACCTTGGTAATGTATATACTGGCTTAGAACCTTCTTTAGTAGAAAAAACTAAGCAGGTGATTGCCGAATCAATGGATTTTTGCCGCCAATGCGACGATTTTAAATTGTGCGGCGGCGGTTGCTTCGCACGTTGGTATGGCTTCGAGGATAAGTCTGCCTATGGCGCGGAATGCAGCATGAAGCGTGAAGCGATAAAAAAAAGGCGTTTGCCGAAAGCTCGACAAACGCCACTGGTTCTCACAACCAGGCATGACCTCCGTTGGAAAACGGCTACCCATGCAACTGAAATAATTATAACATACAAATGAAATAAAAACAAGCGTTTATTTTCTTTTTTGCTTTTCTTTACTCTTGACTATCATAGCGCTATATACTTTATAATATAAATTGTTGTATTGTCGGTATTGCCGCATATAAGTCAATACCGCTGAAATAAAACGATGAGAATAGAGGCATAAAGCATGAAGAAATTTTTTTGTTTACTGCTGTTGCTGCTGCTTTTAGTCACAGGCTGCGGACAAGGCAGCGGCGGAAAAGACGCTGCCGCAGACGGAAGCTATAAAGTAACCGATGAGCATGGAACAGTTACCACGTTCAAGCAGGCACCGCAAAAGGTGCTGACGCTGGCGCTCAGCAGTGATGGCATAGTCATGGGCTTGGGCATGGAAGATAAATTGGTTGCCGTCAATTATCTGGCCGATGATCCGGTAAGCTCCAACCTTGTAGAGCAGGCTAAAAAAATTCAGCACAAAATCAAAAACCCTTCGGCAGAAGAGGTGCTGGCGCTGAAGCCGGATGTAGTCTTTGCCTACGATTGGAGCGACATGAACCGTGTCGAAAATTTGCGTAATTTGGGCATGAATGTTATCGTACTGAAAGGACCGGCGACTATTGAGGATATCAGGCAAAACGTGCGCACTATCGCCAAAGCCATGCACGCCGACAGTAAGGGAGAAGAGCTGGTAAAGCTGATGGACAGCAAGCTGGCGCAGGTTAAGCAGCAGGTAGAGGCGCTCAAGCTGCAGCAGAAGAAGAAAATCGTGCTTGTTTCGCTAATGAGCTCCTATGGCGGCGAAGGCTGCATTTTTGACGATATGTGTAAGGAAGCAGGCGTTATCAACGGCGTTTCGGCTGCAGGAATCAAAAACGGCCAGCAGGTTACTAAGGAAATGCTGGTGAAGATTGATCCGGATTTACTGATAATGCCGGTGTATAACGACCATGGCAATTTTGATATCAAAAAATATAATCAGGAATTTTTAGAGGATCCATCGCTGCAGACCATGCGCGCCATCAAAAGCAAGCAGCTTTTTTATCCCAATGAAGGCTATATCTACAACTGCTCGCAGGACGTTGTTTTCGGCGTACAGGAAATCGCCCATGCTGCCTACGGCGAAGCATTCGCTATGCAGGGCGTGCAGCATTTAAGGGTGAAGTAGAAAGCATAATAGAAAAAACTGCACCGCTTAGTATCGGAAACGATACTGGATGGTGCAGTTTTTAATTTTCATCAGGCTCAACCCGTAGGGAAATCTGGTAGATATATTCTTCAGGCTCAGGTGTCATCCAATGATTTTTCAACGGCATAATATAAAGATTGTCTACGGCGTGCAGCTTATTACACTGCATATAAGCTTTAAAAAACTCCGCCAACTCCTGTACATGCTCACGGAAGGTACCCTGAAAGCGTTGCGTCATATAGAGTCCTGCAGGGCGGGTGTAGCACTCCATTTTGCCAAGGTAATCGGGGTTAACACTGGAAAAGTAGGCCAGCGGACGACTGTATTCGCCTGCTAAGAAGCAATCCTTGTCTGCCAGCCAGCCGACAGCCTTTTCCTTGAAATGCTCTTTGGAAAAAACCTTCAGATTATGTCTGGCAAGGATTTTAATGCTTTCGTCGCCGCTGCATTCCGGCGGCACAGGACTTAGCAGGAATCGCTTGCTACGGCGGAAGGTGACGGTTATCTGATCAAGCCGGCTTTCGCGGATTTTATCCAGTTGCTGAAAAACAACGTGAATATTTTTGCGTATTTTTTCGTTATGTGCAATAATTTCTTCACATTCACGGTCTTTAGCTTGTAAGAGAGCCTGCAGGCTGTCAATGCTGCGTTCTTCCAGATACTCCTTGATTTTAGATATAGGTATTCCCAGCTTGCGCATGTTCAAAATGACCTCTAAAATCAAATACTGTTTGAGAGAGTAATGGCGATAGTTGTTTTCAGAAATGAATTCCGGGGACAGAACGCCCATTTTATCGTAGTAAAGCAAGGTTTGCTTCGGCAGCTCAAAAAGATCTGCCAGCTCGCCTGCAGTATAGTATAGCTTAGGATTTTTGCTCATAAAGTATCACCTTGGTTCTTTAACACAATACGTTGCGTAATAGTTATGTTTATTATAACATTTATCGGGAGAATAGTGAAGTTAGAGAGAAGGGAATAATTATTTCAAGACATTGAATTTGCATATTATTGCAATGTGTTATAAAAGAGAATTTTTACGTTTGGCGGTTTTGACTCAATATTATCCGAAATAGTTTTATGAAAAAAGTCCTTTACTCTACTATAGGTATATGTCATAAAATACACTTGTCCGAGATTTATAGCAGAGAGGAGAAGATAAAATATGTCACACCCCGAATATGTTTTACCTAACACACCACACGCCGGTTATCGCTATAAAATGGCGATGAAGCATGTAGAGACTGCTAAGGCAGCAGGAAAGTCAGCAGAAGAAATTCATGAGGTTTTTAATATAATCAGCAATTTCTTTCAAGGGAATTCCTAGTTTACGCATGTTGATAATAATATCAAAAATAAAATATTGCTCTAATGAGTAATAACGATAGCCGTTTTCTTCAATATAGGATGGCTTAAGGATGTTATTTCGTTCGTAATAGAATAATGTTTGCTTCGATAGCTTGAACAGAGAGGCAAATTCTCCGATTGTAAAATATGTTTCTGATAATTTATTCATAAATTCACCTGTAAAAATAATGCTTGACTATACTATAGGTACATACTTTAAAATTCTTCTTAATGATAAGCAGAACAATTAGGGTTTTTGTTCTATATATTATCAAAATGCTTGACATAGCGTTTGTCAAGAGTTGTTCTGTAGTTGAGGAGTTGGCTGGTATTCACAACCGGGCCGTAACTTTGTTGCAGGTGTAGAATATACCTTCTAATAGCTTATAATCTTTTTTCTCATACACCAGTGGTGGCATAGGCACACATAACGCTTATGCCACCACACCTATATACAGACGTTTTTGGAGAGGGGGCTTGAATTTGAAAATAGCTTTTTTGCATTTTGCATATTGCTGTGGATCGCAAGCGGATAATGCAAAGAAAATTTTACAGGGGATGAAGCTGGCGGCACAGCAGGGAGCAAGCTGGGTACTGACGCCGGAAATGGCGTTGCAGGGTTATTATATGATGCGCAGCGATAAGCAGTTTCAGCTTGCTTCGCTGCAAAATAAGCTTTTACAGGAGTTTATGGAGGCATGCAGGCAATACAAGCAAAGGTTGTTTTTGGGCTGTGGTTTTATCGACGAAAAAATTCCGCGTAACAGCTGCGCAATTATTTCGCCGGACGGAACATATTATAATCGTCACGATAAAACGAAGGTTGTGCCGTGGATAACGGAAAACTGGGCACATCCCGGAGAAAAATTTGAGGTTTGGAATTTAGAAGGTATCAATACCGGTGTTATGGTCTGTGCGGATGCTTATTTTGCCGAGCATGGAGAAAAAATTGCTAGGCAGGGAGCGGAGCTTGCTGTAGTTGTTGCTGCCTGGCCGCCTGGAGGTCATGCAGGACCTCCGGAAGAGGCGTGGAAGCGTTTGAGCCGTTCGGCAAATGGTATTCCTGTGCTTATCTGTAATCAGACGGGGACAGAAGGCATGGATTGCAGCCATGCGCAAAGTGCTGTTCTCTGCAATGGGGAAGTACTTTTTACCTATGAAGGATGTGAAGCAGTGCTGATTATAGATTTTGATGAAGCAAAGAAACAAGTTTTGTCTACAGAATTTGTAATAATAAATTTGGCAGATATTTAAGGTGAATGACAGTGAAAAAGTTAGCAGTAATTTTTATTTGTGTAATTATAGCATGTTGCTCTTGCCTAGGATGCGGCAATGATAAGCCGGAAAACAACGGAACGAGAGTTGTCAAGGACGCCAAGGGCTATGAGGTAAAGGTACCTGCACATCCTATGCGGATAGTTTCCTTCTCCATCAGCTGTGATGAAATTTTGCTTGGTTTAGTGGAGCCGGAGCGTATAGCTTCTGTAAGCTATCTTTGTGATGATGCAGGAATTTCGCATGTCGTGGAAAAAAGCAAGGCTGTTAAAGAGCGCATTAAAGGAACGCCGAGCGTAGAGCGTATCATGGCCTTAAAGCCCGACCTTGTCATTTTGGGAGACTGGTGGACACCTGATAGCATTCAGA
This sequence comes from Phascolarctobacterium succinatutens CAG:287, assembly GCF_000434895.1. Classification (GTDB taxonomy): domain Bacteria; phylum Bacillota; class Negativicutes; order Acidaminococcales; family Acidaminococcaceae; genus Phascolarctobacterium_A; species Phascolarctobacterium_A succinatutens_A. The sequence continues at coordinate 25,097 of NZ_FR892828.1, forward strand.
CCATCCGCGATATGGGTATTAGCGTATATGTTTATAAAACACCGTATACAGTGGCAGATATAAAAAAAGCTGTTCGCGAGATTGCTGATGTTGTGGATGCTAAGCAGCAGGGCGAAGCGGTAATTAAAGAATATGATGCAAAAATCGCTAAGGCACAATCTGTTATCAAGGCTGCAAACATTAACCAGCAGAAAAAGGTTGTTGTGATGTCAGGACATGGAGTGATTGGTACTAAGGGTTCGCTTTTTGCCGATATCTGCCGATATGCTCAGGTTGATAACTGCATGGAGCAATTACAGACAGGACAGAATACTACTGTTTCAAAGGAATTTATTGTCCAGTCCAATCCTGATGTCATTATCATGCCGGGATGGAACGGTGCACCTACGCATACCTTGGAAACAGAAAAAGAACTGCTCAATGACCAGTCTTTGCAAAGCGTAAAAGCAATTCAAAATAAAAATCTGGTGACGTTGTCCGGTCAGGATATGTATTGCGTAAGTCAATATGTCGCTGACAGTATTTTGGCAATTGATAAGCTGGTATATCCTGAATATTTTAAGTAAGCTGAGAGGAGCAGGAAAGTGGCAAACATCATTTTTGTGACTAACATGGAACCCCATTATGTTGGTATGCGCGATGCTTTAAACACCATGGAGAACAAAGAAATCAGTGACGCTGTCGAAGTAATTCAAATAAATGACAGTGAGCAGTGGAACGGCTATTGGCAGCAGAAACTGCAGTATGCTGACTTTTTCTTTTGTACCTGGATGGGTACAGGTTTGAGCTGTGATTATCTGAAAAAAGCTTCTGCCTTTTTACAGCAAAAGAAGCTGCGCCATCTTTTTGATATCATTGACCCCGGGGATGATAAGATGGATTACGGCCTGCAGGAGGAGCAAAAGAGCCTGCTGAAGCAATATCTGGCCTGCGGTGGTCTGAAGAATTATCAGAATCTGTGCTTATATCTTGTTGATGCCTTTACGCAGCAAATGATAGCTTATAAGCTGCCGGAACAACTGCCTTGGTGCGGAATTTATCATCCGGATTTTAAGAATGAGTTTGTTGAGCTTGAGGCTTATCTGGCAAAGCATTATGACAGCAGCAAGCCTACTGTAGGTTTTATTTTTTCGCGTGAGGATTGGCTTTGGCAGCGTCTTGCATATCAAAATGAAATTATCAAGGCGGTGGAAGCACAAAACTGTAATGTTATTGCTGTATTTAGCACTACCATGCCTAATGAACAGACTGGTGCAGTAAGCTTAGACACAGCATTTGAAAGGTTTTTTTATCAAGATGGTAAGCCCTGTATAGATGTTCTTATTAATCCCTTTGTATTTTCATTGACAGTTACAGGATTTTTAAAGCTGCAGGATTTGCAGCAGCTTGGTGTGCCTGTGCTGCAGGTAGTAAATACCTATATGCCTTATAAGTGGTGGCAGCAGAGCATGGTAGGCCTTACACCGAATGAGGTTTCCTATGCTGTGTGCATGCCTGAATTTGATGGTGCTCTGCATTCCGTGCCAGTTTCCACCAATGAGGAACGTGAGGACGGTACACATTATCGCATGCCGCTTGCAGACCGCATTGATATGCTGGCAAGAAAGGCGCGCAAGCTGGCCTCGTTGCGTTATAAAAAGCCTTGTGATAAAAAAATAGCGATAGTTTTTCATAATTATCCGCCGACCAATTCCAATATCGGCAGCGCTGCCAGTCTGGATTCGATTGAAAGCGTACGCCTATTGTTGGAGGAAATGCAAAAGCAAGGCTATAGGCTTGATAATATACCGACAGACAGTCAGTCGTTTATTAATGATATAACAGCACATGCTACAAATGACAGACGCTTTATCTCTGAGGCATTATTGGAAAAGGCAGACGGCAAGCTGGAAAAGATGGACTATAAAAGTTTTTTTTGAGCAGCTTCCGGTAAAAACACAGGAGCAGCTTTTGCGTGATTGGGGTGAAGCACCGGGCGAGGTTTTTCGTTATGGTGACGTGTTGATTGTTCCAGGTATGCTTAACGGTAATATATTCATTACTGTACAGCCTCCGCGTGGCTTTGGTGATGATCCGGGAAAAATTTATCATTCGCCGGATTGCGCACCGACACATCATTATCTTGGCTTTTATCATTGGTTGCGTGATATTTGGGGCGCGGATGCCATGATTCACGTGGGAACGCATGGTAATCTGGAGTGGTTGCCGGGAAAGGGTAATGCTATGAGTAATGCCTGCTACCCTGATATCTGCACAGGTGATATTCCTAACATCTATCCCTATTGGATTACCTGTACCGGTGAAGGCATTCAGGCTAAGCGCCGCAGTGCTGCCTGCCTGATAAGCTATTTGTCCGCTCCTATGAGCATTTCCGGTACATACGAAGAATTGGCAGATTTGGAAAACCTGTTGGAGGAATATTGTCATTTTAAAAATGATGATGCTGCCGCTGCGGGTATGGACAGCATCAAAGAAATGATTCGCAGCAAAGCTGCAGAATGTAATCTTGACAAGGATGTTCCGGAAAGTGAAGCAGAGGACTTTGATGATTATATTGGCAAGCTGCATAACTTTATTACGGATTTAAAGAATATGCAGATCAGTACAGGCCTGCATGTTTTGGGCGTGCCTCCGGAAGGAGAAGAGCTGGTAGAATATCTGTTGGCGTTGACGAAGCTGGATAACGGTAAGGTGCCGTCATTGATGAAAAACCTTGCTGCAATGCATGGGCATGATTACTATGAGCTGATGGAGCACAGCGAGCAGATGCTGGCTGATGGCAGCATGACCTATGGTATGCTTTTGGATAAAATACGCGAGCAGGCAAGAGAAGCTATCTTGATTTTGCAAAAAAATTCTTTTGATGCTACTAAAATTGAAGCAGTGTTTAACTTATCCTGGGCGAAGTATTTACAGGGGGAAATGCGGGATAAGCTGCTGCAATCTCTGACGTATATCTGCGAGCATATTGCCCCCAGTCTGCTTATGACTGCCTTGGAGCAGGAAAATACTTTAAACGCATTAAACGGCAAATATATTGACCCTTGTCCCAGCGGTGCGCCTACAAGCGGCGGCGCTGATTTGCTGCCTACGGGACGCAATTTTTACAGTATCGACCCACGATGCCTGCCGACGAAGCCTGCCTGGGAAATCGGTAAGCAGATGGCAGAGGATGTTATCGGCAGATTTATCGAAGAAGAAGGACGTTATCCGGAAAGCGTCGGTATAATTTTGTGGGCTACGAGTAATTTGCGTAATCACGGACAATGCGTTGCCGAATTCTTATATCTGATGGGCTTACGTCCTGTGTGGCAGCCTGGAAGCCAACGCGTTGTTGACTTAGAGGTGATTCCTTTGGAGGAGCTGCAGCGTCCGCGTGTAGATGTAACAGGACGTATTAGTGGTCTCTTTAGGGACAGTATGCCCGGAAGTGTTATCTGGCTAGATGATGCTGCGCAGAGAATAGCATCTCTGGATGAGCCGACTGAGCTGAACTTTGTGCGTAAGCATGTGCTGGAGGAAGCAGGCGAGCTGGAAAAATCAGGCTTGGATAAGCAGGCGGCCTGGAGACAGGCTTCGTATCGCGTGTTCGGTGATCCTCCGGGAGCACATGGCGCCGGTACAGGTGCTGTTTTAGAAGCGAAAAATTGGGAAACGATTGATGATATTGCTGCAGTATATACCAGATGGGGTGCACATGCCTATGGTAAGGGCAGTGAAGGCACCTATATGCCGGAGGTCTTTAAAAAGCGTATGGCGCAGATAGATATCACAGTGCAAAATGTTGACCACAGGGAATCTTCTATGCTCAGCGGTGATGATTATAATAATTATCGCGGCGGTATGATTGCAGCAGTACGCAGTTACAAGGGCAGTATGCCGCGCAATTACGTCAGCGATAGCTCTGACCGGAGCAAGGTACAGCTGCGTAGCCTTACGGAAGAGCTTAAACGTTGGTTTCGTGGTGAAGCTATGAATCCTAAATATATTGAAGGCATGAAAAAGCATGGCTATAAAGGCGCCGGCGATTTGGCAACGTATGTTGCGGTGAGCTATCAATGGGATGCAACCAGCGATATTATGGAAAACTGGATGTATGAAAAATATGCTGCCAAGTATGCCTTGGATAAGGATATGCAGAAATGGATGCAGGAGGTAAATCCGTGGGCGCTGCACCGTATTACAGAAGTTTTGCTGGAGGCGGAGCAGCGTGGTATGTGGCAGGCTAAGCCGGAAACAAAGCAGGCCTTGCAAGAGTTGTTTCTGTCGATGGAGGGGGAATTGGAGGAACGAGGAGAATAAATTTTCCCTTGACTGTATGAACGGTATATAGTTTAAAATGATACAGGTTTAGTAATAGAACAGGACTACGAAAGATTAGCTGTTTTAAAACTAACTGTTTTTTAGAAAGGATGCATGAGTAAATGGAAAAAACAAAGTTATTAAGTAATGCTATTTTGATGTCAATGCTCATGAGCACAAGCGTGCTCTGGGGGGGGACGGCGTTAGCTGCTGAAGAAACACCAGAATATTTACTGGGAGAATTAGTTGTAACTGCAAGCAGAGTTGAACAAAAGGCGTTTGATACGCAAGCTGATGTTACAGTTATTACACGTGAAGATTTAGAGAAAAAGCATTATACTGACTTAGGTGATGCATTAAAGGATGTACCAGGTGTCACCTTACAAAATTATGGTGTTACTGGTGAAAACTATTCCTCTAACAGACTGTATATTAATGGTTCTTCAAACTTAGTAGTTTTGGTTGATGGTATGCGTGCCAACGTTAATGGTTCTACCTCCGGTGCTTTATCTCCGTCTGAATACGCAAATCTGGATACTGTAGAAAGAATTGAAATACTGAAAGGTTCTGCTTCGACTCTGTATGGTGCTGATGCTGTTGGCGGTGTTATTAACATTATCACAAGAAAGCAAACGGAGAATGGTGTACGTACTTCTATAAGTGCAATTGGTGGTAGCTATAATCGTCAGACCTACAGATTCATGAACCAAGGTAATGTAGACGGAACCTATTGGATGGTTGCTGCTCAGAAAAACTTGGCGAAAGATTTCAAAGATGCTGATGGGGATAAGATTTCTCACAAAGTTGACAGCAAGGATTATAAGCTGACTTTAGGTCATAAATTTGGTGATAATGCTGATGTTACATTAAAATATAGCAAATATAAATCCGATTATGAAAGACCTGCTAATGGCGGTTTGTTACCACAGCTTGCCGACAGAAATAAAGGTAAAAAGGATATTGATAAATTATCTTTGGCATGGCAGCAAAAACTGACTGATGAATTAAGCAACAGCATGGTTATATATCGCAATACTAATAACCTTAATGACAGCTATAATAAGCCGAAAAGCATTTGGCTGATGGACTTAAAAACTGTTGGCTTTACTGACCAGTTGACCTACAAAGTTGACAATAATACATTGATTGCCGGCTATGATTATTACAAAGATACTGTTAATGATTATTCTGCTTCTGGCGGTTCTAATAAATTTAGCGGAAAAAGCATTGATAACAAGGCATTCTTTATTCAGGATGAATTCAAGTTTGCGAAATTCTTCAATATTACCCCTGGTTTGAGATACACTAAAACTTCTCAGTTCGGCAGTAATACTTCTAAGAGTGTGACTATTGGCTATGATAATGATAAAACCAATGTATACGCGTCTTACAAAGAGTTTTTTGTCGCACCTAAAATTGCGGAATTGTATTCTAAATATGGTGACCCGTCATTAAAAGCAGCAGATGGTAATACCAAGGAAATCGGTATTAAGCAACAGCTTGGTAATGACTTTACCGCAACATTGAGCTACTTTAAAACAAAGGCTTCTAATATGATTGCTTACAATGGTGCAACAGGTCATTATGCTAATATTGCCAGCGAGAATACCTATGGTTGGAATTTTGGCTTAAATAAGAAATTTAGTGATAAATTTTCTTCCTATGTAAATTACACGCATATTGATATAGCTCCGGAAACTGCAAAGAAAAACAGCAACCGTGATGGCTATATTCCCAGAGGTGAATGGAAAATCGGTGCAGATTATACTTTAGATAAACTGAATGTAAATATGTTTGCTAAAGCTATTGTAAAACGTCCTGGCCGTATGGTAACTCAAAGTACCGTTCCTGACAGCTTTAAATCTTTCTGGCTGTGCGATTTGAATGTAAACTATAAAGCTACAGATAATATTAAAGCATTCTTTAAAGTAAACAACCTCTTTAATAAGCTGTATACCGATCAATGCTATAATATGACTCCGCTTGATTCTAGTTCCAACTGGTATCCTGCACCGGGACGTAACTTCCAAGTAGGCGTAGAATACACCTTCTAATCAGCCCCTAACCTTATTCATATACACTTAACTCCTTTGAGAAAGGCAGAGCAGAGCAAAATCTGTTCTGCCTTTCTCATATGCCAAACTGCTATAACTTGCTTATGTCGAAAGCTGATGTTCGTGCTATAATAGCTATACTGAAAGAAAATAAAGGATGAAGAAAATATGTCGAAACAAAAATATCAAAAGATAATAACAGCACTGCTGCTGTGTTTGAGTATACTTTTAATAGTTGCAGGCTGCAGCAGTGATAGTGCGCAAAAATCGAACAGTACTGCGGCCTATACTGTTACGGATTCGCAGGGGCATAAGCTGTATTTTAAAGAAAAGCCCCAGCGCATTATATCTATGTCTATAAGCACTGATGAAATCCTCATTGACCTTGTACCAAGCAGCCGCATTGCTGCCTTCTCACGTCTGGTGGACGACCCGGGGATATCCAATATTGTAGAGCGGGCGCAGAGTGTGGGAAGCAGAGTAGATGGCCAAAGCTCGGAGGCAATTATGGCGTTGCACCCTGATTTAATATTGATACCGGATTTTGTTAAGCCGGAGGTAATTCAGTCGCTACGCGATATGAACCTGCAGGTTTATGTCTATAAAACTCCCAAAAGCTTTGAAGATGTACGTGAGTGCATACGCTTTTTGGGCGAGGCCGTTGGCGAAAAGGAACGCGGCGAAATGATGGTTACCGCGATGGACGAGCATCTGAAGAAGGTGCAGGATAAAATAGGCAAAATTCCTAAGGAAAAACAGAAGCGTATAGTTTTTATGCGCAGTAACGGTGCCTACTACAGTCCGGAGGCTTCGTTTAACGATGTCTGCAAATATGCGCAGGTGCGCAATGCCTTGGAGGAGCTGCATTATGATAAGCCTGGTATCGTCAATCAGGAGGCCGTGGTTCAGCTCAATCCGGAGGTGTTTTTACTCGCAGGCTGGAATTATGACGGTCAGCATGATCCGAAGCAGATGGAGGAGGAGCTGCTGAACAATTCCAGTTACCAGACTACGGACGCAGTGAAAAACAGAAAGGTCTATACAGTGCCGGCGAAGCATGTGCTGTGCGTGTCGCAGTATATTGTCAACGCTGTAGAGGATTTGGCAGACGCTGTATATAGTAAATAAAATTATCAATGACGTCGGTGAGCGGTGAAATGCTGCTTGCCGACTTTTTTATGCAACAGTTGCCAAAATGGTTGCAAAACATATTGACTAGTTGTCAAAAAGTTGCTAAACTATAGATAAGTAGCAACGGAAAGGAAGAAAAAGTATGCAAACTGAAGACTTACGCAAGCTTGTTGACAAGATACAACGCCTGCAATGCGAAATGCAAACAGTAGAACTTAAATCTGCTAATAAGGGCTGTCCTACACGTTTATACGATACATTGTCGAGTTTTGCTAATCAGGACGAGGGCGGCGTTATCGTGTTCGGCATAGATGAAGGCAAAGGATTTGAGGTTGTCGGCGTTTATGATGCGCAGGATTTGCAGAAAAAGGTAACGGAACAGTGTAATCAGATGTCGCCGTGCGTGCGTGCTTTATTTACTGTTTGCGAAATAGATGACAAGGTTGTAGTTTCGGCAGAGATTCCGGGGCTTGATGTCGCAGAAAGACCGTGTTTTTATCGTGGTACAGGCAGATTGAAAGGCGCTTATATACGTGTGGGCGATGCTGATGAACCGATGAGTGAATATGAAATTTACAGCTATGATGCCTTCCGCAAGCGTATCCGAGACGATATTCGCGAAGCAACGGGTGCACGCAGAAGCTTTTTTGATGAAGAAAAGCTGGCTTGCTTTTTGCAGGCAGTAAAAAAAGACCGCAAAAATCTTGCTAAGCATGTCAGTGATGAAGAAATCCTGGAGCTGATGGGTGTTACGGTAAACGGACAGCCGACGTTAGCGGGCGAGCTGTGTTTTTCTAAATATCCGCAGGGAGCTTTTCCACAGCTTTGCATTACGGCTGTTGCTTTGCCCGGCAATGTAATGGGCGAGCCGGGATTACAGGGCGAGCGCTTTATTGATAATGAGCGTATTACCGGCACGATAGATGAAATGGTAGACGAGGCGGGTGGTTTTTTTTTTTCCCACAAAAACCCACGGTTGATTTTGTGAACCGCAACAGCCGCCACAGTACGATTATTGATGATAAGGGCAAGCGTGCAGACAGAGATGAGTATCCTTTAAAGGCAGTGCGTGAGGCGATTCTTAATGCATTGGTACATCGCGATTACAGTATTCACTCGGAAAACGTGCCTGTGCGTCTGGAAATATATCGTAATCGTCTGGAGATTATTTCCAGCGGTGGCTTATATGGCAAGCTGACGATTGATTCATTAGGCAAAGTACGTCCGGATACACGTAACAGTGCTTTGGCAAATATTTTGGAGCTGCTGCATGTTACCGAAAACCGTTACAGCGGCATTCCGACTATTTATCACGAGCTGGAAAAGGCACAGCTGCCGCCGCCGGTTTTTGCTGTACGTCATGGCGAGTTTGTAGTTACCTTTAAGAGTAAAATTGCCCAGGTGTATGATATGCCTGCTTCTGGCGTTGGCGCTGTACATGAGGAGCAGGTGCAATATAGTAGCAATCAGGCGGACAGCGTTGAAGAACGATTGTTGGCATTCTGCGCAGTGCCGCGCTCCAGACAAGAGATTATTGCTTTTCTGGGCTTTTCGCGCTATTATTCCATGTCGAAAATTGTGCAGCCGTTGATTGATGACGGCAAAATTGCTTTGACGCTACCGGATAAGCCTAAAAGCTCCAAGCAGAGATATGTGAGAAAATAATAATGTAGTATGCAATGCCAGGCAGGACGGATTTATTATAAAAGCGGAATGGCTCTCAGAAAGAAAAATAATAAAATAAAAATCCTTGACTATATGAACACTTTATAGTTTACACTGATGCATGTTTCAATAGATAGCACAGGACTATGAAAGACTAGGTGTGTCTGGACGGAAACAAAAAATAAAACGATGGCTATGAAAGGATTGGAAATCAACAATGAACAAAGTCAAGGCATTAAGTAATGCGGTATTGATGTCAGTACTTATGAGTACAAGTGTAGTTTGGGGTACAACCGCTTTTGCTGCTGATAATCTGCAGGAGTATTCTTTGGATACGATGGTTGTTACTGCAAGCCGCACAAGTGAAGAAGAATTTAAAGCAAATGCAAATATTCAAGTAATTACACGCAAGCAGATAGAAGAACGTCATTTTGACAATATTAGCCAAGCTTTGAGAGATATTCCTGGGGTATTTATTGCACATTATGGTTCTAATGGAGAGGGTTCTATTTCTAATAACCTTTATATTAATGGCTCTTCTAATGTTGTTGTTTTAATTGATGGACAACGCGCAAATATTAATGGTAGTTGCGGTACTGCGGGAAAAATGGCTTTAGCCGAAATTAGCAATATGGAAGGTGTTGAAAAAGTAGAAATTTTAAAGAGTTCTGCGTCTACTTTGTATGGTTCTGATGCTCAAGGTGGTGTTATTAATATTATCACAAGAAAAATTAAAGATGGTGAGTCAAAAAGTAAAATAACGGCTATAACAGGCAGTTATGATAGAGAACAATATAACTTCTCGCATAGTGGTAGTAAAGATGGGTTTTATTGGAATATTTCTGCTCAAAAGAAACGTACGGGAGACTATAAAGACGGATGGGGTAGAAAAATTGTAGATAAGTTAGATGCTACAAATAATACATATAAAATAGGGAAACGTTTTAATGATAATGCAGAGTTATTTGTAAATTATATGACATATAAATCTGATTATGTTATCACTAATAGCGGTTGGAGTGCACCTGACATTACACCTGGTACAAGAGATAATTCACGTTTTGAGACTGTTTATAATCAAAAAGTAAATAATAATTTAGAAAACAACTTATCTTATTTTAGAAATAGAAACAAGGGACAGGAAAAGGATTATTTTAAAGTCAATGACTTTACTACAGAGGGTTTTAGTGATCAATTAACTTACAAAGATGGTAAACATACTATAGTAAGTGGCATTGATTATTATAGGGATAAAGTTAATTTGTATAAAAATAAATCCGCTAACACAAGCGGTGTGAAAATTAGCAACAAATCATTTTTTGTGCAAGATGAATGGACATTTAATGATAAATGGAAATTCACTAGCGGCTTAAGAATGGACGACCAATCTAGATACGGACGTGCGAATACACCTAGCTTTGTTTTGGGTTATAGTCCTAGCGATAAAATTAATGCTTATTTCGGTTATAAACGTTTCTTTACAGCACCTTACATAGCTCATTTGTATAGCGCTGTTTATGGTAATCCTGATTTAAGAGCAGAACGTGGTACCTCGTTAGAAGCTGGTATGAATTTCATTATTGATGATACAACTACTGGTAGCTTAAATGTTTTTAAACGCGACTCAAATGATGCTATGGCTTATGATGCTACACCTACTGCAACTCATCCAAAAGGACAATATGTAAATATTGCTCAAGAACATGCAAGAGGTGCTTCTTTAAGATTAAGCAAAATCTTAGGAAATGGTTTCAGTGCTAATGTTGGTTATAACTATTTATATATTAAGCCAGATGCCGGCAAAGCACCTAACAGAAATGGTGCAATGCCAAGAAGTAACTTTAATTTAGGTATGAATTACAACAGCAGTAAATTTGATGTAGATTTAGCAGGTCGTTTGACCGTTGGCAAAGCTCAGAACAGATCTAAAAACCAAACAATTGGTAAATCGTTTAGAACATATTGGGTTTGGGATAGTGTTGTTAACTACAAACCGACAAAAACAATAAATATTTTTGGTAGGGTTAACAATATATTTAATAGAATGTATACTGAGACAAGCTATGAATTGAATCCTAACGATAAATGGTTCTCAGCACCGGGCAGAAACTTTGAATTAGGAGTAGAGTATAGTTTCTGATAGATTAAGGCAGCTAACACTCCCGAAAAAGTGGGGCGGACATATTCCGTCCTGCTTTTTCATATAACAGGAAAATGAGGTGAAAGAATGTGGAAGAATTTACTGCTGCTTTTACTGCTGCTGGCATTTTGCACAGCAGGCTGTCAAAAGCAGTATGTTGAAAAAACAAGCGGGGCAGCCTATCAGGTAGTTGATTCGCAGGGGACTGTAATAAAATTTGCGCAAAAGCCCCAGCGTATTATGACTACGCATTTTAATCTGGATAATATTGTAATGGGACTTGTTGATGAAGAGCGTGTTGTTGCACTTTCTAAATCAATGTATGATGCTTCGGTATCTTATATCAGTACTGAGGCAATCAAAAAGCCTACAAAATTAAACTATGATTTTTCTTCAGAGCAGGTTCTGGCGCTCAAGCCGGATTTAATCATCGCCCGTGAAAGCACAGGTGAAAACCGCATACAGACCTATCGCGCCATGGGGATACCTGTATACGTGGTGAGCAATGCGAATAATGTGGAAGAGATAAAAAAGCAGATTCAGGAGATAGGTCAGGCTGTGGGGGAATCAGAGCGTGCGGAAAAGCTACAGCAGAGAATGCAGACACAGCTTGACTATATCAAAAGCAAGGTTGATAGCGCTAGCATGAAGCCAAAAAGTGTGATGCTTGTTTCTAAAATGAACCATAATTACGGTGGTAAGGGCTCTTTTTTTGATGATATGTGCCACTTTGCCGGGGTGAAAAATGCACCTGCAGAGATAGGGGTGCTCAATGGTCAGCTGATGGACAAAGAAGTAATGCTACGTGCTAACCCAGATTACTTTCTGCTTTCACTGTCCTGGGAGCTTAAGCATGATAATAAGGACGGGTATAAAAAGGAATTTTTGGAGGATCCTGCGTTGGCTAATCTGGAGGCGGTCAAGAATAATCATGTTTGCTATTTGAAGGACAAGTATTTATATGCTTCCAATCAAAACTGCGTATGGGCGATTAAGAAGATTGCCAATCTTGCTTATGGAAATATATTTACTGATGAAGAGGAAGTTTTTCTTAAGGGATATTAGCAAATAAGTCTGAAGTGCTTGACTGTATGAGAACTATATAGCGTAATATTATTTTATTGTGAGGGCGATGGTTGTTCGTCCTCATTTTTATGAAAGCATAGGAGTATCGATAATTTTCGGAGGTGAAAGAATGCAACAAATTTTATTTCTCACCAATATGGAGCAGACTGCAGCCTATCTGCAGGATGCATTGAAGCTGGCGCAGCAGACGCAGAAAGCTGTCACAGGACAGGTGCTGTATGTCCCAAGCGATACAGAATGGACGAGGGATATGGAAAAGCAGCTGCAGCAGGCGGAGGTTGTCATTTTCCCCTGGATGGGAACTGGCCTGAGCACTAAGTTTCTGTCGGAATCTTCATCATATCTGCTGGCCAATAAGAAGAAGCACGTTTATCTGATGACCGGTAATCCGGAGGATGTGCTGCATGGAGGTTTGTCTGAGGAGGAACTGCGGCGCATTAATGATTACTACAAATTCGGCGGCCTGCAGAACTGGACAAATTTGTGGCTGTGGCTGGCGCAGCAGTTTTTGCAGGCAGGATGTAATGCGCCTGCTCCCGAGCTTTTGCCGTGGGATGGCATTTATCATCCTCGTGCAGGCAAGGTATACGATGATGTAGAAGAATATAGCCGCGATTTTTGCATAGCAGGCAAACCGACGCTGGCTGTTGTCTTCTTCCGCAGTGACTGGTTATGGGGCAACAATGTTTTTGCCGATACTGTTATCAGAGAGATTGAAGCGCAGGGCTGCAACGCCTTATGCTTCTTCTCCACAAGCTCGCCTGACGCCGCAAGCGGCTGCGGCGGCTTTAAAGAAGCCTTAAGCAAGTATGTTTGCGCGGACGGCAAATGCTATGCTGATGTTTTCATCAACACTATAAAATTTTCACTGTTCAGCATCCGTGCCTGCGCACTTGATGATTTGACCAAGCTCAATATCACGGTACTGCAGGCCTATACCTTGTACCGTTCATATCAGGAATGGTATGAAAACTTTGACGGCATGAGTGCCGTAGAGGTGGCGTACAGTGTGAGTCTGCCGGAATTTGATGGTATTATCCATAGCTGCCCTGTGACGACGATGGAGCGTGATGCTGAGGGCAAGCAGGTTACGCAGACGATTGCGGAGCGCATGAATATGTTGGTGCGCAAAGCCAAAAAGCTGGCACTTTTGCGCATCAAGCCGAACGCAGAAAAGAAAATTGCTATTGTTTTTCACAACCATCCGTCGACCAATTCCAACATTGGCAGCTGTTCGGCGATAGACAGTATTGAAAGCGTGCGCCTGCTGCTGCAGGATTTGCGGGATGCAGGTTATGTCGTTGACCATATTCCGGCGGACAGGCAGGAGTTTATTGACGAGCTGATTGCCGGTGCGACGAATGACAGGGACTACATGAGCGAAAAGCAGATTGATAATGCCGATGCCAAGCTCCTCGTCAGTGCATACCGCGATTATTATAAGACACTGCCGGAAAAGGTACAGCAACGCTTGGAGCAGGATTGGGGCGAAGCGCCAGGTGATGTTTTCTTTTATGATGATTTTCTGTTGATTCCCGGAACGATGAATGGCAATATTTTTATTACGATGCAACCGCCGCGCGGATTTGGCGAGGATCCGGATAAAATCTATCATTCGCCAGACTGCGCGCCGACACACCATTATTTGGGCTTTTATCACTGGCTGCGCGATATCTGGGGCGCAGATGCTATGATGCATATTGGTACGCACGGCAGTTTAGAATGGCTTCCGGGCAAGGGTGTAGCGATGGGTGATGAATGCTATCCCGATATCTGTACCGGCGATTTACCTAATGTTTATCCCTATTGGGTTGTGGATACAGGCGAGGGCATACAGGCCAAACGCCGCAGTGCGGCCTGCCTCATCAGTTATCTCTCGGCGCCGCTTAGCATCAGCGGTGTGTATGATGAGCTGGCGGAGTTGGAAAAGGCTTTGGAGGAATATGTGCACTTTAAGGCTGATAAGGATGCCGATTTGAGCGAGCCGATGGCACAAATCAGAGAGAAAGCTGCTGCTGCCGACCTTACAGACGAGGTACGTGAGGAGGATGCCGCTGATTTTGACGATTATGTAGGTCATCTGCACACATATCTGACGGATTTGAAGAATATGCAGATGACTACCGGACTGCATATCATGGGTAATCCGCCGCAGGGCGAAAAGCTTACGGAATATCTTTATGCGTTGGTGCGCTTGGAAAATCCTGATATGCCGTCACTGCCCAAAACCTTGGCGCAGGCTTACGGCTATGATTATTATGAGCTGATTGACAACAGTAGTAAGCTGTTGCCGGACGGTATTTTGAGCTACGGTATGCTGCTTGATAAAATTAACGGCCAATGCTTGGAGATTATCCGTCTGCTGCAAAATGATGGTTTCGTAGTCCACGAAGATAAATTGCGGGCGTTGGAGTGCGTAAAATGCTGGGATGAAGCTGTACAGCAGAAGATAATTAAAATTGCCGGCTTTATCTGCGATAAGCTGTATCCCAGTCTGGCGCATACTACCTGGGAACGCAGCAACTGTATTCGTGCGCTGCAGTCAGAATATATTGAGCCTAGCGCCGGCGGTGCGCCTACGAGCGGAGGTGCCGAGATTTTGCCGACCGGACGCAATTTTTACGGCGTTGATCCGCAGCTCCTGCCTACGCCCGTAGCGTGGAAAATCGGTTCGCAGATGGCAGAGGACGTAATTAACAAGTTTGTGGCGGAGGAAGGGCGTTATCCCGAAAGTGTTGGTATTTTGCTGTGGGCAACCTATAACATGCGCTCTAATGGTCAGTGTATGGCGGAATTTATGCGCCTGATGGGCGTGCGCCCCATCTGGCAAAAGGGAACCCTGAAGGTGACAGGCATCGAGATTATTCCGCTTGATGAGCTGAAGCGTCCACGTGTTGATGTTACCGGACGCATCAGTAGTCTGTTCCGTGATACGCTGCCGGGAGCAGTTTGCTGGCTGGATAAGGCAGTGCAGCAGGTGGCAGCACTGGATGAGAGCTTTGAAGACAACTTTGTGCGCAAGCATGTGGTGGAGGAATCTCAGCGATTAGAAAGCGAGGGCGTGGATAAGGAGCTGGCCTGGCGGCAGGCATCCTACCGCATTTTCGGCGACCCGCCGGGAGCGCATGGCGCGGGCGTGAGCGCACTTTTGGCTTCCCGCAATTGGGATGACCTGGGCGATATTGCTGATGTGTATGTGCGTTGGGGTGCACATGTCTATGGCGAGGGCGAAAAAGGTCAGTACAGGCCGCAGCTGTTTACAGAGCGGATGGCAAAGCTGGAGGTTACTGTAAGCAATATTGATAACCGCGAGTCTAACTTGTTGAATTCCGATGATTATAACGCTTACCGCGGCGGCATGATTGCTGCAGTGCGTAATTTCAGCGGCAAGATGCCGAAAAACTATTGCAGTGACAGCTCTGACCGTCAGCATGTGGTGATTCGCACGCTGGCAGAGGAGGTCAAGCGCCTGTTCAGAGGCGAAGCGATTAATCCCAAATATATACGGGGCATGAAGGAGTTTGGCTATAAGGGAGCAGGCGATTTGGCAACATATGTTGCCAATTGCTTCCAATGGGATGCTACCAGCGCTGTTATGGAGGACTGGATGTATGAAAAGTTTGCGGAAAAGTACGCTTTGGACAAAGATATGCAAAAATGGTTTGCTGAGGTTAATCCTTGGGCTTTGCGCAGACTGACGGAGGTTTTGCTGGAGGCGGAGCAGCGCCGGCTGTGGAACGCCAAGTCGCAGACTAAGCAGTCACTGCAGGAGTTGTTGCTGAATATCGAAGGCGAAATCGAAGAACGCGGCGATGCATAAATTTTTTCCCTAAATCGCTTGCGTGTATACCTAGTAGACACTGTATAATTAGATACATATTTTATTGATAGCTCTTTTTAATAAACGGAGGAATATAAATGAAACGTACTGCTGTATATCCTTTTACTGCGATTGTAGGACAGGAGGAAATGAAGCTGTCCCTGATTTTGAATGTTATTAACCCGGCCTTGGGCGGTGTTTTGATTAAAG
The DNA here is from genome assembly GCF_000434895.1 of Phascolarctobacterium succinatutens CAG:287. Classification (GTDB taxonomy): domain Bacteria; phylum Bacillota; class Negativicutes; order Acidaminococcales; family Acidaminococcaceae; genus Phascolarctobacterium_A; species Phascolarctobacterium_A succinatutens_A. The sequence continues at coordinate 41,505 of NZ_FR892828.1, forward strand.
GTGAAAAGGGCACGGCCAAATCCACCGCTGTGCGCGCTCTTGCCGAGCTGCTGCCGCCGATGGCGGCTGTGCACGGCTGTCGCTTCCACTGTGACCCGCACAGCAGCCAGCTGTGCGATGACTGCACTGCCAAGCTGCAGGCAGAGGGCACCTTGCCGGAGGAAACCATCAACATGCGCGTGGTTGAGTTGCCTGTAAGTGCAACCGAGGACCGCGTTGTCGGCACTCTGGATATTGAGCATGCGATTAAGCATGGTGAGAAAAAGTTTGAACCAGGTATTTTGGCGCAGGCTAACCGCAATATTTTATATGTAGATGAAATCAACCTGTTGGATGACCATGTTGTTGACGTTCTGCTGGATGCCGCTGCTATGGGCGTAAACACCGTTGAACGCGAGGGCGTTTCCTATTCCCACCCCGCACGCTTTGTGCTGGTTGGCACTATGAACCCCGAAGAGGGTGACATCCGCCCGCAGCTTTTGGACCGCTTTGGTCTGAGCGTTGTTGTGACCGGCGAACATGACCCGCTGCAGCGCGTAGAGGTAATCAAACGCCGTCTGGCTTATGAAAACGATGCTGAGAGCTTTATTGCAGGCTATAAGGAAGCGCAGGAGGAGCTGGCAGAAAAAATTATCGCTGCTGGCAAACTGCTGCCGGAGGTGACCATTGACGATAAGCTGCTGGAAACCGTAGCTAAGCTTTCTGTTGAGCTGGGCGTAGACGGTCACCGTGCAGATATTACTGTGATCAAAACAGCGCTGACTCTGGCTGCCTTCAATGGTCGCAAGCAGGCTAACCTTGATGATTTGAAGGAAGCAGCTAAGCTGGTGCTGCCGCACCGTATGCGCCGCCGCCCGTTTGAAGAGGGCGAGCTGGATTGGAATAAGGTAGAGAGCTTTTTGGCTGCCGAAGCCTAAGGAGCGTTGACTATGCTGAAAAATAATCTTTATCCCTTTGCTGCGGTGGTGGGGCAGGAGGAGGCAAAAAAGGCCTTGCTCATTGCTCTGGTCAACCGCAGAGCAGGCGGCCTGCTCATAGGCGGTGCCAAGGGTACGGCAAAATCCGTGCTGGCCCGCAGTGTGCAGAGTTTGATTGGTGCGCAAAGGATGCTGACGCTGCCGCTGAATGTAACAGAGGATATGCTTTTTGGCAGCATTGACCTGGAGGCTGCCGTGAGCTTGGGTGAAAAACGCTTTTCCCCGGGCATTTTGGCGCGTGCTACGGATAACATTCTTTATATTGATGAAGCTAATCTGCTGCGTCAGGAGCTGCTGACAGCGGCATTGGATGCTAACAGCGCAGGTATAAATAATGTAGAGCGTGACGGTATCAGCTGCAGCCATGAGGTGCGCACGACCGTTATTGCTACGATGAATCCGGAGGAGGGCACTCTGCCCGGACATATTCTGGACCGCTTCGGCATGTACGCAGATATGCAGGCACTGCAGGATATCGGTCAGCGCGTGGAGGTTATCCAACGTGCCTTAGCATATAGTAACAATACCCTTGCGTTTTGTGAGCAGTATGCGGAAGAAACCGCTGCCTTGGCAGCGAAGGTTAAGGCAGCGCGTGAGCTGCTGCCGCAGGTTGAGGTGAGCGATGCGATGCTGATGCTTGTCGCTCAGCTGTGCTCTCAGGCCTTTTGTGCCGGCCATCGTGCGGAAATTTATCTGCTCGAGGCTGCGCGCGCTATCGCCGCCATGGCGGGGCGCGCTTACGTGCTGCCGAAGGACGTGGAGGAGGCAGCGCAGTTCGTGCTGCCGCACCGTATGCGCAAGCCGCCCGAGCAACAGCCCGAGGAGCAGGAGCAACAGGACGATAACCAAAACGAAGATGAAAACGAGCAGGACAACGAAGATAATCCTGACGATGAAAATAACGACGAGGACAACGAAGATAACCAGCTGCCGCCACCACCACCGCCCTTGGATAACGGCGATGATGACGAAGATGACGATGCTTCCGACGATGAGGACGAGGACGACGAAAGCGACGAGGACGAGCAGCAGCAGGAGCACAATAACAGTAATCTGGCACCGGAGGAGCAGCTTGCCGATATCGACAAAAGCTTCCGCTTGCCGAAGATGCTGCTGGATTTGGGCAAGGACCGCAATGTGCGCCGTGGCAGCGGCAAACGCAGCGTGACCAAGACTGACCTGAAGCAGGGACGTTATGTGCGCGCCGAACAGCCCAAGAGCAAGGTTACGGACTTGGCCTTTGACGCAACCATCCGTGCTGCAGCGCCGTTTCAGCGTTTGCGTGAGGATAACGGCTGTGCGCTGAACATCAAGGAGGAGGATTTACGTCAGAAGGTGCGCGAAAAACGCATCGGCAACACCTTCCTGTTTGCAGTGGATGCCAGCGGCTCCATGGGTGCACGTGAGCGTATGCGCGCCGTTAAGGGTGCCATCTTCTACATGCTGCAGGAGGCGTACCAAAAGCGTGACCGCGTAGGTATGATTGCTTTCCGTCGTGATAAGGCGGATATGCTGCTGCCGATTACCCGCAGTGTGGACCTGGCGCAGAAGCGTCTGGCAGAAATGCCGACCGGTGGTAAAACGCCGCTGGCAGACGGCTTGGCGCTGTCGCTGCAGACGTTGGCCATGCTGAACAAGCGTGACAGCGAGCTGGAGCCGATTCTGATTGTTGTTACCGACGGACGTGCGAATGCCGTGCATGAGGGTGAAAAGGATCCTGTAGCTGCAGCAATCAGCATTGCTGAAAAAATCGCCAAGGCTAAAATTACCTCTGTAGTGATTGATACGGAAAGCGATTTTATCAAGCTGGGCTTGGCAAAGAAGGTTGCCGCCGCTATGCAGGCCAATTATTATACGCTGCAGAAGCTGTCTAAAGAAAATATAATTCGTATTGTAAGAAATTTGAATTAAAGATAAGAGTATAGTATACTAATAGATATATTAGCATACAAAGGAGTGGAGCTTTTATGAAAAAATTGCTTATTTTATTAATGACCTTATTTTGCTGCGCAACCGCATTTGCTGCTGATGCAGACAAAAAGCCTGCAACTCAGGAGGGTATGAACTGGGAAATCAGCATGATGCCTAAACCGAGCGAAGAAGAGCAGGAGCAGGCACGTTGGTCTATCGTTGTAGAAAACAACGTTGGCATTTATGCTTACGATATGGATTCCCTGACCTTCAGCAAGGTTACTAACGGTGTAGCAGATAAAAATATTGTCACTGTGCTGACCAAAACCGTCTTCACTGATAAGGATATACTGAAAAAGCTCAATGAAAAATACAAGGCTTCTCTGGCTAAAAAAGAGAAGGTGCAGTACTGCGAAATCGTTATGACTTTTAATCTGCAGGATAAAACCTACGGCGTAGAGGGCATGGATGTATATGGCAGCAAGAAAACTCTGCTGAGCCATCAGGCCAAAGAGCTGAAGTTTGTTCCGGTTCCGGCAGGCAGCTTTGCTGAGGCTATGCTGGAAGTCTGCCAACAGGCAGTGGCTGCTGATGCGCAAGCAGCAGCGAAATAATGCTGCGCCCCGATTTTACTCAGGCAAAAAACTATATATTACAACACAAACTCCTTAGTCTGCTTGCTATCTGTGTGATAGGCATTACCTTGACACTGGGCCTCAGGCATCTCTCCAACCAGTCTACGTCAAAAAAAGCAGTAATGAAACCTATTGTGCACACGCAGGTAGTGAGCAGGCGACCATTGTATAAAAGCATTAATCTTTTTGGACAGCTCAAGGCCAAGGCACAGATTGATATTGTCAACAAGTATGCCGGTATCGTCGATGAGATTAATGTGGATTTGGGTAGCAAGGTGCAGGCCGGAGATATCCTCCTGGTGCAGCATCTTGATGATGCCCGCGCCGAAATGCTCAAGGCCAAGGCACGCTATGCCGAGGCCGGAGCTAATGCGGCAACAACGGACGTGAGCTACAGCACCAGCCTTACCCGTTATGAGGCAGATTATAAGCTGGCGCAGGTCAATGCGGAGCGTTACCGCAAGCTGTATGCGCAGGGCGCTGTTTCCAGGTCCGAGCTGGACAGCATGGAGCAGACGCTGGCTAATAAAAAAGCGCAGTACGATGCTTTGGCGCAGCAGGAAAGCTATGATGGCACACCGTCGCAGGTTTACCGTCAGGAGCAGATTGCTGCCAGACGCGAGCATGAGTACATTATTGCGCAAAACAAGTATCACGATCTGATTTTTAAGGCACCACGCGCAGGTATTATTACCTACCGCGATGCAGAAGTGGGTGGCTATGCGCCTGCAGGGAGCAGGCTGCTTACCCTTTTAGATGACAGTGGTTTTACAGTGGACTGCGATATTACAGAGGCCGAGGCTGCTTCTGTGACCGTTGGCACGCAGGTCGAGCTGAAGCTGGAGGCGATTGGCGAAATATGCCGGGGTACTGTTGTTTATGTGAGCCCTGTAAGAAGCAGGGAAACAAACAAATTTACCCTCCGCATCAGGCTGGATGAGCCTGGCTCCAACGTAAAGGCAGGCTTGTTTGTCAAGGGTGAATTGCGTTTTCTGCAAAAGCCATCCACTATATATTTACCTAAAAATGCCGTTCTCGAACGGGATGGCAAATATTTTGTCTATGTGCTGGGCAAGGGTAATAAAGCTCTGAAAAAGCCTGTTACTACCGGTGCAAGTAATAATGAAAGTATTGAAATAGTGCAGGGTGTGAAGATAGGCGAAACGGTTATCCTTGATAATCTTGCGCGTCTGCGTGACGGCATGGTGGTTGAGGTGGCCAAGGAGGAGGCGAAGTAATGAATATTACACGCTTTTCTATTAAACGGCCTATCGGTATCTGCATGATTTACATATTAGTCTGCGTCCTCGGTCTTATCAGCTTCTTTCGCATTGGCGTGGAGCTGTTGCCGGACGTAGACTCTAAATTTATCAGCGTCATTGTCAACTATCCCGGCGCCAGTACGGAATCCGTTGAACAGCAGGTGACGAAGCCGATTGAGGACGAGCTGTCCTCAATTTCGCACTTTAAGCAGGTGCGTTCCGCTACACGTCCCGGACGTGCGGAGATTTTTGTCGAGCTGGACAGTCAGGCTGATGCTGATATGGTAGCGATTGAGGCAACCAAAAAGGTCAGCCGTATTCGTAAAAATCTGCCGGAGGATATTGATGAGCCTGCAGTGCTCAAACGTTCTTCCGAAGAATATCCGATTATCCAGATTGCAGCAACGTCTAAGGATAATCTGGACGATATTTTTGCCTTGGCAGACAGCAGCTTTAAGGAGCGCTTGCAGCAGGCAGCCGGCGTAGCCGATGTTGACGTTACCGGCGGACGTGCCAAGGAAATCGCAATCGAGGTTGATAAGGATAAGCTCAATTATTACGGACTGACGCTGCAGGATATTATTACAGCGGTGCGCAAGGAAAACGTTATTGTTTCTTCCGGCTCCGTCTATACCGATGCTTTGGAAAAAACCGTGCGTCTGCAGGCGCAGTATAAGGCTCCGGAGGAGATTCAGCATCTGCAGCTTAAGGGTGCAGGCGGCAGATACATCGAGCTGGGGCAGGTGGCCAACGTGCAGGCCAAGGATAAGCGTGCTGTGGCCTATAGCCGTGTTGACGGTAACGAGGCGGTATCACTGGAGGTATACAAGGCCAGCGGTGCCAATATCGTCGACACAGCAGACGGCGTGCTGCAGCAGCTGGAAACGTTGCGCAAGGATTATCCTGACTACGTTTTCACTGTTGTCTATGACCAGTCGCATTTCGTGCGCGATTCCCTGAGCAATACGCTAAAAACGCTGCTCGAAGGACTTGTTACCACGGGACTTGTTTTGTATCTGTTCCTGCGTGGCTGGAAGTCCTCTATGGCAGTTATGATTGCCATTCCGACCTCACTTATTGCAACCTTCTTCCTGATGTATCTGGCAGGCTTTACCTTCAATATGATGTCACTTATGGGTATGGCGCTGTGTATCGGTATTCTTGTCGATGACTCGATTGTGGTGCTGGAAAATATCCATCGCTTTCTGGCGATGGGCAAAAGCGCCGATGTGGCAGCGGAGGAAGGCCGCAATGAGATCGGTATGGCGGCAATCGCTATGACGCTTTGTGACGTGGTGGTGTTTTTGCCGATTGCCTTTATGCAGAGCGCGACAGGCCAGTTCTTCAAGCAGTTTGGCATGACGATTGTTTTTGCTACGCTGATGTCGCTTGTCGTATCCTTTACGCTGACACCGATGCTGGCTTCGCGCTTTTATAAAAACGGCGTAGAGGAGCCTAAGGGCAACCTGTGGAGCAGGCTGGATGCTTTGGAAGCGCAGACAATCGCCAAATATGATGTTCTGCTGCGCAAATGCATAGAAAAGCCGAAGAAGCTGGTGCTGGGAGTGCTGGCAGCCTTCGCGGTGGCGGTGGCGCTGGTACCGCTCGGTATAGTTGGCTCGGAATACATGCCGCGTACCGACGAAAGCGCGATTCAGGTGAATATTGAGCTGCCTACAGGCTTTAACGCTGACCAAACCAACGAGGCCTTGCTGCTGTTTGAGAATTATTTGGCCAAGGTGCCGGAAATCGAGCATTATATGACTAATGTAACGACCACGCAGAGCATGGGCAAGCTGGTTATCGCGCTCAAAAGCAGCGACGAGCGCAGCAGGGACGTGTGGCAGGTAGCACAGGGCATCCGCAGCTTCGCCAAGCAGAACATGGGTGAAATCAAGGTGCGCGTCAATGAGATTCAGTCATCCGTTACCGGTGTTTCGGGCGGTCGCAACCTCGTGCGCTCGCCAGTACAGGTGGAGCTTAAGGGCAGCGATATGGATCAGCTTGTGGCTGATTCCGCTAAGGTGGAGCAGATTTTTGCTTCGACTGCAGGCCTGAAGGATATCAAAAATTCCTATGTAAAGGGCATGCCAGAGCTGAAGGTGACGGTAGACCGCGACAAGCTGAAATATTATCACGCGACAGTCAATGACGTGGCGCAGTCCTTTAACGCCGCTATTGGCGGACGCAGCGCCGGCGTTCTGGCGAACGATGTGCAAAACCATGGCAATGACACCGATATTGCAGTACGCTTTGCCGGCGGCAGTGGCTATGATATTGAAGACGTGCGCGCTATTCCGGTGCAGACAGGCAGAGGAAGCGTCTTTCTTGGCGACCTTGCCGACGTAGAAGAGGGCGTAGGCCCGATTACTATCCGTCGCGTGAATAAGGAGCGCATCATCAACATCCAGTGTAATCTGACGGACAGACCGCTGAACGAGGTAGTCAAGGAGCTGACGCAGAAGCTCAATGCCGCAGGTCTTAAGAGTAGCTATGCTTTTTCCGGTCAGGCGACCACGATGAACGATTCCTTTGCCGAAATGGCTATGGCATTGTCGCTGTCACTGCTATTGATATACCTGCTTCTGGCAGTGCTTTATGAATCGGTATTTACGCCGTTCATCCGTATGTTCTCGCTGCCGCTGGGCATTATCGGTGCCATCTTCTGTTTGCTGCTGACGCATAATACAATCAATTTGTATTCACTCATCGGTATTCTGGTTATGGATGGTTTGGTAGCGAAAAACGGCACGTTGCTTTTGGACTATACGCTGACGCTGATGCATGAAGGCATGACGGCGAAGGCTGCGGTAATCGAAGCAGGCAAAACTCGTCTGAAGCCTATCTTTATGACAGCACTGACGATGGTGGTGGGTATGCTGCCGACAGCGCTTTCGCTGAGCGCAGGCTCGGAAACGCGCGTGAGCATGGCGTGGGTTATCATCGGCGGTATGATAACATCAACGGTGTTTACGCTGTTGGTGCTGCCAATACTGTTTTTGTGGTTGAAAGAAAAATTTCCTAGTAGAATTTAGTTTAATAATAAGAATATATATTGAATACATAAGACTTGTGTAGTATACTATAGACATGCAAAAAGAGAGATTCCTAAAGCGAAATATAACTTTACAAAGAAGCTTTCTATATAATATCAGAAGAGTAACTTGCGCCTTTGCTGATTATAAAAGCAAGGGCGCTTTTTTATAGCTATATTGCCGTATAGCTTACAATTTTGCTTGATGCACTTAGTAGCCTGTGACCATGCAAGACTGGGCAGGGGAAGAGTGGTCAAAATATATTTTTTAGGAGTATGAGTAAACATGAAGAGTAATTTTTCCAAGGGTTTATTGATGACGGCCCTCATTACCGGTAGTGTAATATGGGGGGGCACAAACGTATTTGCTGAAGAGCTGCAGGAGTATTCGCTGGACCAGATGGTTGTAACGGCGACGAGAACGGAGAAACGTGATGTCGATGTTCCTGCAAGTACAACTGTAATTACTTCAAAACAATTGGAGGATTCTGGTTCCAATAGTATTGCTGAAGTTTTAGGCAAACAAGCAGGTATTGAGTACAAATCCTTTGGCCCTTTGGGTACTTCGATGGGTACAATGATTAATGAGGTTAATATTCGTGGTATCAGTAATGGTACATTGGTATTAGTCAATGGTAATCCTATTTCTTGGCGTGGTAAATATAATTTGGAATCTATTCCTACGGACAGTATTGAGCGTATCGAAATTGTAAAGAGTGGTGGCTCTGTACTTTATGGTTCTGAGGCAATGGGTGGCGTTGTTAATATCATTACTAAGAAAAAAGGCAGTAATAAAATTAGCGTAGGTTATGGTAACAGAAGCCATCAGAATTATAGAGTAAATGTTGGCGACGAAAAATTTACTGCTGGTTACTCTTTGGAAAAAATGGGAAGAGTTAATTATCGTAGCATAAGTGATGTTAATTATCCTAGCAAAAAACCAGTTTTGAAAGGTAAAACAAGAACTGATGCGGATGATATTAAGAAACAGAGCGTTAATTTAGGGTATAATTTTAATGATAGACTTAGCTTAGCTTATAATTACTATGAGTCTCAAGTTAACTATGAGAGAATATTTGTTGATGTTGAAAAGGGTGATGCGAAAATCGATGATCAGTTTAATGGTCGACTATATACAACAAAACAAAATAACATTCAATTAAATTATAAGGATGATGACTATAAAGCTAGTATTTACTATAATATCAATAACGTAGAATCAGAAGGTCCGACTTTCTACAATACAAGTACGACAAGTGGTGGTGCAAAGGAATTTAGTATGTATCATACTAAAGAGAGAAATTCTACAGTTGGTACAGATTTGCAACGTAATTGGAAAATTGGAGAAAAAGCTCAAGCAGTTCTTGGTGTAGATTATCAACATGAAATGTATGAGAAATCAGTATTCAGTGGTGGGTCATTAAGTCGTGATATTTGGGCAGTTTTCGGTCAGTGGGATCAAAAGTTTGATGATAAAAATTCTATGATTTTTGGTGCGCGTGAAACTTGGACAACTAATGCGTTTAGAGATCAAAACTATAACAACTTTAGTGGTGCAGTACAATACATCCATAAATTAGATGATGATCAGACAATTTATGCAAGCTATACAGAATCTTTCATTATGCCGACTTATGCTCAGATGAATGGCGCCAGTGAAACTGCAAAACCGAATCCTGATTTAAAACCACAAACAGGTAAAAACTACGAATTGGGTTGGAAAAAAGTATCTGATAGCCATAGCTGGAAAGCAGCATTGTATCATATTGATATAAAAGATAATATTTCTGCTACATGGACTCCAAGCAAGGCTGAATACAAGTATAAAAACGAAGATTTTAAAAATACTGGTGTAGAGCTTACTTGTGATATTCAAGGGGACAATGGCTTCTCTTACAATTATGGCGTAAATTACGGGGATCCTAAGGTTAAAGCTAAAACAGGCAAAACTTACTGGGATAGAAAATTTGGTCGTTGGCAGCTTAATGGCGGTATTACCTATGCTAAAGATAAACTGAGAACTAGCTTAACTGGCAGTTATCTGGCTGATCGTGTTAATACTCCAAGCAGTTCGCATTCTTCTAAGACTAAACCTTATTTCCTTACTACCTTAAATACCACTTATAGCCCTGATAAGAACAGCGACATCACTTTAACCATTGATAACTTGCTTAACAGACAAGATAATTTGAACCATTCTGGTTCTGATTATTATGCTGTTCCGACAAGCTTCCTGCTTACTTACACCTATAAGTTTTAATAATACTTAACACCTATGGCGGCGCGCTTGCGCCGCCTTTTTTTCTAAAAAAACTTGCGTTCTTAGAAAAAAACGGCTAATATATTATTAAAAAATAAATTAGTCGAAAGGAGCACCTTATGTATATTCATCGTCACTTGGAAAGCATACTTGAAAAAGCTTCAAAAATGTTTGGCGCAGTTTTGGTAACAGGTCCGCGTCAGGTTGGTAAAACAACTTTGCTACGCAGGTTCGCCAACAGTGCTAATTACATAAGCTTAGATGATCCCATGCAGCTTCATGCTGCAGTTGAGCAGCCGGCTACTTTTTTTAAAGATAATACTCCACCGGTTTTTGTGGATGAAATCCAGTATGCGCCTAATCTGTTTCCTTATATTAAAATGCAGGTAGATGAACAGAACGGCAAAGGGATGTTTTACCTTTCCGGGTCACAACAGTTTAAACTGATGAAGAATGTGGGCGAATCGCTTGCCGGTCGCTTAGGCATTCTTAATCTTTTGGGGCTTTCGCTGCGTGAGTATCAGCAGATTAAATTTAATGATGCATTTTTGCCAGTTGAAGAGTATTTTACTGCACGCAAAAAGGAACTAAAGCCTATAACCTATGAAGATTTATGGAAAGTAATTCATAGGGGCAGCATGCCGGATTTATTGCTTAATGAGGATTATGACTGGCAGATTTTCTACGCTTCTTATGTAAAAACTTATATTGAACGTGATGTGCGTGAATTGACACAGGTTGGTGATGAAGTGAAATTCATTACGTTCATGATTGCTGTAGCAAGTATTACCGGCCAGTTGCTTAATATTTCGTCACTTGCCAAGAATGTGGGAATTAGTGTATCAACCGCCGAACGCTGGCTATCTATTCTTGTTACTTGCAATATAGTGTATTTGTTGCGTCCATATGCGAATAATGTGTTAAAAAGGGTGGTCAAAACGCCGAAGCTTTATTTCATGGATACTGGTTTGGCAGCCTATCTGACGAAATGGACCAATGCTGATGTGCTGAAAAACGGAGCCATGGCAGGAGCGTTTTTTGAAACGTTTGTCATTGCTGAAATAGTTAAGAGTTATTACAATAAGGGGATAGCAGAGCCGCCTTTATATTTTTATAGAGATAAGGAGCAAAAGGAAATAGATTTACTTATCGAATGTAATGGAGTGCTCCATCCTTTGGAAATGAAAAAACATGCTGATCCTAAAGCAGCAGACATCAAAGCCTTTTCTGTGTTGGATTCTATCCCTGGAGTTAAGCGTGGCAGTGGCGGTGTTATTTGCACGTATGATAGAATAGTTGCGTTGAAAGATAATGATAAGGTTATACCGATTTCGTATCTGTAATTTTTGCAGGCGTATAGTTTTACGGCGGCACGTTTGCGCCGCCTTTTTGTATACAAGAACAGCTATTTAACACAAAAAGTATGATGTGCAGTTATTTGACTTTGCATTTTACGTTTGTTATTATAATATATAAATAATTGTTGCCGAAAAAATTAGATACTTTAGAGAAGAGAAGGAGGGCTTGGATAAAATGGGCGATG
>NZ_FR892829.1:0-13690 GCF_000434895.1 Phascolarctobacterium succinatutens CAG:287
GGTGCCGAGCGTAGCGAGGCGGAAGGGGGGCGTATGGCGTTGCAATTAACGTATTGCTCTGCAATGAAAAATTTTGTTGTGAGTTCACTAATACATATATTTTTAAGAGGTCTATTAAGATGAGTTATATTACAGATACATTTGATGTAATTGTGGTTGGTGCCGGCCACGCTGGCGTGGAGGCGGCGCTGGCTGCCGCCCGTCTGGGCGGCAAGACGCTGCTGGCGACGCTGTCGCTGGATAATGTGGCGCTGATGCCGTGCAATCCGTCTATCGGCGGTCCGGCAAAGGGACATCTGGTGCGTGAACTGGATGCTTTGGGCGGCCAGATGGGTATCAGTGCGGATTTGGCGTGTATCCAGATGCGTCTTTTGAATACCGGTAAGGGCTATGCCGTGCATGCTCTGCGCGGTCAGGAGGATAAGCCTTTTTATCACACGCTGATGAAAAAGATTGTTGAGGATCAGGATAATCTGGAGCTGAAGCAGCTGATGATTGATAAGCTGCTGGTGGAAAACGGTGCGGTTGTTGGCGTAGAGGCCGAAACGGGCGAGGTTTTCGAGGCGAAGTGCGTTATTTTGGCTACCGGTACTTATCTGCGCGGCCGTATTGTTTACGGCCAGGTTAATTATGAATGTGGTCCTAACGGCCTACGTAGTGCGCAGAAGCTTTCGGCTTCGCTGTTGGAGAACGGCGTGGAGCTGATGCGCTTTAAGACCGGTACGCCGGCGCGTATTGATGCCCGCAGTCTTGATTACAGCAAGATGGAGCCGCAATATGGCGATGAGGAGGTGCGCAACTTCTCCTTTATCAGCGATATCAAAACGCGTGAACAGGTTCCCTGCTATCTGACCTATACGAATGAGGCTACGCATAAAATTATCCGCGATAATCTGCATTTATCCGGTATGTATAACGGCATGATCGAGGGTGTCGGCCCGCGCTACTGCCCGTCTATCGAATCTAAGATTGTGCGCTTTGCCAATAAGGAGCGTCATCAGCTGTTTATCGAGCCTGAGGGACGCAGCACCAATGAAATGTATGTACAGGGCATGAGCTCTTCGCTGCCGGCGCACATTCAGCTGCAGTTTATGCAGACTATTCCCGGTCTGGAGCATTGCAAGATGATGCGTGCTGGCTATGCCATAGATTATGATTGCCTTGATCCGTTGCAGCTGCGACCGTCTTTGGAGCATAAGGCTATCAGCGGCTTGTTCAGCGCCGGTCAGTCCAATGGTACCAGCGGCTACGAGGAGGCTGCTGCCCAAGGCCTGATGGCAGGTATCAATGCGATGATGAAGATTAACGGACGCGAGCCGTTGGTGCTGCGTCGTGATGAGGCGTATATCGGCGTGCTGATTGATGACCTGGTTACCAAGGGTACATCCGAGCCTTATAGAATGATGACCTCGCGTGCGGAATACCGCCTGCTGCTGCGTCAGGATAATGCTGATTTGCGTTTGACGGAAAAGGGCAGAGCGATTGGCTTGGTTGATGATAAGCGCTACGGCATTTTCACCGAAAAGCGCAGTGCTTTGGAGCGCACCGTGAGCGAGCTGGGCAAGCAGAATATTTCTCCTAGCGCGGAAAACAATGCCAAGCTGGAGGCTATGGGGACGGCGCCGCTGCGCAGCGGCAGCAGTCTTTTGGATTTGCTGCGCCGCAAGGAGGTTACCTACAGCAAGCTGCAGCAGGCGTTTGACCTGCCGGAGCTGGCACCGCAGGTTGCGGAGCAGGCCGAGATTTTTGCCAAGTATGAGGGCTATATTACCAAGCAGCGTCAGGAGGTTGAGCGCTTTATGAAGCTGGAAAACAAGCGCCTGCCTGATGATATAGATTATCGTGCGATTAAGGAGCTTTCCAGCGAGGCCGCTGAAAAGCTGGACAAGGTGCGTCCGGCAAATATCGGGCAGGCATCGCGTATCAGCGGTGTTTCGCCTGCTGATATCAGCGTGCTGATGATTGCGCTGGAGCTGAAGCGCCGAAAGGAGCAGGAAGAATGACCTTTGCAGAAATTTTAGCCGAAAAGGGTGCGGAGGCCGGTTTGAGCTTTACGCCGCTGCAGCTGGAGCAGTTCAGCCGTTATTACGAGCTGCTGGTGGAAACCAATAAGGTGATGAACCTTACCGCGATTACAGAGCCTGAGGAGGTTGCCGTAAAGCATATGGTAGACAGTCTGCTGGCCTACGAGGCGGAGATGGCCGGTAAAACCCTGGCAGACGTGGGCACGGGCGCCGGCTTTCCCGGTGTGCCGCTGAAAATTTACTGCCCCGAGCTGAAGGTGACACTGATAGATTCTCTGGGCAAGCGCCTGCGCTTTTTGCAGCAGGTGATTGAGGAGCTGGGGCTGAAGGGTATCCGCTGCGAGCATTTGCGTGCTGAAGATGCCGGCCGCGATAAAAAGCATCGCGAAAAATATGATTATGTAACGGCACGCGCGGTGGCGCGCTTGAGCGTGCTGAGCGAATACTGCCTGCCGCTGGCCAAAAAGGGTGGTCAGTTTATCGCCCTGAAGGGCAGTAAGTTTGCAGAGGAAATTACCGAGGGCGAGGCTGCGGTAAAAATTCTCGGCGGCAAAATTATTAGTGCAGAGCCTGTAAAATTACCCGGTCTTGACGATGGACGTGCTATAATAAAGATAGCTAAAATCAAAACAACACCGGCGCAGTACCCGCGTAAGGCAGGTACGCCGGAAAAACAGCCCTTAGGCGCTAGATAGGGGGAAGCAAATGTTAGTAGATGATGGATTTTCGGTATTAGATACAGATTGCGGTATTATTGGTGAGCGTAAGGCCGTAAATGAGGTGAAGGTTGTGAAGGTGCCTATCGGGCAGATTTTCCCTAACCCGTATCAGCCACGCAAAAGCTTTGACGAGGCAGCCTTAGAGGAGCTGTCTGCTTCCATCGCCCAATATGGCGTGCTGCAGCCTCTTTTGGTATCCCCGACGGAGGACGGCCGTTATCTGCTGATTGCCGGTGAGCGCCGCCTGCGTGCTTCCCGTATGGCGAAGCTGACGGAGGTACCGGTGATTATCAGCGATTATACTACGCAGCAGATTGCAGAGATTGCGCTGATTGAAAACCTGCAGCGTGAGGACCTGCATTTTCTGGAGGAGGCAGAGGGATACGAACAGCTGATGGAGCAGTTCCATCTGACGCAGGAGGCTATGGCTGCGCGCGTAGGCAAGAAGCAGTCCACCATCGCCAACAAGCTGCGTTTGCTGCGTCTGTCGCCTGCTGTACGCAAGGTGCTGGTGGATGCCGGCCTGAGCGAGCGTCATGCACGTGCCTTGCTGAAGCTGGATGATGATGCCAAGCGTCTGGAGGTGCTGGAGGTTATTGTGGCCAAGAACTACAGTGTGCGCCAGACTGAAGAATATATCAGCAAGCTGCTTGATGACAAGCAGCAGGAAAAACGCCGCCGCATGGTAATTGTCAACGACGTCCGCATCTACCTGAACAGTATTAAGCAGGTTGTCAACGCTATTAAGGACGTTGGTATTCCCGTTAACATGGAGCAGACGGTAGAGGGCGATGAGGTTATCGTCAGCCTGCGCATCAAGAACCAGAAGAAGCCGAAGGGTGGCAACAGCAAGCCCCTGTTCTAAAAGTAAATAAGGCAGGAAGCTTCCTGCAGCAACGATAAAAGCAGAGAGCCGTGTTTCACGTGAAACACGGCTCTCTGCTTTTTTGTACAAGGAGGTGGATGATTATACTCCGACTGCTGCCGCAGCCGTTTTCTACCAGAATTTGAGCATCTGGAAAAGACTCTTTTTAAAGCCCTTTTCCGGCGGAATTACCTCATGCAGGAATTTGGGCTTTACGTAACGTACAATCATCGGCAGCGTACGCATAGTGGTTTCGGCAAAGCGCGGCAGCTTGCTGTTGGCGGGCAGCGCTTTTGCTGCTGACAGCAAAGCTGATTTATGCCTAGTTACGGGGAGGCGATAGCGTGGGACGTATAGAATGGACAAGTATGCATTTTTCTCATGAGCTCAGGCTTAGGTGTTTGGCAGTTGCGTGAATGCAAGTTGCTGAATATGCTGCCAGCGCTGGTCATGCCGCAGGTTTTCTAGGCGCTGATGGGGCTGGTGAAGTGAGCTTTAGAGAAAAGTCTCCTTTAAAGTAAAATTATTTTTTATTAATATAAGTTGTTGACAGACGCTGGGAATGAGTTATAATGTAAACGATATAATAGTGCTTTATAAAAGGTCAAGGGAGCGCTGTTAAAATTTCATATTGGAGGAGATGATATTGTGAGCAAGCATTTATCAACTTCCGTGAGGGTGCCTATTGAAGCGGATAATCCCAGTATTGTCCGTAATGAGTCATTGTGCATCAAATGCGGTCAGTGCAGTAATGTCTGCACAAGTCCTGTTGGTGTGTTGGGAACCTATGCGCTGGAGCAGACCGGAGACAGAGCTATCTGTATTCACTGCGGTCAGTGTGCTAATGTCTGCCCTGTTGGCAGCATCACCGAGGTATATGAATATCCAGAGGTTAAGGCTGCCGTGCAGGATAAGGACAAAATCGTCATTGTCAGTACGTCACCTTCTGTACGCGTGGCTTTGGGCGAGGAATTCGGCCTGCCTAAGGGGGCGTTCGTGCAGGGGAAGATGGTTGCGCTTTTGCGTGCTCTGGGCGTTGATTATGTGCTGGATACGAACTTTGCGGCTGATTTAACAATTGTTGAGGAAGCAAGCGAGCTTCTTGCCCGTATTAAAGGTGAAACTGACAAGCCGCTGCCGCAGTTTACAAGCTGCTGTCCGGCGTGGGTGAAGTTTGCAGAAACCTATTACCCTGAGCTCCTGCCGCATGTTTCTACAGCTAAAAGTCCGATAGGGATGCAGGGACCGACGATTAAAACCTATTTCGCACAGAAAATGGGCATTGATCCGAGGAAGATTTTTAATGTCGCCTTAACTCCCTGCACGGCGAAAAAATTTGAGATTCGCCGTGAGAAAATGAACGCTGCCGGGCAGAAGTTGGGTATAGCTGAATTGCGGGATATGGATAATGTCATCACGACGAGGGAGCTGGCACTGTGGGCGAAGGAAGCAGGCATTGATTTTACCAGCCTAGAGGACAGCGATTTTGATAAATTTATGGGCGAGGCCTCTGGTGCAGGTGTTATTTTTGGCAATACAGGCGGCGTGATGGAGGCAGCTCTCAGGACTGCTTATGCTTATCTTACGGGTGAGCAGCCACCTAAGGAAATACTCAAGCTCGAGCCAGTGCGTGGTTATGATGGATTGCGTGAGGCCAGCGTGGAGATAGCAGGCAGGGTTATCAATGTAGCAGTGGTTCACGGAACGGAAAATGTCCGAAAGCTCATAGCTGGTGGCATTGAAAAATATCATTTTATAGAGGTTATGACCTGTCCTGGCGGCTGTATTGGCGGCGGCGGGCAGCCGAAGGATTTTGCTTATGATGCTGACGCAGCACGCAAGGCACGTATCGAGGGTCTTTATGAGCGGGACGCAGAGATGGAGTTGCATCTGTCTCACGAAAATAAAGAAATTCAGCAGCTTTACCAGGAGTTTTATGATACGCCCTTGAGCGACATGGCTGAAGCAATGCTGCATACTGCTTATCAGGACCGCAGCGCAGATTTAACAAAAGGAGCGAAAAAGAAAATGATGAAGTGGAAATGTTTAATTTGTGGTTATATCTATGAAGGCGAGGAGCTGCCAGCTGATTTTGTCTGCCCAATCTGTAAGCAGGGCGCAGATAAGTTTGTAAAAATCGAGGATACTCCTGGCGACAAGGCAAAGAATCCTTATGCTGGCACAAAGTCGGAGAAGAATCTGTTAGAGGCCTTTGCTGGCGAGTCTATGGCTCGTAATAAGTATACTTATTTTGCTAAAGTAGCGCAGGAAGCAGGCTTTGAGCAGATTGCTGCTTTGTTCTTGCAGACAGCAGAGAACGAAAAGGAGCATGCACAGCTATGGTTTAAGGCTTTGGGCGAGCTTGGCGATACTGCGGCAAATCTGCTGCACGCTGCTGAGGGAGAGAACCACGAATGGACGGATATGTATGTGCGTATGGCCCAAGAGGCAGATGCCGAAGGCTTCTATAAGCTGGCAGAGCAGTTCCGTGGCGTAGCAGCTATTGAGAAGCGTCATGAGGAGCGTTATCGTGCGTTGCTGCACAACGTAGAGGCACAGCAGGTATTTGCTAAGAGCGAGGTAAGAATTTGGGAGTGTCGCAAGTGCGGACATATCGTTGTAGGTACGAAGGCTCCGGAGGTTTGCCCGATTTGTAAAAACCCGCAGGCTTATTTTGAAATTCATACGATAAATTATTAAGAGCGGATGTTAGCTCGGTTTCTTCTGAGCTGCCGGAATTTCCCCTGATGCTTGCTATGAAGCTGGCGTCAGGGGATTTTTAGGTTCTATAAATAAGTGTTGGAATTGTAGTAAAATATTATCGACCAAAACAACATAATCTACAAAGGAGACCAGACACTCTATGCTTTACAACAATTATACACAAAATAACCCGTTTTCTACCAGAATTTGAGCATTTGGAAGATACTCTTTTTGAAGCCCTTTTCCGCTGGGATTACCTCATGCAGGAATTTGGGCTTTACGTAATGTACAATCATCGGCGGCGTGCGCATAGTGGTTTCGGCAAAGCGCGGCAGCTTGCTGCTGGCAGGCAGCTGCAGGCTGCGTACCTTGTCCTTGCTGTTGACGAAGCGGGCGCTGGCAGCGCCGGTCTGGCCGTTGACAACGATGACGAAGCGTTCGCCGGCGCTGTTGTCGGTATAGTCAACATAATAAATCGGCAGCATGATGTCAGCAGAATGCTTGCGGATATTGCGTGCCCATTTTTCAATCGTAACCGTTTTCAGACCATAATTTTCGCAGAGCCTGTTGCAAAGCTGCTCATTGATCATGCGGTCAAGATATTTTTGTACCGGGAAGAGGTTACTGCGGGTGGTGATATGCACGTCGCCCTCCAAAAATACCGGGTCGAAGGGGGCGAATTCATCAAAGTTCCAGGGAGCAACCATATCGACGGCGTTTTCGTCAAAGACATAGGTTTGCGGATATACCCAGTTTAAAACCTCCTGATAAATTTCGCAGTCGCCCTTGTTGCTGGAGATTTGTGCCTTGACGCGCAGGTCTGCCAGCGTATAGGGAGTATAGAAGGCGGTAAATTTTTCCTTGATGTCCTTTTCCGCACCCTTGAAGGACATCGGCTCGCGGCGCATCAGCAGCTGCGCTCTGCCAAAGGCCTGCTCCTTAGTGAGCTTGAAGGGCAGGGCGATAGAGGGGTAGCTGCGGGAGCCTGCGCCGATTAGCTGGTCCTTGTTGTAGCCGCCGGCCTTCAGCTCCTCCTGCGTCAGACGGTGACCGCAGTATTCGCAGGTAAAAATAGTCTGCGTGGATTCGCCGGTAACATCGGCACCGCAGAGCGGGCAGGGCAGCTTGATGGTGTGGCTTTCTTCGTAAACCTTGGTGCTGAGGGCGCTGAAAACGCCCAGCTTATCTTCGATGCTTTGGGTGTTGTTTTTGAGCATCTCCGGCAAGGGCTCCATGAAGTATACGTGTCCCAGCTTCACCAGTCCGTTGACAACCTCTACAGGCTTATGGCGATACTTGATTTCGCTATCAAGAATATTTTCGCTGTTTGGCCAAGGCTCCTTGCTGCCGCAGAAGGAGCAGATGAAGCTGGTGCTGGCAGCGTCGGAATACATGGTGCCGCCACATTTTTCGCATTGTATAGCACAACATTCGTCGTTTTCTTTAAACATAGGAACATCTCCCTTCCTTATCTTGCCTTCATTATAGCGCAAAAAGAGCGTCTGTGCCCCACCCGAAAGGGGAAATTTGGGTAGGATGGGGTTGGTTTTATTTTAAAAGATGATAAAATATCGTAGCAATAGCAAAATTCAGCTGAATTTTAGAGATAAACACAAAAATTGTGCGGTTTTTTACGACCGCACAATTTTTTATTGCTTAATTACAGTACAATGTTGTTCTGCATGTTGAAAAGACGGATCTGTCAGAATGTCCAGCGCATACCTACGTTCCATTGCCACGGTGTCTTGTAGTCGCCGCCGAAGGCTTTGGAAACATCTGCATACAGATAGCTGTTATCCTTGGTTTTGAGGTTGAAGCCGATGCCTGCCTCGTACCAGGTGTCGCCCAAATCGTTGCTGTAGGTGGTGGATACACCGTTGTAGCTCAGGCGGGTGTCAGCACTGCCGCCGAAGTCATGCAGTACAGAAGCTTTGGCGTATACATTACCGTTGTTGCCAAGTCTGCTGCCAAGCTCGAAGCCTAAGCGGCCGATGGTGCTGCTTTGGCTGTCCTGACTGATAGCAATGCCGTTGGCGGTAGTGTAATCCTTACCGGCAATACGCAGCCAGGAAAGCTGTGCCTGCGGGGTGAAGTAGGCCTTGTCTCCCATAGCGATTTCTCTGCCGTATTCCGCGCTGATGCTGCTGCCCCAGGTTTTGTACTGACCGTGAGTGAAGCCAATCGGTGCAGAGATATCGTAATCATTGCTCAGACGGCCTTCCTTGAGTACGATGTCTGCATAATGGCCTTTGTCGCCCAGCCAGGTGCCGTACAGAGTAAGTGCTAAGCTACGGTTTTTCGCTGTTGCATCGCCGTAGGTGGTTTTGCCGCTGTTGCGGCTGATAGCAGCGCCGTAATGCCAATCGCCGCCAGCCTTATCATAACCCATCTGGAAGAAATTATTCTGGTTTTTGGCATTGTCATATTTAAATTCGCCGCGATTCAAGCGTACCCAGAAGCCCTGGTCATCATCGCCCTGACGCAAATCGCCCAAGCGTTTACTCAAGGTAGCGTCCTCCTGTCTCCAGGACAGTGCTGCTGCGTTTTGCAGATGGCTGATAGCATCTACAGTAGTGCTTTGGGCAATTTTTACATTGGCGATTGCGCTGCCGTCAATATGGTTGATGGTATCTGCCTGCATCTGGCCGATGAGCAGACCTTCATTAACATGAACGTCAAATTTTGCCGCACTGTCATCGTGAATCTTCAGGCTGTTTCTAACAAGGCCTTCCAAGCCGGCTGCATCCTTCACGTTATCAGCATTGATGCCTGCATAAGAGGTATGTACTGCGGCAGCGTCGGTATCAGCGTTGTTTACGCGGAAGAAGCCTGTATTGAGGTTTGCATCAGCCTCCAGCGTCAGCTCGCCGCCGGTGCCCTGCAGGTGATTAACGTCAATGTTCTGCACCTCTTCATTGGTCATGGTGATGCTGCCATTATTCAGGGTGAGGTTTTCCAGATAGCTATAACCAATGCCGTATTCACCCATAGCATGCCATGTAGCCTTGTTGGCAAGGGTGAGGTTAATGGTACCGGCAGAATCATCCTTGTCTACATAAGGACCGCTTTGGTCGAGATTGCCGGTGATGCTGGAAGCGTCAGTATTCAGGTTGAGGTTGACTATGGCGGTGTTGGCTGCACGTACGTCGCCAACGATTACAACATCGTGAGTTGTACCTTGGTTGATGTTGACAATAGTGTCGGTATGCCAAGTCGGATCCGGATCCTCGCCGTAAGCATTGATAGCGTTGAACAAGCCATTGTTAGCGTTGTTGGCACCGGTGATGCTGCCGCCGGCCATATTGAGAACGGCGCCATCTTCGACAAATAACACATCAACAGTACCGCCGTCACTATTGTTTTCGGCTCGGATATCCGTAATGCCCAGGTTGACTTCGGAATAAAAGCCTGCGCGTACACCTATGGCTGAAATCTCGCCGTCGCCGCTGCTTTCAGCGCGAATAGTGCTGTTGTCACCGAGAGTAATGGTGGAGCTGTGGATAGCATTAAGACCGTAGCTGTAGCCTTCAGTTACAGCGTTGCCTTTTACGTCAATATGTGTTTCGCCGGCGTTGATTTTGGAGTTGCCTGCGGCAAAGATGCCGTTAGTACGGGCTAAATCTTCAGCCATAGCTTCGGTAGCGATTGTCAGCTTGCCAAAGTTCATCTTGGCTTGGTCTTGGGCTTCAATACCTGCAGCCCAGGCATAAGAGCCGTTTTTAGAAACAGCCTTGATATTTGCAGCGCCGCTTACGGTCAAAGTATGTTCGCTGTCTTCATCCTCAACATCGCGGCCCATGAAAATACCATCAGCAATACTTTCCGGTTTGCCGTCAGCTGTAACGTCAATATGGAGATTTTTCATCTGGATATCGGCAGCATAAGTATCAATGCCGGAAATATAGATTCTGTTTATATCATAATTAGAGCCTGTAGACTGACCTGTGATATTCACATCTTGGGCAGTGAGCCTGCCGGGAGTATCGTAGTTAGAGGTTGCTGCATGAATACCGCTGGTAGCACCATCTTTAACGTCAAGCTGCAGATTTAGCGGCGTAGTAAATTTTAAATGCGTTCCTTCGTCCCAAACCTCAACAGCAGGGTAGGCGTTAGTCCATTTTACTACGTCACCCTCAGCGAAGGTATAAGTTGATTCCATACCGACAGTAGTGCGGATGCCATGAGCTTCATAAGCGTCATTAGCACCGGTGATTTGGTCAGTATATTCCTGTGCAGAAGTTATGGATGGTTGTGCCACCCCGATGTACAGCGCAAGCATTACAGCTGTTGTCAGGGTTTTGGAGATTAATTTTTTGCGTTGCATAAACAAGACCACCTTTCTTTAAATCGGCCAATATAAAGAAAACTTCAAGAATATTACAATAATTAATCAGCCGATTCTTTTCTACATCTGCATTATATATCAGGCAACAGAAAAACACCCCACCCCAAATGGAAAATTCGGGTAGGGTGAAGTGAAAAAATTGCTACTTTTGCGAAAAATTTTGCAGTCACCTTCTCTTCCTACCCCAAATCAGCCTTTCGGGTAGGGACAAAGCTGCGCTGATACGCTATGCTATAAGCAGAAGAATAGCAAAAGGCGGTGAGCAGCATGCGCAAACAAAAAAGTAATAAGCTGAGAATTATTCACCTGCTGTTATTGGCAGCGCTCCTGTTGCTGACAGCAAAGCTGATTTATGCCCAGGTACGGGGAGGCGATAGCATGGGACGTATAGAATGGACGGATATGCAATTATACAGAAACGGCTCGAATTATGATTATAGCTATAATTATGCGCTGCGTTTGGACGCTAAAAGCGGGCAGATGCTTTATGACTGCAGCTTTAAGGCTCCGGCAAATCTCAATGACGACACCTGGCGCTGTGAGCTGGAGAGCGTGCCTGTGACGCGCGAGGAGCTGGCGCCTCTTGATGCGCTTATCCAAGGACTGCCGCTGGCACCGCCCAAGGAACCCGCGCCGTTAGATGATGATTTGGTTGTCTGCGATGAGACTAATGAAATTTTTGATGTGAGCATCGCCAACTATAAGGATAAAAGCGTCAAAAAGCTGACGGCGCCTTTGAGCGGGGAGCAAAGAGAGGAAATGCAAAAGCAGTTTCTGCAGCTTTACCTGAAGGCTAAGGACAGAGCTCCGCTTCGCAATTAAGGCTTAACAAAGGCGGTGAACGGTATGCACAGTAAATTATGGAAAATCGGCAAAATGCTGCTGGCGGTGCTTGTGCTGCTGACAGCTAATATAGGTTGTGCGCCGGTAAAAGGAGAAGATAAGATGACACACGTAGAATGGTCTGCCTTTTATATGAATCAGAACCATCAGTTCCGCACCCTGTGCTATTGCTTTGAGGTTAATTATGATCCCTTTAAGGAAGGGCAGGGAACCTTCAGTTGCTTTTTTGTCGATAAAAATGGCAAGAATTGCCTGCTGTCATCAGCAAAGGTGACAAGTGAGGATTTGACAGAGCTGGATGCTTTTATCCAGAAGCTGCCGCTTGCGGAGCAGGAGCAAAAGCAGAAGCAGAAGCAGAAGCAGACGGATATGCTGTTTGCGCACGATGCGACGACAAAAGGGTTTTATATTACTCTTGGCAGCTATAAAAATAAGAACAGACGTAAGGTAAGGCCGCAGCTAAGCAGTATGCAGCAGGATAAAGCATTGGATATTTTGAAGAGGCTGTATGCTGAGGTGAGCAAGCGAGAGGGGAAATAGCGCCAGATGCTTGGAGTTTAGAGAACCGCCGTGAGGCGGGTTTTTTTATTTTTGGTGGGTTGGGTGGGTTTTCAAGTATGTTTGTGTGTATGGATGCTATACGAAGAGAAAGGCTCTCCTTGGGAGAGCTGTTACCAGTAGGGCGACTGAGAGGGGGTTGGGTTATGTATATGTCTTATTTTGCTGTAACCCCTCTCCGTCATCGCTGCGCGATGCCACCTCTCCCCCAGGAGAGGCCTTATTGTTTTGCAATCTAATATTTTAAAAGCCGCTTTTTCCTAAAAATATCCCCACAAGCACTGCCGAAGCGCCTTACTCAGTGTACTTTGCTCAGTAAATGTGTTATAATAAAACAGGTTATTTGTAAAAATAAAACGAGTTTTTATAGGATGGTGAAAAAATGAAAGTTTCTGCTGAAGACGTAAAGCATATCGCACAGCTTTCCCGTTTGACTGTTCCTGCTTCCGAGATGGAAGTATTCACCGAGCAGTTCAACCAGATTCTTAACTATGCCGACATTCTTGAAAAAATTGATACCGCAGGTATCGAACCTACCCCGTACGTATTGCCGGTAAGCAATGTACTGCGTGAGGACGTTGTCAAAGAAGGCGTATCCCACGAGGAAGCATTGAAGAACGCTCCTGCTGTTCACAATGACGGCTTTAAGGTACCGCGCGTAATCGAATAAGAAGGAGGCAAACGCTGTGGATTTGTATAAACTTACTGCGCACGAGCTGCATGAAAAGCTCGTCAACAAAGAAGTAAGCTCCGTCGAATTAACTAACGCTGTTATTGCGCGTGTCGACGCAGTTGAAGACCAGGTTAACGCTTATGTAACCCTGGATAAAGAAAATGCTCTGGCACAGGCTGCCAAGGTTGATGCCAAGATTGCCGCAGGCGAGAAAATCGCTCCGCTGGCAGGTATCCCCGGTGCAATCAAAGATAATATCTCTACCAAAGGCCTGCGCACTACCTGTTCCTCCAAAATGCTGGAGAACTTCATTCCCGTATATGACGCACATGTTATCAAAAACCTGCGCGCTGACGAAACCATTTTCCTGGGCAAAACCAACCTGGATGAATTTGCTATGGGCTCTACCACCAAGACCTCTCATTTCGGTGTAACCCACAACCCCTGGAACCTGGACCGCGTTCCCGGCGGTTCCTCTGGCGGTAGTGCTGCTGCTATCGCTGCAGGCGAAGCTATCTGGACTCTGGGCTCCGATACCGGCGGCTCTATCCGCCAACCGGCATCCTTCAACGGCTGCGTTGGTATTAAACCGACCTACGGCCGTGTATCCCGTTATGGCTGCGTAGCATTCGCATCCTCTCTGGACCAGATTGGACCTATCACCAAAGACGTAACCGACGCTGCTTTGGTACTCAACACCATCTGCGGTAAGGACGAGATGGACTCCACCTCCCTGAACGTAGAGGTTCCCGACTTCACCAAAGCACTGGTAAATGATGTTAAAGGCCTGCGCATCGGTCTGCCGAAGGAATACTTCGGTGAAGGCGTTGATGCTAAGGTTAAGGCTGAAATCATGAAGGCCGTTGAAAAATATAAAGAGCTGGGCGCTGAAATCGTTGAGGTTTCCCTGCCGCATACCGAATATGCTGTAATCACCTATTACATCATCGCTCCTGCTGA
>NZ_FR892829.1:13718-28721 GCF_000434895.1 Phascolarctobacterium succinatutens CAG:287
TGCTGAAGCTTCCGCTAACCTGGCACGCTTCGACGGCGTCCGCTACGGTTACCGCAATGTAGATGCAACCTCCGCACCGGAAATGACCACCATGAGCCGTACCGAAGGCTTCGGTCAGGAAGTACGCCGCCGCATTATGCTGGGCACCTACGTACTGAGCAGCGGTTACTATGATGCATACTACAACAAGGCTATGCAGGTTCGTACCCTCATCCGCCGCGACTTTGAAGCTGCGTTTGAAAAATGCGACGTGCTGCTGACTCCGACCTCTCCGGTTCCTGCTTACGGCATTAACGACAAGATGGATCCGCTGACCATGTACATGCTGGACGTAACCACTATTCCGGTTAACATGGCTGGTCTGCCGGGTATTTCCATTCCTTGCGGCTTTGCTGATGACGGCATGCCTATCGGTATGCAGCTGATCGGCAAGGTTCTGGACGAAGCAACCATTCTGCGTGCTGCTTATACCTTTGAACAGGCAACCGAATATCATAAAGTATTCGCACCGCTGGGAGGTAACAAATAATGACTAAATATATTACCGTTATCGGCCTGGAAGTTCATGCCGAGCTGAAAACAAAAACTAAAGCATTCTGCAGCTGCTCCACTGCCTTCGGCAGCCTGCCTAACACCCATGTATGCCCGGTTTGCCTGGGTATGCCAGGTGCACTGCCTGTGCTGAACAAGCAGGTTGTTGATTTCGCTATCAAAGCAGGCCTGGCGCTGAACTGCGATATCCAGAAATACAACAAATTTGATCGTAAAAACTACTTCTATCCTGACCTGTCCAAGAACTATCAGATTTCCCAATTTGATAAGCCTATCTGCCTGGGCGGTCACATTGATATCGTTGTAGACGGCGAGCATAAACGCATCGGCGTTACCCGTATCCACATGGAAGAGGATGCAGGCAAGCTGAACCACAGCGGCGCAACCATCAGCACCTCCGACTCCTCCGCAGTTGACTACAACCGTGCAGGCGTACCGCTGATTGAGATTGTATCCGAGCCGGATATGCGCAGTGCTGCCGAAGCTCGTGCTTACATGGAAAATCTGAAAGCAATTCTGGAATATACCGATGTCTGCGACTGCAAAATGCAGGAAGGCAGCCTGCGCTGCGACGCTAACATCTCCATCATGCCCGAAGGCGCTAAGGAATTCGGTACCCGTGCCGAAATCAAAAACCTGAACTCCTTCCGTGCTCTGGAGCGCGCTATCAACTATGAAGTTGAACGCCAAAAAGAGGTTCTGGAGGACGGCGGCCACGTTGTTCAGGAAACCCGTACCTGGGATGAAGCTAACGGCGTAACCCTGTCCATGCGTTCCAAGGAAGAAGCACATGACTATCGTTACTTCCCTGAGCCTGACCTCGTTCCGGTACAGCTGGACGATGCCTGGATTGAGCGTATCCGTGAAACTCTGCCGGAGCTGCCGGCTCAACGTCAGGCACGCCTGATGAGCGAGCATGGTTTGCCGGAATATGACGCTTCCCAGATCGTTTCCACCAAGGCTATGGCTGAATACTTTGATGAAGCAGTTAAGACCGCTAAGGACAGCAAAGCAGTTTCCAACTGGCTGCTGGGCGATGTATCTGCTTACATGAACAACGAAGGCATTACCATTGCTGACTTCAAGGTAACCCCTGCACATCTGGCAGAGCTGGTTAACCTGATTAAAGACGGCGTGCTGTCCAGCAAGCTGGCTAAAAAGGTATTTGCTGAAATGCTCAAAGAGGACGAGGCTCCGAAGGCTCTCGTTAAGAAGCTCGGTCTGGAGCAGGTTAGTGATGAAGGCGCTATCCTCAAGCTGGTTGAAGAAACCATCGCTGAGAACCCGCAATCCGTTGCTGACTATAAAGCCGGTAAGGATAAGGCTATCGGCTTCCTCGTTGGCCAGATTATGAAAAAATCTCGCGGCAAGGCTAACCCGGGCATGGTTACTAAAATGCTCAAAGAAAAAATGCAATAAGGCATACATATCCTAGCAATATCTGCGTGGATTAAAAGCATAAAAATCAGCACCTTGCTTTGACGTAAATTTTACGTTTGAGCGAGGTGCTTTTTACTGCTCAATATTAATTTATTGGTTGTTGTTGCGAAACAATTTCCAGTAAAATAAAAGTGTACGATAATTATGTTCGTGGTCTATACCAATGACAAAGAAGTTTAAGGTGATTTCACTCTGTCCGGCTACGCATATACTAATCCTTTCATTATTATCATGGTTGATGCAAATAATTGGTTTATAAGCTTCAATTTTTTCGATTTGCTTCCAGGATATTGTTCGTGGTATCTTTAGCGGCTCAAGAAAGTGCCATCTGATTTTATAATTTTGCTGCAAGCCGTTTTTATCAATACTAAAAATAGGCGTATGCTTTTTTATGGACATTTTAGCAAAATACATATGACGGATATCACAGATTGTCAAACCGGCACCTATTAAAAAGTGAGGAACAGCAAAAAGTATGCCATAGTATAAAAAATAAATGGCAATAAACATGAATACCGCAGCAAATATTAGGTTGAAATAATCGCTTAAATTACAATTGTAGAAGTAATTTTGACGAAAATCGCTCTGTAAAAAATATTTACTGTCATTATAATTATGCTTAAGGATAAATGCGTTGGCTGTTGCTTCTTCATTAGCGTTACGGCTTTTGGTAACAACTATAAAACTATCGCCTTGAGCAGCAGTGTTTATTATGCGTAAATCGTAGGATGCTTGCATGAAAATTTGTCTGAAGCTGTTAAAGGCTTCTATACTGTTAACATGGACAGGGGTTATAGCAAAGCAAATTTTTTCAGGTGTAATGCCACCTCTTTGCATTGAATTTACAAAATTTTGGATGTCTGTGGTATTGTTGGCAACAATAATGTCATGGGGAATGAAAAGTTTGTTGTCTTCGCCAAGTATAACGATGATACTTTGAGTTTCTTCTATTTTTATACCGCCGTAGAGCATGAGGGCACCTTCTTTGCTTTAGATGATATAAGTATAGCATTTCTTTATAGTGATATAAAGTTACCTATAAGATATACAGACAAGTTTTTTTGCATATCAAAATCTGCCCGGCCTAATGTTTTAAGGCTCCCCGTCTGAACGGAAACGTTCAGGAGGGGAGCCTTTTTATCTTTAGCTTACTGATTAAATCTGATAGACTTGGCAGATTTTACTACTGCAGCCTTCTGCCGTTTGGCATCATCAAACGGATATTGATAGTCAAAGGAAATAAATTTGCCATCCCTAACGAAGATATAATCCATTTCCGTAGAACTGGACAAATCAAAGCTTACATTCAAGCAATTTTCACCGCCAATAGTGATAAATTGAGCTTTGATATTGTCAAGCTTGTATTTAGGATTTTCTTTTTGCCTTGCTTCTACTTTCTTTTGTATGCGTGCAGCTTCTTTAGCAGCAAGTGTTTCTTTATCTTTATCGCTAAGGTTAGCAAAAGAATTAGGATAAAAGCTTAACTCTGCTTTATCAGTAATGTTTACAATCATGGGGCTGACGAAAAAATAACCATTAGAATAGGCGAATGTGTGATGGGGATCATTTTTTATAGGCATTAGTATACAGTTAGCTGGCGTAGTAAAGGATGCAGGATAATCTTTTAGAGTTTTTGTGGTAAAAGGACGTCTGTAAATATCATCGCTTAGAGGAGTAATTTTAACGGATTGGATTATTTTAGGGAGAAATAATTTTTCGTCAATAGGATAGATAAATCTATTTCCCACGTAGCTAAATTTATAAGTACC
Source organism: Phascolarctobacterium succinatutens CAG:287 (assembly GCF_000434895.1). Classification (GTDB taxonomy): domain Bacteria; phylum Bacillota; class Negativicutes; order Acidaminococcales; family Acidaminococcaceae; genus Phascolarctobacterium_A; species Phascolarctobacterium_A succinatutens_A. The sequence goes on from NZ_FR892829.1 coordinate 17,480, forward strand.
ATTTGGTGTAATGATTATGTAATCATCAAAAATAGCTAGTTCTTTCTCAGGTAAGTAGTATGAAAAACGCATTGCCGGGTATTTGGCAATGGAGAGCTGTTCTTTGAGCAGAATCTTATAGCCTTTCGCTTCCAGGTTAGCTAGCTTTTCGTAAAAAAACTTGGTGTTCAGCTTTTTTAAATCTTTAGCTTTAAGGATAAACGGGCGACAATCAACGAGAAAAACTCTTCCATCGCCGCGAAAAGAGTATAGGATATTTTTGTTTTTACTTTGATATTCTTTGTAATCTTTTTCAGGTACTGCAAAACTAAAGCCATATTCTTCGTTTTTATATTGCTGCATACTGATATTCGTCTTATCAGGGTTAATGTGGTATAGGTCTAAAATTTGTATCTTTTCTTTCTCGGTAGCAGATTCTTCTGCTTGGGCGATGCCGTTTAGAGCAACACAGGCCAAAAGAGCTACGGCTAAAAATTTTTTGAGCATGGTTAAGACCTCCTTGGATATTCCTGACTAAAGTATAGCACTTCTTTATCGTGATATAAAGCTAGCCATAGAATATACGGACAATTTTTTGCGCAAAGCAAGTTGCCCGGCTTAAATTTTTAAGGCTCCCCGTCTGAACGGAAACGTTCAGGAGGGGAGCCTTTTTAGATATTATCGGATTTCCTGTTTATTAGTGTAATGCAAATGAGTATAGCATATAATATTGTAACAGAAGTTTTTCTTGAGCTTTAACATGCTTTTCTATATAATAGCTATAAGGAGTGTTGCGATATGAATAACAATATTTTGGAATTAAATGGCTTATCTATTGAAATTCTGCAGAGATTATCTTTTAAAAGTCATTTGCCACTATCGTTAAATCGTACATTGCGTCATTTTGATAAGACAGAGCTTATAAAAGAACTGACTGACATGACTAATTGGCTTGATGAGCAAACCCTTTTGGCTGATGTTGCGCTTGACTATAGAATAAAAAGTTTAGAATCAATCGTAGGAAAATATAATCGTTATTATCCTAATAAACCGGTCAAGCAGGTATTTAATGATGTTCTGGGTTTTAGGGCCTTCTGCGATGCATATAAGGAAATTTTAGATTTTGACAAAGAGTTATTTCATATAGCCGATATGTCTCATGGAAAAATGGATGATGATGGTTATAGAGGAGTACATGTTTACTTTCAGATTGATAATAGCTTTTATCCAATAGAGATTCAGTTTAATACGTTATATGACAGACAGATTAACAACTGGCTGCATGATTATCTTTATAAAAAGAATTTTCCGAATACTGTTGGTTGTATAATGAGAAAAAAATATGAGAATGGATTGATAAAGACAGATATTGAATTTGAGGAGGTTTTGCGTGATGTGTTATCTGGTTGCTAAGGATACAGCAAAACATGGTTGTTATGCGTTGAAAACTATGCATGGAAAGCATTTGGTAGAATTAAAAAGATTTTTAAATGAGCTTGTTGCTGCCAAAGGCATTCAGTTAGTGACAATTAGCAGACCTACAGCTTTTGGCGAGTATGCACCCTATCATTTTGCACAGAATGAGGAGGAATTTGTTTCTCTCGTCAAAGCGATGCGAGCATAGTATTTTTAAGGCTCCCCCGTCTGAACAGTAACGTTCAGGAGGGGAGCCTTTTTAGATGCTGCCTTGCTTACTGATGCAGAAATTTCAACAACTTCATTGGTGATATGTTATAATTTAGATAACAGTTTGTTACAAGGATGGTGAGCAACGTGAATTATCAAATTGAAGATGTTTTTAGTCCGCGTTCTTTTCCTCAAAATACATATATTTCCCGTAAGCTTGATGATGAAGAAACTGTTGATGACAGATTAAGACGTGCGCTGGCGATGAAGGGAAACCTGATTTTTGTTTCCGGTGCATCTAAATCCGGCAAAACAGTGCTTTGTCATAAGGCCATAGCTGCTGAAAGCTACATTGCACTCAGCGGTAACCAAATAAGCACTAAAGCAGATTTTTGGAACCATATTGCGGAGCAGCTGCCGCTGTCAGACGCAGTTGTAACGACAACCGGCGGGCAGGATACTGCTGCTAAAACAGGGCAGGCGCAATTTGCTGTTAATTTTGGTGTAGCTAATATGGGAGTAAGCATCAATAAAACTAATGGTTCTGCCTTTAATCAGCAGCTGGCAATGACCAACAACAGAACAGAGCGCCAGATAATCCAGTATCTGATTGATAATGATAAGGTATTGGTAATCGACGATTTTCATTATGTAGCGCGAGAGATGCAGATGTATATTGCACGTACCTTGAAAACAGAGCTTTTTAACGGTTTGAAGGCGGTAATCATTTCCTTACCGCATCGAAGTGATGAAGCAATTATCTGCAATCCTGATTTAATTGGCAGAACTACCTCGATTGAAATTTTGCCGTGGACTGCAGCCGAGCTAAAGGCTATTGCTGTCAAGGGCTTTGAGCTGTTGGGCATGCCGATAGGCGAGGCCGAAGAAAATCTTTTGGCGCAGGAAAGCATTACTTCGCCACAGCTGATGCAGGAAAATTGCTTTCAGCTGGCCTTTGCAGCAATGCAGAAAAAGCAGCCTATCAGCCTGGAGCTGGTGCATTTTGCCTTTAAGCAGACAGCACGAAATTACGCACATTATGAGCGCCTGGTCAAGGCGATTGTACAGGGACCAGTGCGGGGGATTGGCAGACGTAAGCTTTATGCGCTTGCACAGGGCAGTGTGGATATTTATCATTTGCTGTTGTTGGCGTTTAAGGCGGATCCGCCTGTTACCGAGCTGAGTATGGTTACCTTGAAGGAGAGAATCAAAGGCTTATTGCTTAGCAAAGAGCTGCTTTCCAGTACGATTATTTCTGCAACCATCAACAAAATTATTAAAATTGTTGAAGCGACAATGCCTGACCTGGATGCGCTGGAATATAAAGCGCAGTGTCTGTATATTTTAGATCCGTTTTTGTTGTTTTATTTGAGGTGGAAGTAGCTTGCGCAAACGCTGTATAATATTCTTGTAAAGCAAATGAGGAGGTTTTGTTATGACTATGAAAAAAATCAACGCCTTTGAGCAGGGCGAAGCAATTTTAAAAACTCTGTCTAAGGGTGCCTTTCTGACTACTGCTGCCGACGGCAAGCAGAACACGATGACGATCGGCTGGGGCAGCCTGGGCTTTAAGTGGGGACAGCCTACCTTCACCGTTATGGTGCGCCAAAGCCGTTATACCAAGGAGCTGATTGACGCTAACCCGGAATTTACCGTCAGCTTCCCGGTTAACGAGGGCTTTGCGCCGGCACTTGGTCTGTGCGGTAGCAAGTCCGGCCGTAATCTGGACAAGTTTGCAGCTGCAGGCTTAACTACGGAAACAGGCGAGACCGTCAGCGTTCCTGTTATCAAGGGCTGCGGCCTGCACCTGGAATGCAAAATCGTGGAGCATTACACCATGGCGGAGGACAAGTTCGACAAGGAACTGGGTGAAAAATGGTATGCCAACAAGGATTGGCACACCTGCTACACCGGTATCATTACTGCCGCTTATGTAGAGGAATAACAGGCGAAAAGCTATAACAAATGTAAAAGCAGCTGCCGCTTAGCGGCAGCTGCTTTTACTATGCGCGTCAACGTGCGTTGCCGCGCAAAAAGTGGTCGGTAATTATTCTTGCTGCTTCCTCGTCCGTCATATCGGCAGCAATATCATCACTTTGGTTAAAGATGCTCATAGCTACACCAAAGAAAACAAATTTGGTGGTAATCTCTGGTACAGTATCCTCCTTCAGCAGGTTGTCCTGCATTGCCTTAGTAATCAGCTGAGCTAAAATATCATATTCATCATGCAGGATTTTGTGGTAACGCAGGATGCGTTCGCTCGTTTCCTCGCTCACTTTCACAGAGTTGTAGCGTGGGATAACCTTAAAATCGTCACCGTCAGGCTCAACCCTGCAGCCATTGGTGCCACCGAGCATTTCAAAGCAGATAATCTGCCACAGAGTACTGTTGGCAATATAAAAATGCACCATTACCTCAAAATATTTTTTGAGCTTTTCCTCAAAGCTGTCTACGCTGTTGACAGCCTGGTGCAGCTTTTCTAAAAAAGGCGCATTTTTATCGGCAACCAGCTTGTAGAAAAGGTGCTCCTTATTGCCGAAGTATTTATAGACAGTTCCTTTGCCTACGTCAGCCAGGGCTATTATTTCATCGAGCGTAGCCTTTTCATAGCCATGCTGCGAAAAAACCTCTTCCGCTGCCTGCAAAATCCTTATATCCTTAGGTAATGACGTGTCTATTGCCACTATGAAACCTCCAACTATCCTAAATAGGAAATTTTTTCGTACATTTATTACATTAATTATACCTTTTTATGCAGATAATTGCTAGTGAAGTTTACATGTTTTATCAGCCGGAATTTTACTTTTCGTGACAAAATAAAAAACCCGCTCGCCGCGGGCGTTTTTATTTCGCGTAACTGCTGTCCGGCCCCTCAGCCGTCAGTGCTTTGTGCTTTTAGCATTTCCAAAAGTCCCCTCAATTGGCCGCTTCCACGAACCACCTTCTCTGTTTTTACGGTGGTGATGCGTTACGCGATTAAGCACTATTTTATTTACGGATTCTCTTACACTAATGTATTGTATCTGCAGTGATCGGAGAAACAAAAAACAACAACGGAAACAGACAGCTTGCGCTGTTCCAACTCCGTTGTTGTTTATGGTGAAATTATACAACCAATGTCCATGGTTGTAAACAATTTTTTTGTAAAGAGCGTTAAATTTTTCCTGAGCCTGTTGCTACTGCAACAAAAGTTACAGTTTTAAAGCATTTTCAGAATTAAAAGTCAAACTTTTGACCTGTCAGCAGTTCATATGCTTCGATGTATTTGCCGATGGTTTTGTCGATAACATCCTGCGGTAGCTCGTAGCCTGCATCCGGGTTAGCGCTCAGCCAATCGCGGACAAACTGTTTGTCATAGGAGGGCTGGCCTTGGCCAACCTTGTAGCCTTCCAGCGGCCAGAAGCGGGAGCAGTCCGGGGTAATCATTTCGTCACCCAGTACAACCTCACCGTTTTCATCCAGACCAAATTCAAATTTGGTGTCGGCAATGATAATGCCACGCTCCAGAGCATAGGCAGCACATTTTTTGTAGATAGCGATAGTGTAGTCACGCAGCTTCAGAGCATATTCTTTGCCACGGCCCGGATACAGTTTTTCCAGGATTTCGATGCTTTGCTCTACGCTGATGTTTTCGTCATGGTCACCGATTTCAGCCTTGGTGCTGGGGGTGAAGATAGGCTCAGCCAGCTTTTGGGATTCCTGCAGGCCTTCGGGCAGCTTAATGCCGCAGATTTCGCCGGTTTTCTTGTAGCTTTCCCAACCGCTGCCGGTGATGTAGCCGCGAACGATGCATTCGATAGGCAGCATGTTCAGCTTTTTGCATTTCATGCTGTTGCCGGTGAATTCGGGTTTCTGGAAGAATTCGGGCATATCCTTGGTATCAACGGAAATCATATGGTTAGGAACGATGTCTTTGGTCAGATCGAACCAGAATTTGGAAATCTGAGTCAGCACAGTGCCTTTTTTCACAATCATGTTTTTCAGAATATGGTCAAATGCGGAAATACGGTCAGTGGCAACCATAATAATGCTGTCACCAACATCATACATCTCACGAACCTTGCCGGATTTAAACGGTTTGTACTCTTGCATTTTAATGCCTCCTAAAAATTTCTCAACAAGTAAATACAGGCTCAGTGCCGGAATTTCTTGTCAGTGTTAACTTTGTTATATTTTATGGTAATATCATAGCACAGTCCAACGAAAAAGTCGAACGTTTTTCGTGCTTTAACAAATATTTTTCGGATTATTTTACATCTTGCGGCAAAAGGCCGTCTAAGCGCAGCATATCGGCAGTGACCAAAGGCTGTCCCAAACGTCTCCCCGGCACAAATGTACCATGGCAGTCGCTGCCGCCGCTGATAAGCAGACCGTGCTTTTGACAATGCTGCAACAGGCGCTGTGTTCCTTCTTCCGAATGGTTTGAGTGGTAGCATTCAAAGCCGTCGAATTTCTCCGTCCGCAGGATGTCGAGCACACGCTCCAATCCGGGCCCGTGAAAGCCACTGGCGGCATGCGCGCACAGCGCTGCGCCGCCAGCGGCGTGAATTGCTGTGATTACCTCGCTGATGGCAGGAAACTCTGGAAAGCCCAGGTCATGCTCCGGCGTAAAGATGCGCTGAAAGAAATCGCCCACGCCGGTGCACAGTCCTTTGTCAATCAAATAGGCGAGGGCACGCCAGCCGCCGCGGCGTCTGTCATAGGTATAACGAGCGAACTCCGCTTCATCGACAGGCCAGCCGTCGCGCGCCAGCAGATGAATGCTGTCCACATCCTTTTGCTCTAACAGTGCTTCGTTATGCTGCATCAGTTCCAGCAGCTGTTTATTATGGATATCAATGCCATAGCCCAGAATATGAAACGACAAAGCCTCCTTCGTGGAGCAGATTTCCGCCGCCGGCAGCAGTGTAATGCCTGCTGCCGCTGCCAACGTCATAGTTTCTGCAACGTTGGCTACGCTGTCGTGGTCCGTTACGGCAATCAGCCCCAGCTGTTGCTTTTGCGCTTCGGCAATCAGCTCCGGCGGAGTCCAGGTGCCGTCTGAGGCCGTTGTATGTATATGTAAATCAGCTCTTACCGCCATGTAAGCAGCTCCCTTCTATAATATTATAGCTTTTTTGTGCAGTAAAAATGTATTTTGTATACTTATAGCATAGTTTATCTTGAACAGTGTGTCAACTGCCGGTGATTATATTCTCTCATTGCACAATAGTACGTGAGACTTTTTTACAGTCTGCATAATTTTGTAACAAGCTTAACACTTATTTACATTTTAAGGATGTTAGTCCCTTTTATGAGTACGGATAAATTACGTGTCTACTCTACAAATACATTACTCATTGTAGACTTGACATTATTTAGCTTATGATATATACTATGAACATCGTTATATACGGGAGTATAAATTTAGGGGGAGTTCATTATGTTTAGAAAATTTGCTGCGATTATCAATGAAGTCGCACTCATCAAGCAAATTGCCGTTGGTCTTGTCATCGGCATTCTGCTGGCACTTTATGTACCGAAAGCGGTACCTGTTGTTACCATCTTCGGTGACCTGTTTGTAAAAGCATTAAAGGGCGTTGCTCCGGTGCTGGTTTTCTTCTTGGTTATGAACGCTATGGCCAAAAAGAAAAGCGGCGGCGAAGCAAACATGAAGCCTATTATCGGCTTATATGTTATCGGCACATTCTTTGCATCCTTAGTTGGTGTAAGCCTGTCCTTCCTGGCACCTACCACTCTGCACCTGCAGGTTGCGGATGCTAAGCTCAACCCGCCCAGCGGCATCGTTGAGGTTCTGCATAACCTGATTCTGAGTGTTGTAGATAACCCGATTGCTGCTTTGCTGAACGCTAACTACATCGGCATTCTGGCATGGGCTGTAGTATTCGGTATTGCTATGAACCTGGCTGCCAACGAAACTACCAAAAATGCTTTGGATGATGTTGCTAAGGCAATCACCCTGGTTGTTAAATGGGTTATCCATTTCGCTCCTCTGGGCATCATGGGCCTGGTGGCAACCTCTATCAGCGACAGCGGTCTGTCCGCAATTTCCAGCTATGTACACCTGCTGGCAGTGCTCATCAGCTCCTACTTCCTGGTAGCGCTGGTTATGAACCCGTTGATTGTTTACTTCAACATCCGCCGCAATCCGTATCCGCTGGTTTGGGCAACCATCCGCGAATCCGGCGTGTACGCTTTCTTTACCCGCAGCTCCGCTGCTAACATTCCGGTTAACATGGCTCTGTGCAAACGTCTAGGCCTGAATCCTGATACCTACGCAATTTCCATTCCGTTAGGCGCAACCATCAACATGGCCGGTGCTTCCATCACAATTTCCGTACTGGCGCTGGCTGCTGCCAATACTTTGGGCATTCATGTTGATATGCCGACAGCTCTCTTGCTGTGCATCGTTTCTACCGTTGGTGCCTGCGGTGCTTCCGGTGTTGCCGGCGGCTCTCTGCTGCTGATTCCGGTTGCCTGCGCTTCCTTTGGTATCAGCAATGATATCGCTATGCAGGTTGTTGGCGTTGGCTTCATCATCTCCGTACTGGAGGATGCTTGCGAAACTGCGCTCAACAGCTCCAGTGACGTTCTCTTTACCGCAACTGCCGAATTTGCAGAGCGCGCTAAGGAAGGCACTCTGAAGTCCGAAGACCTGGTTCCGAGAAACAACATTTAATTTAACATAACAACAAAACGGCCGCCGAAGCATGTGCTCCGGCGGCTGTTTCATTTTGAAAGGATGATGTGGTTTTTATGTATTAGCCTTCAATGGCAATATATTTTTTGTCTTCGACTTTTTTAGGCTCAACCTTAGGAATAGTAACCTTCAGGATACCGTCTTCGAATTTAGCTTTGATATCCTCCTGGGTAACTGCTTCGCCGACATAGAAGGTTCTTGCACATTGACCGCTGTAACGTTCACGGCGGATATAAACGCCTTTATCGTTCTTTTCGTCCTTGTCGAGGCCTTTAGCGGCGGTAATGGTCAGATAACCGTTTTCCAGTTTGGCGCTGACGTCCTCTTTTTTGAATCCCGGCAGGTCGATATCCATTTCATAAGCTGTATCCGATTCCTTGATATCGGTTTTCATAACGTTCTGAGCATGTTTGCCGTACAACGGATTACGATGACCAAAGAACTCTTTTTCAAACGGGAAATCCATTAAATCATCAAATAAGCTTTCACCAAATACACTAGGCATCATCATAAGTCATTCCTCCAGTTTTATTGCGCTTGTTGTAGTCATTTTAATGTTGATGCAGCAAGTATTGATTTGATTTGCCAACGCGGGATTTGTGCTTTGCGGGTGCTGCCCTTGTAGCTCCTGTAGCTCATTTCCTTTGTTGATTATGTTATACCACTATTTGTTAGCACTGTCAAGCATTGAGTGCTAATTTCTGACGATTTCACAGAAATTACAAAAAGTGGGGGTGTAGGGCCCCCCTTTCGCCTCACTACGTTCGGCACATTACAGATGGAAAAGCAGTAATAAAGAGCCTCTCCTTGGGGAGAGGTGCCGAGCTTGTCGAGGCGGAGAGGGGATATTCTGAAAATAATGCTATTCGTAAGCATAACGGTTGCAAGCAAATAATCTTTGTGTACGAATTTTCTTCAATCTAAATTCAAATGTAAGCCTATAAACTGCAGTCCCCTCTCAGTCGCCATAGCGGGCGCCAGCTCTCCCCGAGGAGAGCCTCATCTTTCTTTATTAAAGTCTCATCTGCTTGCGGCCCCCCTTCCGCCAGCTCGCAACCCCCTTCCGCCTCACTACGTTCGGCACCTTCCCCAAGGGGCAGGCAAGACTAATAGCTTTCCATTAACCTTCATTAGCACGTTCTTGCTTCCCCCTCGGGGGAACTGTCGCGTTAGCGACTAAAGGGGGAAATGTGAGAGCAGATAAGAAATTTGCTAGAAGTATAACCCAAAATCTCTAAAATTTTCTCCAAATTTCCCCAAAATTTCCCCTCATCCTACCCGAATTTGCCATTTCGGGTAGGGACAAGTTACTAAAAATTCGATATACTACAGCCAGAAGCAAAGGAAAAACAATTAATCCTTCTTGCTTTTCCGACTTTACCGAACGGAGCGAGCAATGCAAAAACCAAAATGAAACAAGGCAAATTTTGGCAACAGGCAGCGCAAGCCTCCGCAAGGTAAAAAAATACTTTACTTAAAGAGGAGGAATTTCCCATGAAAAAATCTTTAGTACTCGCAATGGCAATGGCTCTTGGCGTAACCGCATCCGCTTACGCTGCTAACCCCTTCAGCGACGTTCCTGCCGGCCACTGGGCATATGACAGCATCAGCAAGCTGGCAGCTGCAGGTGTAATCGATGGTTATGGTGACGGCACCTTCGGCGGCGATAAGCTGATGACTCGCTATGAAATGGCACAAATCGTTGCTAGAGCAATGGCAAAGGGCGCTAATGTTGACAAGCTGGCAGCAGAATTTGCTGACGAGCTGGACAGCCTGGGCGTGCGCGTAGCTAACCTGGAGAAAAAGGCTGACAATGTAAAAATTACCGGTGAAGTTCGCTTCCGTTATGTTGACCAAGACGGTGCAATGTCAAGAAGGACTTTAGACAGAGGTTACAGAGTTTTGGGCAATGATTCCAACCATGTGGCAGATATCCGTTCCCGCATCTGGATTAACGGTATGATTAATGATGACTGGACCTACACCGGCATGCTGCAGAATGTTCAGAACCTGAATAATAATGCCGGTGATGAAAATACAAGCTTCCAACGCGCTTATGTAGACGGCAAGCTGGGCGGCATGGCAGTACGTGCAGGCCGTTATAACCTGGTAATTGCTGACGGCAATATCTATGATACCCGTGCTGATGGTCTGGAGCTGTCTTATGGCAACAAGGTTAAGGTAAAAGGCTTTGCAGGCAAGGCAACTGATGATATTACTGTAGTACCGTTTATGATAAATGATGGCATTAATACTGAAACTGGTGATATTACTAATGGCGGCAAGTATTGGGGCTTGGCAGTAGAAGGCGAGTTGGCTAAGGGCTTGAAGGCTACTGCCGGCTACACTCAATTCAAAGATATGGGAACCGGCTCTGTTGCATTTGACAATGGTAACTTTGACAAAACTGATATTGACAACGGCATCTGGCATGCAGGCTTGAGCTATGATATGGGGCATTTCAATCTGTCCGCTATGTATCTGAAGGGTGATTTGTCTGCTGACAAATCTAATAATATTGGTAACATCGATATTAACAACGCTATTGATCAATATCTTGATGATGACGGCTTCGTTATCGGCCTGTCCTATAAGGGTGCTAAGGCTGAGGATGCAGGCAGCTGGGGCGCATGGGCTAAATACTATGACCAAGGCGCACAAACCTATGTTGCACACACCACCGATGCTAACACCTTTGGCATGACCGGTTTCAAGGGCTTCGGCGTAGGCGCTAACTACACCCTCGCTAAAAACATCGTAGCTAATGTTGCATACTACAACACCGAATCCAAGCTGTTGAAAGAGCTTCCTGGTATTGCTGCTGATTTTGATCGCACCAAAGACCATCGCTTCTGGACTGACGTAACCTTCACTTTCTAATAAACCTTCATACAAAAACTTCCTAAAATCGGCAGCGCCAGCGCTGTCGGCAGAGAA
>NZ_FR892829.1:28740-40696 GCF_000434895.1 Phascolarctobacterium succinatutens CAG:287
AAACACCCGCCGTGAGGCGGTTCTTTTGCGTTTGGGTGGGGGAATTAGGCTCTCCTATGTGAGAGCTGGCGCCCGGTAGGGCGACTGAGAGGGGATTGTTGTTTATAAACTTACTAATAGCATATGTATGATGGACCCCTCTCCGTCATCGCTACGCGATGGCACCTCTCTCCAAGGAGAGGCTTGTTTTTCTTTCTAAAGCCTTAGCTGCTTACATAACCCTTCCGTCTGCTCGCAAGGCTCGCAGCCACCTCCCCTTTCAGGGGAGATATGATGGTATTACGAACTTTTATATGCTCCCAACGTTGCAGCCCCCTTCCGCCTCACTGCGTTCGGCACCTTCCCCAAGGGGCAGGCAAGACTAATAGCTTTCCCTTAACCTTCATTAGCACGTTCTTGGTTCCCCCTTGGGGGAACTGTCGCGTTAGCGACTAAAGGGGGAATCACTGAAGCAAATGAGAAGTTGGCTAGAAATATAACCTAAAATTTTCTCTCCAACCTCCCCAAAAATCAAAAATATCCCCAAAATCCCCCCTCCTCCTACCCGAAATCACCCTTTCGGGTGGGGCGCTTTTGCTTTTTTTAGGCTACACTATAGGTGTAAATAATCAGCTGCAAAGCAGGCAGCAGGAAGCGGAGGGATTGATATGCTGAAAGAAAGCTGGAAAAACATTTTGCTGGGAGCATTACTGCTTACCGGATTGACAATGCTCCTGGGCAGTGACAGCTCCGACAAAAAAGCAGACCCGCTGCTCGCTATGCCTAAGGCAGAAGCCGCCGCTATGCCTGCCTACGAGCAGGAATATATGAAAATCGTGGCTGGTGTCTGCGATTATTTGACCAAGGGTAATACTGCCGGACTGCCGGCGCAGGGACTGACAGGCTTTGAGGAGCTGGAGGGCCATAATGATCCCGGTCAGGGTGTAAGCAGTGTCGGCTATACGCTGCAGGATATCAATAATGATAAGGTGCCGGAGCTGATTTTTGGCCAGATTGATTATCCTGAGGGCAAGGGCTATTATGGACGGGATATCTATGCTATCTATACCTTTGTGGATGGTAAGATAAAATTTGTTGACGAGGGCTGGTCGCACAGCCGTCTGCGTCTGCTTCCTCAAGATATGCTGAGCAAGCGTACCTGTATCGACGATAACGATATGGAATGGGTGCTGGAAATGAAGGATTTGCTGCGGGATGGCAGTCTGCGTCAGGGACAAACCTTCTATACCAAGGTTGAGGATGGCAGATGTAATGTTTACCGAAAATATTTAGATGTAAATGATATCTTTGTTACCCAAAAAACCTCCATGTACTTTGACGATATGATGAATATTGACCTTGGTGCCCAAAAGCTCGAGCTTTTACCGCTTGCGGAATACAGCAGCCGTGGCTTTAAGGGACTGGTAATGCAGCACCTTAAATGCATGGGCTTGCATGAGCTGCAGGATAATAGGGTAGATTTTTCCGCATATGAGCATGTTTATGTGGATAATCCCTCTCAGGGAGCAGAAGTGTTGTTTAGCAGCAATACTTCTCTGGCGAGCTTTGAAGTGCTGGATTTGCAGGGTGATAGCAGCAGAGTTATCTACAGCAAAGGACTGCTGAAACCGGAAGAAAAGCTGGTACTGCATCTGGAAAGCTTTGAAACTGATCCTGAGCTAAGCTATGAAACTGTTATCAAGAACGGTATCTGCTTCAGGGACGACACCGGCAGCCTGCGCAAGTTTGCGATTCGGGCGAAGGTTATGGACGGCAGTGTTTATCTGGAGGAGATTGATTAAGGTAAAATCTGCATTTTGTGCGGAAATTTATAGAATTAGGGATTTTAGGAGGTAATGAATATGAAAATGAAAAAATTAACTAGCTTATGTGGTTGCCTGCTGCTTTCCATGTGCATGGGCGTTGGTGCTATGACTGCTCCGCTGTCTGCCGAGGCTGCAGCACGCGAAAAGGTTATTCTGGATGCAGATATGGTGGATTTGTTTGATGACGGCATCGCTATGATGATGCTTGCCGAATCTCCCAAAATGGATTTGAAGGGTGTTACCATCGTTATCGGCAATACCTGGGTTGAAACCGGTACCGCTTCTGCTATCCGTCAGCTGGAGGGCATCGGCCGCACCGATATCCCTGTATATATGGGCGTTAATGAAACCGTTCGCAAGGACCGTTTCACTAACATGAAGAAAGAAAAACGCATTTACGGCCGTGGCCATGACTCCCATCTGGGCGCTGCAGGCTATCCTCAGCCGGCATCCTGGCAGGCTGAATACCGCAAAAATTATAATGATGAGCCTGTTATGAACCCGCAAAAGGAACATGCTGCTGATTTCATCATTGATACTATCAAAAAGCATCCTGGCGAAGTAACCATCGTTGCTATCGGCAGCGGTGCTAACCTGGCAGCTGCTCTGGACAAGGCTCCGGAAATCGCTCCGCTGGCTAAACGCGTTGTTTATATGGCAGGCGCTTTCTTCTGCGAAGGCAACGTAATGCCGACCTCCGAGTTCAACGTTTGGATTGATCCGGAAACCGCTAAAAAGGCTTACCGCGCTCCCTGGAAGGAGCAAATCTTCCTGCCGCTGGATGTTTGCAGCAAGGAACTGATGAGCCACAATGATTTTAAGGATCTGGAAAGCCGCATTAAGAGCGACCGCTTCAAGGCTATGTGGGAAAGCCACTATGCTACCCCGATGTTCCGCAAGGATCCGTCCTTCAAGAACTACATTTGGGACGTTCTGGCAGCAGCAGTTGCTATTGATCCGTCCGTAATTCTCGAATCCGAAACTCTGCCGATTGATGTTGATGACCAATACGGCTACGGCTACGGCCAGACTATGGGCTTCCGCGGTGCAGCTCCTGAGGGTGCTCAGAACGCGAAGATTGTTTACGCTGTAGACCGCGCTAAGGTTTGGAAGATGGTTGAAGATGTATTTAACAAGCTGTAAGCGATAAATTTATGATTTAAAGCTTGCGCCCTACCCGAATTTGCTGTTTCGGGTAGGGCGCTTTAGTTTTTTTTAGGGTACAATATAGGTATAAAAGATTAGCTGCAAAGCAGGCAGCGGGAAGCGGAGGGATGGAGATGTTGAAGAAAAGCTGTAAAAATGTCCTGGTAGGAGCAACGCTGCTGGCTTCCTTGGCAATGCTGCTGAATGGCTGTGGTTCGGATAAGCAGGCGGCGGCAACGCAGCCCAAGGCCACGAAGGTGGAGGAAGCAGCTGCGGCTGTGGCGAAGGTGCCTGCCTATGAGCGTGAATACGGCAAGCTGGTGGAGGGTATCTATAATTTTGTGAATGATGGCAATATGGATAAGGTGCCGCAGCAGGGCATGACCGGAATTTATGAGCTGCGGGACCGTATGGGTTACGTTGATGCGTTGAACATGCTTGGTTATACGCTGCAGGATATCAATAATGACAAGGTGCCGGAGCTGATTTTTGCTATTTTGGATAACGAAAAGCAGGGCAAGGGCTATTATGGCAAGGATATCTATGCTATCTATACCTTTGTGGACGGCAAAATAAAATTTGTTGATGAGGGCTGGGCACGCAGCAATATTAAGCTGTTGGCGAACAATATGTTGCTGACACGCGGCAACAGCAGTAATACAGACTATGTGCTGGTGCTGAAGGATTTGCTGCCGAACGGCAATAAAAGATGCATTGATATGTACTTTACCCGTTCGAAGAGCAATAATGAACCGGGTCTTGATGTTTATCGCAACGATGTGGGCAGAGCTGATGCTGCTGTTTCGCAAAAGACTAATATGACTGCGGATGATTTCTTTGATATGGGCGCAGAGATGGCCGGTGACAGCGTGAAGCTTGAGCTGCTGCCGTTGAAGGAATATAAGCAGAGAGGCTTTAAGGGCCTGGCAATGCAGTATCTGGAATGCATGGGCGTACATGAGCTGCAGGATGCAAAGTTTGATCTTTCCAAGTACGAGCAGGTTTCCGTGCCTAATCCCTTTAAGGGTGCGGATGTAATTTTCCGCAGTACGAAAAATCTGGAAGAGTTCCGCCTGCTGGAGCTTGCTTCCGGCAAGAGCGTTTACAGCAAGGATTTGCTGATGGCTGATGAAAAGCTGGTGCTGCATCTGGAGAGCTTGGAAACTATTCCCAAGAACGGTATCAGCTTTAAGGATGATGCAGGCAGGGAGCGCAGGTTTGCGATTCTGCAAAGCGGTAAGGACGGCAGTATTTATCTGCAGGAGATTGATTAAGGTGTAACGCCTGAAGAGGGCTTAATTTAAGAGAAGATGTAAAAAACTATGGAGGTGTTTTTTATGCGTAAAAGATTTTTAGGTGCAATGTTATTGGCACTGGGTATCGGCTTGTTTGGCGGTTGGGGCAGTGCTCAGGCCAACAGTGTGCCGGAGCCTACGCAAAGCATGCTGCATGTGTGCTGGCTGAAGGATGCTCATGTTAATCCTGCGGCCTGCGAGGTTGTGCGGATGCCGGATGCTTTTGAGCCGGCGAAGGCTGTGGTAACAAGCTCGGTGGATTTCCCTGATTTTCAGGTTGTAGCGCTGGATTTGCGTGAAGTGAGTGCTGAGGGTTATCCTGTTTTTAACGTGCAGTCTATTTATTATAAGGATTTGCTGCGTGCGACGGAGCCGATTATTATTGTGATGCGTGATTCCGAGTCTTTTCCGCGCAACGGTATTGCAGTGCGCGATTCTTTGGGCAGGGAGCGTGTTTTCGGTATTGCTATCAGCGGTGAGGACGGAAGCTTGCTGCTGAGCGAGGTTGATAGATAGAGGTGTGGCGATGAAGAAATTATTTAGCTTGCTGATGTTCTGCCTGCTGCTGCTTGTCAGCGCAACAGCAATGGCAGCGTCTTATGCTTATGGTGCGTATTCGTATATGCGTTATGGTGCGAATGGCAGGGATAATGCTTCTTTGCATCTGATTTATACGCAGTCCGGCATTTTTGCTTCTGTTGTTACTTATGATTTGCAGGACGGTAATGCGCCGATGTTTAAGGGCGTGGGTATGCTGGAGAACGGTGCGCTGGTATTGGAGGATTATTCTTTTGATGTGGGCCGTCATGGTGAGGATACACGTTATTTTGGTTATGGCTCTCAGCCGCTTGTTTGCGAGGCTAGAGTGCAAGAGGGTAAGCAGGTTGTGCTGCTGCCGACGGTTGA
Organism: Phascolarctobacterium succinatutens CAG:287; assembly: GCF_000434895.1. Classification (GTDB taxonomy): domain Bacteria; phylum Bacillota; class Negativicutes; order Acidaminococcales; family Acidaminococcaceae; genus Phascolarctobacterium_A; species Phascolarctobacterium_A succinatutens_A. Next base: position 33,893 of record NZ_FR892829.1, read on the forward strand.
TGCACGTGAGATGGGGATTACTAAGGTGAGTGAGCCTGATATCGGCGGTACTTATAGGTTTGAGGGAATGCAGGCGGAAGAGGATTATACTATGGCGCTGTATTTTCTGCGTAAGCTGAATGTGAAGAATACCGGTTTGGATTTGAGCAGTAAGGATTATTGGTTTGGCTATGGCAGTCGTTTTGCCGAGGATCCGAACAGCGTTTTTAATTCGTATCTGCCGCAGGAGTACGGCGATTATTTTGGGATTTATGTTTATAATAAGAATGATGAGCTGGTTATGACTTATTATGTGCATCCGAATTTGTGGGATGCTTATAGTGTGACAGTTGATGGTGAGATTAAGATGTTGTGCAGCAATGATGCTATGGGTTGAGGCAGTGAGTTGAGTTTGAGGTCCTTGCGACGTAAGTTAATATTGCGGAGCAGGGGCCTTTTTTGTAAGTGCCCCCTTTAGTCGCTGACGCGACAGTTCCCCCGAGGGGGAACCAAGAACGTGCTGATGAAGTTTAGCAGAAATCTATTAGTCTTGCCTGCCCCTTGGGGAAGGTGCCGAACGAAGTGAGGCGGAAGGGGGTTGTGCGTCGCAATTAACATATCGCGCTACAACGAAAAATTTTCCCGAAAATCGCTTACATAGTTTTGTTGTTCCGGAGAATGTTGTATAAAGCGATTTACGGACGGTAATTTCGTGCGGAATAACGACGAAATTGCAATAAACTCGCGCTAGGGCAAGATATTTTGCTGCAGTAGTCAGCTTAGCGCTCAAACAGCATTGCAATTTCTGTTATTCCAGGCACTCATTCCCTAAAATTTTTTTGTTTTCGCTACGATATATTAATTGCTCAATTTAGTGTGGCGTATTACCTTTATATGCTCCCTGCGTCGCAAGCGACATTAGCACGACCAACAGTTTCTCGCGGCGCGCAGCTTGCGACAAACTGGGTCTTAGCGTCAAGGGAGCTGGCATCGCCGTAGGCGATGACTGAGGGGTGTGTACACGATATATTAATTGTTCAGTTTAATCTTTGGTGATACCTTTCTTGCCTGCCCCTTGGGGAAGGTGCCGAGCGTAGCGAGGCGGAAGGGGGTTGTGCGTCGCAATTAAATATCGTTTTAGTCAGTAGCAATTTTCCTATGCCTTAGGGCATAACGCAAATTTCGTGTGGAACCAGTACGAAGTGCCGCAAAACTCGCGCTATGCTAAGAGATTTTGCGATTATTTGCTAAAATTTTTATTCGCTGCACGATATACCACTTACTCATGCTTGGTTTTTGACGAACCCTCTTGCCTGCCCCTTAGGGGAAGGTGCCGAGCATAGCGAGGCGGAAGGGGGTAATAGAATAAAGAGTTTTTCCTATATAAGTCCGTCATAGCGCTCAAACAGTTGCGACACTTCTATGGTTCTGGACACTCATTTGCTAAAATTGCTATTCCCTACACGATAGGTTAATTGCTCAGTTTAATCTTTGGTTATACCTTTCTTGCCTGCCCCCTCGGGGAAGGTGCCGAGCGTAGCGAGGCGGAAGGGGGTTGTATTTCTGGAGGTGAGCTTATGAAGAAGCTATTGAGTGCGTTGGCGTGTGGTGCGCTGCTGTTGTGCGGCGGGATGTCGGTTGCGCGGGCGGACTATTATGAGATGTACAATCCTGCTACCCATGTTGAGGGTGGTGCTATGGTGTACGAGACTACGCGCGGCGTTTTGATGTATTTTAAGGTGCACAGCGGCGAATGGCAGGAAGACCATTACCGTGGTGAGACCGAGGCGAGCGGTGTAGTGCGCTTTGCGCATGATGGCGAGCGTTTTATCGGTTATCTTCATGTGCCGGGTCTTATGAGTCTGGAAAATGGTATGGGTTATCCTTCTATGTACAGATATAGTATGCCGTTGTATGAGAAATATGCTTTGAGTAATCCGCAGGGCTATCAGGCGCAAGCCAAGCTTTACGGTGAGTGGATTTTGGGTGAGCCTGAGGGTAATAATCGGGTGCAACCTTCCTTGGCAGGTACTTATGAAAGAAGCAACAAAAGAGGTACACGCTTTGTGCAGGGTGAAACGGAAATGCCTTGGGCTGTAGCTGCGATGTTTTTACAGCTGGTGCTGGAGCCGAATGTTAATTTGCTGGACAAAAATGCCTTCAGCTTTAGCTTCTGGGATTATAAGTGGGAACGAGAAAAGGCTTTGTATCCTGATGTTGATAAGCGTTACAGCTATCATACTATGACTAAGGCGGGAGATCCCGATTCTCCTAATCCGGTGAAGTTTAAGGATGCGCGCTATCTGGGAGAGAAGAGCGGCAGACTGATTTATAATATTGCCGATGATGGTACGGTAAGGAAGATTTACGATTTGACCAATGAGTAGGCAGCAGATGCTTGCGCACTATTTTTGGCAATGGTGTGGCGCTGATGTGGTTGCTGAGATTGCTGTGTATGATAATGCTGGAAATGCTGCTTTGCAGAATTTTCCTTGAAAAACAAAAAAATTTTACTCATCCTACCCGAAATCGACAGTTTGGGTGGGGTGCTTCAGCAAATTCCGTTGTACAATGAGCTTGTAAGGAAACATGCCTGCGTATCTAACAGCGCAGGATAATTCTGAGGAGGTGCAACAAATGAAAAAAGGTATTGTATTAGCTTGCTGCGCAATGCTTTTGGCGGGACAATTGCAATCAGCAGAATCTCTTGACTGGAACAGAAGAATCGGCGTAGACAGAATGATCGACAGAACTATTGATAATACTATTAACAGGGCGGTGAATAAAGTGGAGAAGCAAGAAAAAACCAGACGTGTCATTTTCCAGAATCTGCCGCAATCGGCAGCTGAAATCGGACCGGAAACCGATGCTCAGCAGGTTGCAGCTTACACTGTAGCAGCACTGGCTCGCTACGAAACCAATCCGACAGAGGCTATTGCTATGCTCAACAAGCTGCTGGGACCTCGTCCGGTACCTAAAAGAGATGAACAGTTCCTCGCAGACCGTTTCCGCGGCAGACAGTATCTGATGCGCTCCTACTTTATGGGCGCAACTCCGGCGAATAACTATCAGCCGGATATGCCGTATACTGTAGAGGTTAAAACTAATGCCTATACTTATCAGGAGGAAGGGTATGCACGCTTTATGATTACATGCGGCGGTGCCGATAGCCCGCGTCCGATGACTGTGCGCCAAAAGGCTTCTACCGGCGAATGGTTCCTCTGGGATTATAAGGGACTGCTGAGCGGCATCCAGACTCCGGCAGCAGATGATCCGTGGTCTTAAGAATTGTGCAGCTGAAAAAATCAGTGTAGCATAAAGCAGGCAGCTTTCCTGTGGCAGCAAGCAAAATTGCTTGCCTGCCACCTGGGAAGCTGTATTTTTTTGCCATAATAGCCTGAAAATCTGTAAAATTTCCTGCTACCCTACCCGAAATCAGCCTTTCGGGAAGGGTGCATTTGCTTTTTTGAGCGTATAATGAAGGTACAAAGATGGAAGGAAGTGGTGTATATGAAAAAAATCCTGAAAAAAACATCGCTGTTTTTAGTGACTGCAGCGATGACTGTTTCCGCTCCGCTGATGGCGTGGGCGCTGGAGCACGACATTGTTATTCTGCATACTAATGATATCCATTGCGGTATTAATGATAATATCGGCTTTGCCGGTCTGGCGCAGATTAAAAAGGATGCCCTGGCAAGAACGCCGAACGTGGCGCTGGTGGATGCAGGCGATGCTATTCAGGGCGCACCGATTGGTAAGCTGTCCCGTGGTCTGGCAGTTGTCGATATTATGAATTACCTGGGCTATGACTTCTGCATTCCCGGTAACCATGAATTTGACTACGGCATGGACCGCTTCATGGAGCTGGTGCCGCTGCAGCGTGCAGGCTACTATTGTGCAAATTTTGTTTATGCAGGCAACAATAAGCAGGTTCTGCCGGGCTACAAAATTATGCAGTATGAGGATACCAAGGTGGCCTTTGTGGGTGCTAGCACACCGGAAAGCCTGACAACCTCTACGCCTACCTTCTTCCAAAATGAGAAGGGCAAGTATATTTACAGCTTCTGCGAGGATAAGAGCGGCAGCAAGCTGTACAAACAGCTGCAGAAGAATGTCGACAAGGCACGCAAGGACGGCGCGGATTATGTATTTATCGTAGGTCATTTGGGCATGGACGGCACCACTCCGCAGTGGAGCAGCGAAAGCGTTGCGAAAAATACTCAGGGCGTAGACGCTGTTATCGACGGACACTCTCACGAGCGTTTCACCCGTATGGTTAAAAATAAAGTCGGCAAGGACGTGCTGCTGGCGCAAACAGGCACTAAGCTGAAAACTGTCGGCGAGCTGGTAATTACTCCCGACGGCAAGCTGAAGAGTCGGCTGATTACCGAATCCAACGGCAAGGATGCCAATATCGCAAGAGTTATTGCCCAGGAAATAAAGACCTATGAGCCTTTGCTGAAGCAGCCTGTGGGCGAAGCCTTGGTACAGCTGCGCAGCAATGATCCTGCAACGGGTGAGCGTATCGTGCGCAACCGTGAATGCAGCTTGGGTGACTTTGTTGCCGATGCTTATCGAGCAGTGCTTGATTGCGATGTAGTGCTGGCGAACGGCGGCAGCATCCGCAACGAAATCAAAACCGGCGTAATCAGCTACAACGATTTGCTGGAGGCCTTCCCCTTCGGTAATATGTGCGTAGTTTTAGAGGTAAACGGCCAGCAGATTCTGGATGCTCTGGAGATGGGTGCTATCAGCTATCCTGAAGAAAGCGGCGGCTTTATGCAGGTATCCGGACTGAGCTACACGATTGACAGCTCTGTTCCCTCCAGCATCGAGCTTGATGCCAAGGGCAACTTCGTGCGTGTTGCCGGTGCCCGTCGCGTGAGCGATGTTAAAATTGACGGCAAACCGTTAGATGTTAAGAAAAAATATACTGTTGGCGGCACTTCCTATATGCTGAAATTCGGTGGTGACGGCATTACGATGTTCAAGGGCGCACGTCTGGTACAGGACGAAATGATGAGTGACGCAGATACGATTATGGAATATCTGCAGAATCATCTGAATGGCAAGGTTGGCGAGCAATATGCTAATCCTTACGGCGATGGCCGTATTGTAATCAAATAAAAAGCTTTTCCATAGTAAAATGAGGAGATGATTGTTATGTTGAAGAAACGTATGGCGATGGGAATTTTGGCCGGACTGCTGGCCTGCAGCTTTATTGCCGGCTGTGGCGGGGGTGATAAAGGCACCAGCGAGCCTCCTAAACCGAAACCGATTGCTGCTGATTTGAAGGATTTGCCGAATAAGGATGTTAAGGTCGGCATTAATACATTTAAGCTCTTTACTCTGAAAAATAATCCTAATCTGCATTTGCAAAATACTTATAGCAAGGGTATGAGGGTGGCTGTTGTCGGCAGAGATATGATTTATGCCAACGTTAAGGACAGACTTGTGCAGATGCAGTGGGATAAAGATGGTCTGCGCATGTTGGACAATAATGTTGATTCTATGTCCGGTAATGCTAAGATTTCTTCCGACGGCACCAGAGGCATTTTCTATACCAATAAGAGAATGAGACTCAACTATTTCGATAGCGAAACCAAACGTATTGAAGAGGCACAAGGACGCTTCAATAACCTTGTTGTAATTCCTAAGGGCAATGCGGATAAGGCTTTAATCTGGATGAACCAGGGCGAAATGAGAAAGGTTGATCTTCGCAATGGCTACAGAGTAGGCAAGGATTTGGGCACAGTACGTAAGGAATCCAGAAGTCGTGATGCTGATGACAAGGATAAAATCAATATTCCGCAGAGCGTTGTTGCAGACAGAAACGGTGATTTCTATGTTGGCGGCAATGCGCGTATCGGCACTCAGGATGTAGGCCTGGTAAGCGTTTATGACTTCAATGGCAAGCAAAAACGCGTCATCGGCAAGGAAAAACGTGAAGATAGCAAGGCCATCAATTCCTTAACCGATATAGCTTTGACTGATGAATATCTGGTAGTCAGCGATTCCTCTGTAGACAAGCAGCAGCTGCAGATTTACAGAAAGAACACCGGCACGCTGGTTGGTACTGTAAGCTATAAGGATTTGACCGATAATAAGGAAACCAGCATCGGTGCTTGTGTAAACCTGGCAAATATGCCTGATAACAGAGTTCTGGTTGCCCTCAGCAATGACAGAAAAAATATTAAAGATGAATTCTTCATTCTGCAGCTGTAATGTAGGGTAGAAGGCATGACAGAAGCTGTAAAATTTAAGAAATAAAGATTTGAACACCCCCGAAAGATATATTTTGGGGGTGTTTGAATTATAGCTTAAATTGGATATTTGGTTTTAGCAGTGTGTATGGCTATATATGTAATAAAAATGAGCGATAAATGAGTGATAAATGAGCGATAAAATGAGCGATAAAGTTAATATTGCAATAGTAACCCCTAACCCATAACGAAAGCCTCCGACGAATAAATTCGCCGGAGGCTTTTTGCATGCGCTGCGCGTCAATGCTCTGCGTTGCGCATCAGTTCGATATACTGCAGCAGCTCCTTACGGGTTTTTACACCCAGCTTGCTGTAGATATTTTTATTATGATATTTTAAGGTATTTTCGGTGATACCAAGCTGGCTGATAATATCTTTGGTAGAGCAGCCCTGTACATAAAGGTTAAAGATGTCCTCCTCCTTAGGTGTCAGCGTAGCAAGATTATCGATAAACATCTGATAACTGTCGGGATCGACGGATTCCAGCTTCTTTTCAATGGCTTTTTCCAAAGCAGCTTGGGCAAAGTTGAACTGCTGCTGTGCCTGCTCGCGTTCCTGCTGA
>NZ_FR892829.1:40715-50964 GCF_000434895.1 Phascolarctobacterium succinatutens CAG:287
TTCCTGCTGAGCCTGCAGCTTTTCTTGCTGCGTCTGCTCCATTTGCAGGCGTACCTGTTGAATTTCATTCTGTAGGGCGGCAAGCTGTTCCTCCAGCTGAATATATTGGTTGGCGGTCTGCTTTTGCTTTTCCTGTGCCTCCTGCAGACGCATGGCAGCTAGTCCGTATTGTTTTTGTACCTGATTGTTTTCGCTTTGCAGCTGACGCAGCTTTTCGGCCTGCTGCTCGGAATGACTCTGCAGAAATTCAAAGAACTGGTTAAGCTCCAGCACATTGGCTTGCGGAGGGGCATCGGGATTTTGCTGCAGCTGCTGCAAATCCGCTACCAGCGGGTCTACATATCTTTTGCTGAAATAACCGGCAGACAGCAATGAAAGCAGCAGAATAATACCCAGCATTATCAGCAGACGCATTTTTGCCTGCCCCTGCAGATGATAATAGCTGTCGGCAGGCAGCATGACTGCTACCCTGTGCTCCGAGGCACCGACCGTCAAGGGAGCGGTGAAGCCGATGAAGCGCTCCTGACCGGCAGTAAATAATTCGTGCTCGCCGTCAGAGCTGGTTTTTATAGTAGAATTGACGAAGGAGGCCGGATTGGAAAGCTGTCCCTGGTATTCGTTGTCCGCCTTTTTATCGAGAATAGCGGTAATCAGCGGATAGCCCTTGTAATTGGCCTGCTTGGTGCGCTGTTGGAAGTAAACGCTGCTGATTTCAAAGCCGCAGATACCGATAATCCTGCCGTTATTACTGTTAATAGGCATCAGGAAAAGACGGGACTGCTCCCAGCTTTCTTTGAGGTGGGCAACGTCTGTCAGGATATATTGTTGGGAAATATTATTTTCCTTGGCATGCAGCAGCTTATCGGCCTGCGGATAGGCGTGGACGTTAAGCTCCAGCTGCCAGGTGCTGTAAAGGCTGATGTTATTATTGCGGGCCACCTGAGGGTTGCCGCGGAACATACATGTTTCATTGAAAAGGGTGTTTTCGGAATAGATATTGGTAAATTTGAGAAAAAGACCGTTATAGGTTGGTTCCAACAGATTCGTGTTGACGCTGGCATTAATCAGATACAAGGCACCGCTGGCCGGAGCCTGCTGCATCTTGGCAGCAAGAGTCTGGTAGGTTGCTTGCTGAATCGCTGTCAAAGCCTCGGGATTGTTGTTCAAGGCATCATAATTATTGTAAATGCCCTGCTCCAGCATAACGCGGTCGATATCATTCTGCAGCTGCTGCGACAAATCGATATTGTGCGCAGCCAGCGCGTTCATCTGGCGTTTGATATCGTTGGTACGGGTGTTAAGCTCATATTCAAGAAAGCGGTCGATATCATGGCTTGGTGGCTGTACTATGCCGATAACGTTTAACAGGATTAGCATAGCAGAACCTGCCAGCAGCACCAGTGACAGCAGGTAAATAATGAAACGGCCGCGCATAGAGCGTTTGTTATGCCATATTTCTTTGCCTATAAGCAGCAGTCTTTTTATTTTGGTGAGCTTATTGAGCATTAAGAGCCTCCTTGGTAGGATTTTTTGGCTTATTGCTTGTAATTCAGCAGCTTCTGATAACTTTCTTCTACTAACTTATCAAGCGTTTGCTGTGGATTGGCACCGCCGGCAATTTCCTGTAAATATTGCTGATGGGCAGCGCGCAGAATATTTTTGCTGCCGTATTCCAGATTCTGCTGAATTTCGGCAGCATTGTGCGGCAGATGAAGCCAGGTGCCTTTTTTGTATACCTGCTGCATACAGGTATACAGCTTGCGATATTTGAAGTTATGCACATCTTGCGGATTATTCAGCAGTTTTGGCAGTGCTTCCTTATTGGTTGGCAGGCAGCCTGCCTGCATAGCAAAATTCAAATTGCTGTTTTCCTGCGCCAGCCATTTTGCAAAAACAACGGCACCAAGATTTTTGCGTTCGTCTGTGCTTTTGATGGCAAATAATCCTACACCGCGCTGCAGCAGTGTTACCTTACCACCGTTGAAAACAGGGCAGGGATAATAGTTGGTAACGATAGTTTCACGCGTGTTGTCGGGATTAGTGACGTAATCGCGCATATAAAGAATGGCGGCGGTAGAGCCGACGTTGCTGATTAAATCGGCTGTTTTCCAGGCATCGGCCGCATAACCCTTTTCAATACCAAGACCCCCGGCGATAGCAGGCTCGGCTGCGGCACGGAAGATGCGCTTGAAGTTGGAGCTGGCAAGGTCCGGCTTGCCGTCCTTGATTAACGGGTCGCCCAAGGATGCCATGCTCGTCAGGTAATAGTTATAGAAATCATCCAGCTGGCACATGTTTTTGCCGCCGGTCCAGGTATAATACTTGCGGCAGAGCGCAAAAAGCTTGTCATAATCGGCGAAATCATCGGTGCTGGCACCTGTTGCCGCAGCAAAGCGGTCAAAATATGTCTGGTTTACAAAAAGCAGCTCGGTGGATTTTGCTACCGGCAGCATCAGCAGCTCCTTATCCTGATAGCCTTCGGCTAAAAATTCCGGTTGGTAAACAGCTAAAGCTTCTTTATCAAGGTATTTGTCCCAATGCAGCAGCTTATCGTGCATTGCGGGGATTACACGCGGATAGGCGGTAAAAAGGTCGGGCAGCGGCACAGCGCCGGGCTCCTGCTTGGCCGAAGCGAACAAAGCCTTGTCAATAACATTGGAGCTGCTTACGGAAGCAACCTTGACAATGACGCCTTGGGCCTTACCCTCAGAGGCATTGAATTTTTCGATTGTATCATTAAATGGGGAATTGGTCTGGTTGCCGTAAACATGCCAGATGGTGAGCGTTACCGGCTTGGCCGGGTCGAGTGATGCCTTGCTGCCGCAACCGCTGCTGAAAGCGGTAACAAGACAGATCAGTAACAGCACCAACATACTGTATAAGGAAGCAGAAAATTTTTTTGATACAACGGACATGAAAAAACCTCCTGAAAGAGTATTTTTAGAGAAAAAAGGTAAAAAATAAGGAAAATTTACCCTTATCCTACCCGAAATCGCCATTTGGTGTAGTGACGAAATGCAATTTTTATATTAAACTTAAGGCAAGGAAGCGGAAAACAGCTTACCTGCACAGATAATTTGCAAAGATTGTCTAACAATTAGTTTATCACAAATCAAAGTATTAGTGAATAGTTTTTTACTACAGATAAGGATAAGATAAATATTTTACAATTTCTTGGCTGATAAGTGTACAGCTGTTTTATTCAAAGTCCTGTTAATATTAAGCGGGATTTGATAAAATATAATTGTTAATTTTTTAGTGATACAAAAGGAGGTTGTATTATGGGTTTAATTAAAGCGGCAATGGGCGCTGTAGGCGGCGTACTGGGCGACCAATGGAAAGAGTTTTTCTATTGCGAAAGCATGCCTCCCGAGGTTCTGGTAACCAAGGGTATGAAGCGTACGTCCAGCCAAGGACGCAGCTCTAACACTTCTGCAGAAGACAACATCATCAGTAATGGCAGCGTTGTTGCTGTCAACGAAGGTCAGTGCATGATTATCGTTGAGCAGGGCAAGGTTGTAGATATGTGCAACGAGCCCGGCGAATATGTATACGATACTTCTACTGAACCGTCTATCTTTACCGGCAATCTGAAGGATAATGTAAAGGCGATTTTCGGTCAGATCGGTAAACGTTTCACCTTCGGCGGTGACCCCGGCAAGGATCAGCGCGTATATTACTTCAATATGAAGGAAATTTACGGCAACAAGTTTGGCACCGCTCAGCCGATTCCTGTACGCCTGATTGACAACAACTTAGGCATTGATTGGGAAGTTGGTATCCGCTGCTTCGGTGAATACAGCTATAAGATTACTAATCCGCTGCTGTTCTACACCAATGTATGCTCCAATATCACTGACGAGTATCGTCGTGACCAGATTGACAGCCAGATGAAGAGCGAGCTCATGATGAGCCTGGGCGTTGCCCTCGGCACGCTCACTGAAAACGGTATGCGTTACAGCGCACTGCCGCGTCATGGCAAAGAAATCGCTAACGCTTTGAACGAAGATTTGAGCGACCAATGGCGTGACCGCCGCGGTGTAGAGGTTTATTCCTTCGCACTGGCAAGTGTAACCATGTCTGAGGAAGATGCTCAACGTCTGAAAGATATCCAGATGCTCAGCAATCCGAACCGTGCAGCAGCAGCTATGGCTGGTGCTACTGCAGACGCTATGCGTATTGCAGCTGGCAATGAAGGCGGCATGGGTGCAATGGGCGGTTTTGTTGGCATGAATATGGCCGGAATGGCCGGTGGCGCAAATGTGGCTGGCTTGTTTGCCCAAGGACAACAGCAGCAGATGTATGCTCAGCAGAATCCTTACGGCCAACAGCCTCCTTACGGACAACCGCCTTATCCGCAACAGCCGCAACCTCCTACTCCGCCGCCGGCCGCCCCTGCCGCCCCTGCGGCAGCAGCACCGGCAGCAGATGCCTGGACCTGCAGCTGTGGCACTACCAACACCGGTAAGTTCTGTGCTAACTGCGGCGGCAAGAAGCCTGAGCCGAAACCGGCAGAGGGCAGCTGGACCTGCAGCTGTGGCACTACCAATACTGGTAAGTTCTGCGCTAACTGCGGCAGCAAGAAGCCGGAAGACAAACCGGCAGAGGATGGCTGGACCTGCAGCTGCGGCGCTGTAAACAAAGGCAAGTTCTGCGCTGAATGCGGCAGCAAGAAGCCTGAGGGAGCACCGCTGTTCAAGTGCGATAAGTGTGGCTGGGAGCCGCCAGATCCGCACCATCCGCCTAAGTTCTGCCCTGAGTGCGGCGATATTTTCGATGATAACGACAAACAATAACCTCATATATTAACAGCTTGCGTCAGATGCGAATGCAAGCATGATGTATGCTCCTATGCTGCCCCTTCCGCCTCACTACGTTCGGCACCTTCCCCAAGGGGAAGGCAAGAAGGTTAGCAAAAAATAATGGGTGAATCGAAAGCCTTAGTGAGCAATTAACATATCGTGTAAGGAATAGTAATTTTAGTAAATAAGTGTCCGGAACCATAGAAGCGAGGGTACGTAACATACTGTTACTATCTGACAAATTTTACCGAAGCTTCGTCCTGGTTCCACACGAAATTTGCGTTGTGCCCTTTGGGTACTGGGAAATTGCTTCTGACTGGAACGGTATTTAATTGCGATGGACAACTCCCTTCCGCCTCACTGAGGGGAAGGCAAGATGTCGAAATAGGTGGTTGAAGGGGGAGCGGGAGCAATCAAGATTGCATAACTATATTTTAACGAGGTGATATTATGGCTGAAACCTCTGTAGGCTATAAGTGCCCTAACTGCAGCGCGCCGCTGACGTTTTTGCCCGGTCATGATAAGGTGACCTGCGAATACTGCGGTACCGAACTGGAAGTTAAGACTATAGAAGAAATGTATGCCGCCAAGGAAGCCGCTGCTGCCAAAGCGCAGGCTGCCAAGGAGGCTAAGTGGGATACCTCTGCTGCCGGCAGCGAGTGGGAAGCTGAAGAAGCAGAGCAGATGAAGGCCTTTACCTGCTCCAGCTGCGGTGCGCAGATTGTGAGCGATGGCAACACCATGGCAACAGAATGCTGCTACTGCGGCAGCCCGACTATGCTGCCGAGCCGCTTTGAAGGTATGCTGAAGCCGGACTTCATCATTCCCTTCAAGAAAACCAAAGAGCAAGCTGTTGCTGCCCTCAAGGAATTCTACAAGGGAAGAACCCTGCTGCCTAACTCCTTTACGGCCAACAATCGTGTGGAGGATATCCAGGCGATGTATGTACCGTTCTGGCTGTTTGACTCCAAGGTTAGCGCCAGCGGCAGCTATCAAGGTGCCAGCGACAGTGTTTATGAAACCGATGATGAGGTTGTTACGACTACCGTTGTCTATAACTGCGAGCGTGAAGGCACCATGTCCTTTGAGCGCATCCCTGTAGATGGCAGCGAGAAGATGGACGATACCTTTATGGAGAGCATCGAGCCATTTGACTACAGCGAAATGGTTCCCTTCAGCACTGCTTATCTGACAGGCTTTTTGGCAGATAAATATGATGTGGATGCCGAGGCTGCTGTAGTCCGTGCTGATGAGCGTGTTGTCAAAAGTGCCGAGGGCTGTCTTGAAAATACCGTTACAGGCTATACCCGTGTAACCAGCAATGGTGACTGTGCAGTTATCAAGGATGAAAATGCTGTGCATTATGCAATGGTGCCGGTATGGATTCTGTCTACACGCTTTGAGGATAAGCCCTATACCTTTATGATGAACGGTCAGACGGGTAAGGTTGTCGGCAGTCTGCCGATTGACTATGGCAAGCTGCGTAATTACACTGCCCTGACCTTTATTATTGTAACAATTATCAGCTACTTCATTGTGAAGTTCATCTTATAAGGAGGTGCCGGAATGAGAAAGTTATTTGCAATCTTAACCATGCTGGCAGTCCTTATGTTAGCCAGTGTAACAGCCTTTGCTGCGCCCAGCCTGGTGGATAATGCCAAGATTCTTACACCGCAGCAGCGTCAGGCAGTTCTGGCAGAGCTGCACAAGCAGGAGCAGGCGCATAATGTACGCATTGCTGTTGTAACCATGAAGACAATTGGCGGTGCCGTTCCCGGTGAATATGCCAATAAGCTGCTCGACGATGTTTATAATGACGGTGCCAAGGGCAATATGGTATTGCTGCAGGTTACCAACACCCGTAAATGGTATATTGCTACCGATAAACAGCTGAAGTAGGTTATCGTTGGCAATGAAGGCGTTGAGTATATGAGCAAGCCGATGGTTGCAGAGTTCAAGAAAGATAATTATGCCCAAGGCTACATCACCTATGCTCAAAAAGCAGGCGAGCTCCTTGAGTATTACGAAAAGGAAGGCGAGCCGTGGGATCCTAATGCAGGCTTCAACTGGTTTGCTTTAGTAATTGCTGCCGGTATCGGCGGTGCTGCAGCCTATGGCTGGCGTGCACTCCTGATTCAGGGTATGAGCAACGTGCGTGAGGCTGTCGAAGCAAATGCCTACTTGGATAAGCAAACCTTTGCGCTGACGCACAGCAATGATACTTATCTGTACACCAACGTTTCTGCTGTTCCGAAGTCTAAATCTAGCGGCAGCAGTGATGATGGTTCTGTAAGCGAAAGCTCTGCTGATGATAATCATGGCGGCGGCGGTGGCAGCTACTGATATTATAATGAGCTGAAACTTTTTGCGGCTGCGATTGTTTATCGCGGCCGTTTTTTTAAAGGGAGGTTATTATGCGCAGAACGACTATAAATTCAGGCTTTTTTATCTGCTTTATTGCCAACCTGATAGTGAACTGGGAATGGGGGTTTATTGCGGTGCTGCTCTGGGGCTTTAGCTACTGGTTCAATCTTTCGTGGTACCCTGCGGCGGCTATGGCCGTTTTGTGGCTCCTGATGGGCTTTTCTCTGACCTGGATGATTATTTGGGGCTCGTCGGCGCGTGATAATTACCGTCCCAATCAGCAGCTGAAAAATATCAATCCTTATTCGTCTAAGAATGAGGATGTGCTGCCTAAGAACAAAAAGTGAATCAGCTTTGCCGGCTCGGCCGACGGAGCGATGTGTACGTAAAAACGCCGTGGCTGCGGCAGGTCGATGACCTGCTGCGTAAGCCGCGGCGTTTTGCTGTGCGTAGATAATTTTGTTTGCTGCCAAGATGGCAGCCTTTTTATTTTTTCAGGCTTTTATAAATAGCGTCCAGGTTTTCTTCCATGCGGGTAAGATAGGTTTTCTCACCGTTGCTGCATTCAATAGTATATATTTCCTGCGTAGTGGCACCAACCTCGCGCGCCAGTGTTTCTGATGTTTTGGGGCTTACCGCTTCTTCTACGAAGATAGTTTTTACATTGTGCTCCTTGCAGTAGGCTGTCAGCTTGGCCAGGTTTTGGGCGCTTGGTTCGCCGCTGGCAAAAACATCCTCGATGCTTTGCTGCTGCAGGCCGAAGTCACGGCACAGGTAAGCAAAGGCAGCATGACCGGTGACAAAGTTTTTCTGAGGTATCTGTGCAAATAGCGTTTGGTATTTTAATAACAGCTCCTGCAGTTTTAGATGATAAACTTGCGCATTTTTTTTATAGAAATCAGCATTGGCCGGATCTGCCTGTGCCAGCGCTTGGGCAATGTTTTTCACTTCTGCTTGGGCGCAGCTCAAGCTTAGCCAGGTATGTGGGTCATACCGGCCGTGCTCGATAATCAAGTCCAGATCTGTCAGGCCGATGAGCTTAATGCCTTTGGAAGCTTCCACTGTGACTAGTTTTTTGTTGTCGGCTGCTTTCACTGCCTGTTTAACCCAACGCTCCATACCATTGCTGTTGTAAATCAGAATATCGGCGTTGCTCAAGGCCTGCATAGTTTTAGTGGTAGGCTGAAAATCATGTGGCTCTGTGCCGTCGGGAATCAGGGAAGTTATATGAATTTTATCCTGTCCTACGGCCTGAGTAAATTCTTTCATAGCGTTAAAGGTTACCACAACCCGTAGCTTATGGTCTGCAGCAGGTGCAGGCTCCTTGCTGCCGCAGCCTGCCAGCAGACTGCAGAGCAGCAGTGTGCAAATACAAAAAATAATACTGAGCTTTTTCATGGGTTGTCCTCCTCATTTAAACATAAATAAACGCAAATGATTTGCATATTATAGCAGATTTTATCATAACACTCTTGAACTTTCTTGTCAAGCTAAATGCAAATGACTTGCATATTTGCCGGGTGAGGTCTATAATATTTACTGCAACAAAA
Organism: Phascolarctobacterium succinatutens CAG:287; assembly: GCF_000434895.1. Classification (GTDB taxonomy): domain Bacteria; phylum Bacillota; class Negativicutes; order Acidaminococcales; family Acidaminococcaceae; genus Phascolarctobacterium_A; species Phascolarctobacterium_A succinatutens_A. The sequence continues at coordinate 49,432 of NZ_FR892829.1, forward strand.
AGGCAGCGCAGGCTGCCGTGAGTAAATGAAGGAGCCAATATGATAGAACTGAAGCATATAGAATTTGCCTATGAATCCGGCAGCGAGCTGCTGCGCGATATCAATATGCAAGTAAATGACGGTGAATATATTGCCATTGTCGGCGAAAACGGCAGCGGCAAAAGTACGCTGGTCAAGCTGCTCTTGGGCTTGCTGGAGCCGTCAAAAGGTGAATTGAAGAATACTTTTAGCAGCATCGGCTACGTGCCGCAGCGTTTTGAAACACTCAACAGCCAGTTTCCGATAACTGTATATGAGGTGATGGAATACTATCGCCGTGTGCTGAAGGTGACGGACAAGCAGGCTGTACGTCGCTGTTTGGAGCAGATGCATGTTTATGACCTGCGTGACCGTTTAATCGGTACGCTGAGCGGCGGCCAATGCCAGAAGGTACTCATTGCCAGAGCACTGCTGGGTAGCCCACAGCTGCTGATTTTTGATGAGCCCTCTACCGGCATTGATGTCAAGAGCCAGCAGGAGCTGTATAAATTTATGCAGGAGCTGCATGAGCAGGGTATTACCATTATCACGGTAGAGCATAACCTGAAATTTGCGGCGCGTAATGCCGATAAAATGTACCATGTCATGAACGGTTATGGTCATTTCTGCAATCCGCAGGAATATGTTCATGAATATATGCAGGATAATGTAGGAGGTGCGGAATAATGCTGGAATACGCTTTTATGCAGAATGCACTGCTGGTTTCTGTACTGATTTCTTTAATGTGTCCGATGATTGGTATGTTCCTGGTGCTGCGCCGCTATTCCATGATTGGCGATACGCTGGCGCATGCATCGCTGGCCGGTGTGGCGGTAGGCCTGCTTGTTAAGGTGAACCCGATTATCAGCGCCTTTGCCGTAACCTCTGTCTTTGCTGTGCTGATTGAGGTTTTGCGTCAGCGCTTCCGCCGCTATGCGGAGCTTATACTGGTTATCATTCTGTCGCTGTCTGTCGGTATTGCGATTACGATTATCAGCAGCGGTATGGTACATACTAATGTAGAAGCATTTTTGTTCGGCAGCATTCTGACCGTAACGCCTGACGATGTGCTGGCGGTAGCAGTACTGTGCGTAGTGTCGCTGGCCGCCGTTTACCTTTTGTATCCGCAGCTGGTTATGCTGGCCTTTGATGAAGACGGTGCAAAAATTGCCGGCGTAAAAACACGCCTGATTAATTATATCTTTGCTCTGCTGGTAGCAGCTATGGTTGCTGTTTCCATCCGTGTGGTAGGCATTCTGGTTATCAGCTCGCTGATTGCTCTGCCGGTGGCGGCGGCTCTGCAGCTGGGCAAGGGCTTTAAGGTGACGATGCTGGCAGCCATGGTGCTGAGCTTTATCGCTATTATCACAGGCCTTGTGACCTCCTACTGGCTGGGTGCGGCGCCGGGTGGTGTAACTGCTTTGGTTTCGGTGGCTTTGCTGCTGCTGATTATCATCTACAAAGAAATACGTACTGTCTTATAAAGAAGCATTCCCGTAATCAACAAATATGAGC